>CAZQIE010000122.1:0-7131 GCA_964593675.1 uncultured Opitutales bacterium
CGGAGGCGAAGCCTTCCGAAAAGGCAAAGCCTGCGGCGGCGGAAGCAAAGGCGCCGACGAAGGCTGCAACGACTGCGGCCGCCTCTACTGCGGGGCCGGCGAAGGTGCTGCCGGTGCAGCTTGAGAACATCCAGACGCTCTGGGCGAAGCTTGGCTACGGGCAGGCGGAGATGACGAAGCTCTTCAAGTGGCTCGATGCTGAAGCGCTCGGCGGTGCGGAGGACTGGAACGACCTCACGCAGGAGCAGGCGGCCCAGGCTATCGGGTTCCTGAGCAAGAAGGCCAGCGAGAAAGGACGTGCAGCATGAAGCTCTACGAAACCTACGCTGAACTCGAAGCGCTCTGGGCGAAGGTGGCGGACGTCATCTCGGGCGACGTGACGGAGGGGCCGGACGGCCTGCCCGTCACGCAGGACGACGCCCTGAACTGGCTTGAAGAAGCGCTCTCGAGGATCGAGGGCGAACGCGACCGCAAGGCGCTTAACATTGCGTGCTTCGTGAAGAACCTGCGCGCCGAGGCGGAGGCGCTGAAGGCAGAAAAGCAGCGGCTCGCAAAGCGCCAGCAGGCGGCAGAGCGCACGGTTGAGCGGCTTGTGGGCTACCTGGAGCAGTTCGTTGAGCCCGGCACAAAGCTGAAGGATGCGCGCGCCACTATCGGCTGGCGCAAGTCCGAGGGCGTCAGCGTGACGTGCCCGGTCGAGTCGCTGCCGGAAGGCTGCCGCCGCGTGAAGGTCGAAGCCGACCTCACCGCCATCAAAGCCGCTCTGCAAGCGGGCGAGCTGATCCTCGGGGCCGTCCTCGAGACCCGCAACCACATCCAAATTCGCTGATTTCATGAAATACTCATCCACACCGCAGGAACCCCGCGAGTTCCACGTGCCACCCGGCGATTACGACGTGCGCGTCATCGCCGCCATCGAAACCGTCTCCAAGACCACGGGCACGGAGATGATCAAACTCACGCTTGAGGTCGAGGGCCACGGCTGCCGCCTCTACGACTACCTCGTCGGAAGCCCGGCGGCGCTCTGGCGCATCGACGCATTCCGGCGCGCAATCGGCGAGACGGTGGTCGCGGGCCAGCAGGTCGACGTTTCCGCGTCGGAACTTGTGGGCCGCTGCGGCCGCGCGCGCCTCCGGGTCGAGGAATACGAGGGCAAGCTGAGCAACCGCGTGGACCTGTGGCTCCAGCCGCAGCGCGGCGCGCAGAAGGCCCCGAAGCCCCAAGCAGCCAAAACGGAGGAGGCGTCCAATGAGCCGTTTTAACCTGCGCCCCTACCAGGAGCGCTGTCTTGAGGCGGTGCGCCGGGGCTTCCGCGAGCGTCGCAAGCTACTCGCGGTGATGCCGACCGGCGCGGGAAAGACGGTCCTGTTCTCGGCGCTCGCACACGGGCTCCAGCCGGAGCGCACGCTGATCCTCGCGCACCGCGACGAGTTGCTGCGGCAGGCTCAGGACAAGCTCTACAAGGCGACCGGCGTGATCGCTGAGATCGAGAAGGCCGACGAAAAGGCCTCTCCGCTCGCACCGGTTGTCGTGGGCTCCGTGCAGACGCTGATGCGCGAGAAGCGGCTCCAGCGCTGGCCGAAGGACCACTTCAGCCTCGTCGTGGTGGACGAGGCGCACCATGCGCTCGCGGACAGCTACCAGAGCGTGCTCGCGCACTTTGACGGGCACGCGAACGTGCTCGGGGTCACGGCCACGCCGGACCGCGGCGACAAGCGCAGCCTCGGCGAATACTTCGAGGACGTGGCGTACGAGGTCGGACTGCCCGAGCTCATCCGCGACAAGTTCCTTGTGCCGATCAAGGTGCGCACGCTGCCGCTGCGGATCGACCTGAACGGCGTCCGCACGGTGGCGGGCGACTACAGCGAGGCGGACCTCGGCAGCGCGCTAGAGCCCTACCTCGGCGCGATCGTGCAGGAACTGGTGGCGGCGGTGGGCCGGCGCAAGACGCTCGTCTTCCTGCCGCTGATCCGCACGTCGCAGGAGTTCGTGCGGCGGTGCCGCGAGACGGGCCTGGCGGCCGAGCACGTCGACGGCCAGAGCGAGAACCGCGGCGAGATCCTGCGCAGGTTCGGCGCCGGCGAGGTCCAGGTGCTCTCAAACTCGATGCTGCTCACGGAGGGCTTTGACGAGCCTTCCATCGAGTGCATCGTCTGCCTGCGCCCGACGAAGGTTCGCGCGCTCTACTCGCAGATCATCGGGCGCGGCACGCGCGTCAGCGCGGGCAAGGAGGGCCTGCTCGTGCTCGACTTCCTGTGGATGACCGAGAAGCACTCGCTCGTGCGTCCCGCGCACCTTGTCGCGCCGTGCGATGAGCTTGCGCAGGAGATGACGGAGATCTCGGAAGGCGCGGCTGGCCTCGAATGCGAGCAAGACCTTCTGCAACTTGAGTGCGATGCGAAGGAGTCCCGCGAGCGCTCACTTGCTGAGGCGCTGAGGGCGAACACTGCGCGACGGAGCCAGCTCATCGACCCCGTGGAATACGCCCTGTCGCTCCACGAGGTCGATCTGGCGGACTGGGCGCCGACGATGCGCTGGCACGAGGACGCCCCTTCGCAGAAGCAGCTCGACGCGCTGGAGCGCATGGGCTTCGACCCCGGCGCTGTGCGCACAAAGGGCTACGCGTCCGCGCTGCTCGACAAGGTGATGACGCGGCGCGCGCTGCGTCTTGCCACGCCAAAGCAGGTCGCCTGGCTGCGCAAGACGGGCCACCCGCACCCGGAAACCGCCACGTTCGAGGAGGCCTCAGAATGGCTCTCTGACCTGTTCGACGGAAGGAGGGCCGGGTAATGGGTCTACGATGCCAAACGCAGAGGTTTGACCTCTTTCTCGATGGCAGCGCCGACTTCTTCACGGGCCTTCCTCAGGTCGTATTCCATCTGAAGCCCGAGCCAGAACTCCGCGGAGGTGCCGAAATACCGCGACAGCCGGAGGGCCGTGTCGTGCGTGATGGCCCTGCGCCCTTTGATGATCGCAGTCACGCGGCTGTGCGGGATGCCGATGTCCACAGCCAGCCTGTATTGGCTGACGTGCAGTTCTTCGAGGAACTCCGTGCGCAGAATCTCACCTGGATGCGGAAAAGTCAGTTTGGTCATGGTTGGCTCCTCTTAGTGGTAGTCGACGATTTCCACGTCATAGGCGTCGCCTTCCTCCCATCGGAAGCAGATGCGCCATTGCTGGTTGATTCTTATGCTGTGTTGACCGGCACGGTTCCCGGTGAGGACCTCGAGACGGTTCCCCGGTGGGGCCCGAAGATCCAGAACGTCCCGCGCCTGACTGAGCATGGCGAGCTTGTTGAGCGCACGCTGCTGAATATCACCGGGAAGCTTCCGGGACCGTTGCTGGTTCCATATCTTCTCGGCCTCTGCATCCGCGAAGCTCTTGATCACCCAACGATCGTCGCACCATTTACGCGGCGCGTCAAGGTTACATTTACGCCGCGCGTCCATACTGAAAGGAGGGCCGGGTAATGGGTCTGCATTATCAGTCGGACGCTGGCCTTCCGTGCCACGATGTCGTCGCGCGCGCCCGCAGCTACGTTGCGGCGATGCCGGCGGCGGTGTCGGGCCAAGGTGGGCACAACCAGACCTTCGCGGTCGCGTGCGTCCTTGTGCAGGGCTTTGGGCTCTCGCAGCAGGAGGCGTGGGCGCTGCTCAAGGACTACAACGCCCGCTGTCAGCCGCCGTGGTCCGAGAAGGAGCTCTGGCACAAGCTGGAGGACGCCGAGAAGGCCGACCCGCCACCGGGTGGCCGCGGGAGCCTGGCCTTCGGCTACTCGCGCCAGGGGACGCCTCAGGCGCAGGAGGCCTACCACCCGCCCGTGTCGCAGGAGCACCAGTTCGAGCTGTTCCTGAAGGCATGCTTTGCGCCCGAGGACATTGTCTCGATTGCGCCCGCCGTGCTCCATGAAGGCGAGACCCGCGCGATCCCGGAACACGGCGGCGTAAACGTGCTGACCCGCGACGAGTGGATTGCACGCACGAACGAAAAAGGCGGAATCTCCCGCGTCTTCTCGGGAACAGCAGGCCTCTACGTGCGCATCAACCCCGTGGCCCTCAAAAGCTCTGGCGCCGACAAGGACGTGACGCGGCTGCGCCATGTCCTCGTTGAGAGCGACAAGCTCCCGAAGTCAGACCAGGAGCGGCTTCTGCGGGAATCGGGCCTGCCCATCGCGGCGCTCATCGACTCAGGCGGCAGCAGCATTCATGCGTGGGTGCGGGTGGACGCGAAGACCCGCGAGGAATACGACGAGCGGAGGCAGAAGATCTGGGACAGCGTGCCCGCGCTGGAAATCGACCCGCAGAACAAGAACCCCTCGCGGTTCTCCCGCTGCCCAGGCGGGCTGCGCGGCGACAGGGTCCAGCGGCTTCTTGCCGTGAACCTCGGGCCCGCGAGCTACGCGGCTTGGGAGCGCGCGCGGTCGCAGATGCCGGGCATTGTGTGCGCGGCAGACTTCTGCGCCGAAGACGAAGCCGACCCTCCGCAGCTCATTGAGGGCCTGCTTTACCGCGGCTCAAAGATGATCATCGCGGGCCCTTCCAAGGCGCGCAAATCCTGGAACCTGATTGATCTTGCGGTCGCAATCTCCACAGGCGGCGACTGGTGCGGGTTCAAGACGCTGCGCTCGAAGGTGCTCTACCTAAACCTCGAAATCCAGCGCTTCTCCTACCGCAAGCGCATCCGGCATGTCGCGGAGGGCCGCAGCCTTCCCGTGAGCGCGCTCACCGGCTTCCATGCCTGGAACCTGCGCGGGCACGACACGGAGATCTCAAAGCTCGTCGAGGACCTGCTCGCGAAGGTCGCCCAGTCGCGGTTCGACCTGATCATCATCGACCCGATCTACAAGACCTACGGCGAGCGCCAGGAAAATTCGAATACGGAGATGGCGCAGGTGCTCGCGGAGCTAGAACGGCTGGCGCTCAGGGCGGAAGCGGCAGTGCTCATCGCCGCGCACTTCCCAAAGGGCAACCTGACTGGGCGCGATGCGATCGACCGCATCGCCGGAGCTTCCGTTTTCGGTCGCGACCCGGACGTGCTCCTGACGATGACCACGCACGAGGAGGCGGAGTCGTTCACGATCTCGCCCATCCTGCGTGACCTGCCCCCGCAGACCGAGTTTGTCGTGCGCTGGAACGGCCACCGCTTCGAGCGCATTGAGGCCGATCCCAAGGCCATTGAGGGACGGGAGCAGGACGGCAAGGGAAGGCCCAGAAAGAAGCCGACAACCTACGTCTTCGGCAGCTACCGGGCCATGTTCTCAAACATGCCTCCGCTGCGTCACAGCAAGGACCCAGAGCAGAGCGAGGTCCTGAACTACATCGCGGCAGAACTGGATGCGAACGGGAAGGACGCAAGCCAAGCGCAGTCGGTCTTCGACAACATCCGCCAGCCTGCCCGAAAGATCCTGCGTTACAACCCTAAGACCGGCCTATGGCAAGGCTATGACCATAAGGAGGATAGCCGTGACAGCGAATAACATGCTAGGCAAACGTGAGTTTGCGAAGCCATTATCGCCGGAACCGGGGCGGTTCATAGGACCGGTGGTTCTACGTACTGGTCCTACTCTCCCTAAAAGGAGAGGAGAAAGAGATCTGAAATCTCTCTTTCTCCGCACTACGTGCAGGGGCTTTATTAGCCCTGCACGGTGCGAGGAAAGCGGCGGCGAAGGAAGGAAACCAGACAAACAAAAGCGCGCGCGGCGCCGGTGCCACGAGGCAGCATTCCAGCGCAGGGGCGTTGCTTGCTTGTGGGTCATGCCCAAAGCATCCGCAGGCCTTACAACGCGCCATCGCAGCACAAGGGCATCAGGACATTCATCTCGCCTTAAATCGCAGCCAAAGGCGCTTGCAGGGGTCTCCATTGGCGCCTCGCAGGAGGAAGTGCAGTCATGAGCGCCTACGACGAAACAAAGCGCCTGAGGGACACGGAATACACACAGGCCTACCGTGACTGGGTCGCGAAGCTCACGCCCGGTCAGCGGCGGAAGCTGGAATCGCGCGGGCTGTTGAAGCCGTCAGTGGACCCGCTCGTCACGCGCAAGAACGAGGACGTATCCGAAATGTCGATACAAGACGGCGACCTTGCCACCTTCGACGCAGGCACGCCGGAAGACGCAGCGGCTCCACGGTCGATTGTTCAAAATGACCCGGAGGCGCTATGGTCCGCGCTGCGGCGTGTTGTCGGCGAAATCCTTGGCCAGGGGAATGTGCCGCTCACGCTGGAGTGCCTGGCGCTTGTCACAGGCATCTCCTACGGCGGCGACTCAATGACCTCGATTGCGCGGCGGCACGGCGTGACGCGGGCGGCGGTGTCGAAGCGGTGCGTTGCTGTGTGCGATGCGCTTGGCCTGCCACCGTCCCGAGCCATGCGCCAGTTGACAACGCGCCGTGTGTATGGACGCACCCAGCAACGCATTTGCACCCGACATGACAGCTTCGCTCGCAATGGCCGCAAAGGTTGAAATCACCGAGTCCGGCCTCACTATCCGCGAGGACCTCTCCTTTGACGAGTGGGCCGAACTCGGCACCCACCTCGTCCGCGCCGGTCGGACGACCGCGTTCCTGATCGGCGACTGGATCAACTACGGCGAGTCCCGCAAGGACTACGGCGACAAATACACCGAGGCCCTCAAGTCGACCGGCTACGACTACAACACGCTGCGCCACTTCGCGCGCGTTGCCCGGCAAGTGAGCTTGTGTGTGCGCACACACAACCTGTCCTGGGAACACCACCGCAAGGTCGCCTCGCTCAAAGACCCCGACGAGCAACGCAGGTGGCTGAACGTGGCGGCGGAGGCGGCAGCAAAGGGCGAACCGATCTCCACGCGCCGCCTTGGAAAGTCCATCCTGCGCGGGCGTGTGGTCTCCACTGACGAGCTTCAGGAGCAGGACAACGACCGAGGCATCGACAACGTGCACCCGTATGTGAACCGGATCGTTGCCTGGTGGGGCAAGATGAAGCGTGACGGCTGGCTGGACGAGGCGACGGAGGAGCAGCGCGCAAACCTGCGCGAGGACCTGAGGCCCGTGGTTGACATCGTGCGCGAGCTGGAGGGCCTGGCCCCGTCGAAGGAATCTTTTAGGGCCAATCGACATATGGGTTACAGCCACAGGAGGGCGGAGGCGAGGTAGA
>CAZQIE010000123.1:0-7073 GCA_964593675.1 uncultured Opitutales bacterium
TTTCGGGCGACGGCAGCGGGCTCACGACCACGAGCACCACGTGGGAAGTCCGGTGGGGCAACCTGCGGCTGAACCACGCCAACGCGCTCGGCACCGGCAACGGCAGTGGCACGAACGGGCGGTTCAAGCTGGGCAACTGGGGCAATGCCGGCACGAGCCAGGCGGGGTTGTACACGAACGGCTACAATGTCGGGGGCAACGTTGTTACAAACCAGACCACGACGGCAGGCCAGACCTCGAATGACAACCTGATCATCGGCGGCGTCCACACGAGTGGCAGCGCGACGTTCACCGGCACCGTGGCGCTCAGCCGCATTGTTGGCGGCACGCGCAAGTTGCAGCTTACTTCCGCGGCCGGTGGCACGACCGTGTTCAGCGGCGTGATTTCGGACGGCAGTTCTTCGGGCAGCAACACCACGTGCGTGCCGGTTGCCAAAATCGGCTCGGGCACGGTGACGCTGAGCGCAGCCAACACCTACGCGGGCGGGACGACCGTGAGCGCCGGAACGCTGAAGGTCACCAACACGACGGGCTCGGGCACGGGCACGGGGACGGTTACCGTGGCGTCCGGAGGCTACCTCGGGGGCACGGGCACGATTTCCGGTGCCGTTACGGTGCAGGAGGGCGGCGGGCTCACGTTTGCGTTGGCCTCGGCTCCGGCTTCACAATCGAAGCTGAACCTGTCCTCAAGCCTCGCGCTCAACACGGGCGCGAAGGTGGAGATCACTTCGGCAACCGGCAAGGCTGACGCCGGCACGTATACGCTGGCAACGGCCGCAGGCGGCATTACGGGCTCCGTCCCCACCCTCGTGGCACCTGCGGGCTGGGAAGCCTCGCTCCAGATCGTGGGCAATGACCTGCAGCTCGTGATCACGCGTGCGAACGATTACTCCGTCTGGCGCGGATCAAAGTTCTCGGAAAGCGAACTGGCAGACTCGGCCACGAGCGGCGCCGATGCCGACCCGGATGGTGACGGGCTCTCCAACCTGCTCGAATATGCGTTCGGTTCGGACCCCAAGGTCTCCTGCAAGATCAGGCCGGTCTTTGGTACGGTGACGGAAAGCGGGAGTTCTTACGTGACGATCACGTTCCGCAAGCCGGCCAACCGCGCGGACCTGACCTACAAGATTGAGGCAGGCTCAAGCCTGTCGGACTGGAGCGAACTCGATACCGCGACGTACACGGTGACACCTGCGCCGAGCGACGACACCGACGGCACGCCGCGGGTGACGATTCGCGACAGCACGGCGCTTGGAACGACCGAACCGCGATTCTTGCGACTGAAGATAGTCCAGCAATGATCCCCCACCCCCGAAGCCCCGTTGCGCCACGCAGCGGGGCTTTTTTTTATCCGGGCAGCGGGGAGCGTGCGTGGGCCGTTTCGCCTGGGCTGCACCGCTTATAAAAAGGTCCAGGCGGCATACCCCAAGCGCGGAAGCCGGCGTTAAACTGTCCAGCAAATGGGTTTGGTCGTATCGTGACGGGATTTGTTGCCTTTTTCTCAAAAAGCATTCTTACTCCGTCTCCGCATTCTGCTCACTACCCGGAGCGGAAACGGTCCCTGCCCCGCCGGTTCTCTTTACACCCCCTTTGTTCGGCTTTTCGGCCTGCCACGCATAGAGCGCGGCTGACTGAAAACCGCAACAGTTGCCCTAGTTTCCCCACCATGAAAAACAGATCCATTGTTAGTGTCGCGATCCTAACTGCCAGCCTGTTTGCGTCGGGCTTTGCCCAAGCCGCTCAGGCGAATGCCTTCCCGGAAGGGAGTTTCGATGTCGGCTTGCAGACGCACAGCGACCCGAAGTTCAACGGCGTGCCCACGGGCTGGCGTCTTGCTGACGGGCGCATGCCGGGCTACCCGGGCGTGAAGTTCGAGGTCGTGAAGGAGGAAGACAACACGTTCGTCCGCATCACCCATAGCGCGACGAGCCCCGACGAATGGGCTGCCGAGCGTGAGGCCGCGGGCCAGAAGTGGGCGGGCGTGGGTATCGTCGCTGAGGTTCCGGTGCCCAAAGGCACGAAGGAAATCCGCGTGAGCGTGCGCGTGCGTGCGCCCGAAGTGCGTCTGGGCACGAAGCTGAGCTGGACGTCCCTGCGCGACCACCCGATCTTCATGACCGCAGAAAAGAAGATCTGCCAAGGCAAGCGCCCGGCGATCCTGTTCAACGTCACCAGCCCGGTGACGGAATGGATAGAGAAGGAAATCGTGATCACGGAAATTCCGGCGGACGCGGCCTTCCTGCAGCTCCAGCCCGGTTTCTTCAATTCCGCGGGCATTCTGGAGGTCGATGACTACCAGGTGACGTTCAAGTAAACGGTCACTTTGGTTTGAAACGCTGGGTGCGAGAGCTCGTGTCTCGCATCCGGCTTTTTCGTGCATTCCTATTTTCCCTGAAAGTCCCGCAGGCGCCGCCGGTCTTCAGTATCACTCACGCCCCTTTTAACGACTTGATGCAGGCGTGCCGCCGTACGGACTGAGAAACGTTTTTTACCCATGATCCTACGTACTGCCCTCACCTCAGCCTTGCTGTTCCTAGCAGCAGTTGGGCTACACGCGCAGATGGCGCCAGCGACGCCCACGGACGTCACGCCGCAAGGCCCGACGGTGGCCCTCACACCGCTACGCGGGCGCATCGTCCTGAATGGCGTCTGGAATTTCCAGCCTGCCGTCGAGGAGGCTGCCAAACAGCCGACTGGGGACTGGGGCGCCATCTGGGTCCCTGGGAACTGGCTTGGGCGTGGCAGCTGGGATCAGCCCAAGCTGCCGGGCATCGTAAAGAAGGGGTCTTCGGGTCTTTGGCAGAAACTGAACGAAAACCTCGCCGCGGCTTGGTATGAGTACACGCTCAACATTCCGGCAAACTGGAAACAGGAGGACCGGCGGATCGTGATCGACTTCCACCGGGTGAGCACTGACGCGACGGTGTGGGTAAACGGGAACAAGGCGGGGGATGTGCGCTGGCCGTTCGGCACGGTGGACATCACGGAGAGCACGAAAGCGGGGGCGAACCAATTGCGCGTGCTGGTCATAGCGACGCCTGACGCGAACGATCAGGTGCACTACATGGGGTATGCGTCCGAGGCCAAGAACAAGTCGAAGCTCACCAACGCTGGCATCATTGGCGATGTTGTGGTGGAGTCGATGCCGAAGGGCCCGGTTATCAGCGACGTTTTCGTGAAGCCGTCGGTCCGCCAGAAGAACCTGGGACTGGAGATTGAACTGAGTGGCGTGACGGCGCCGGGCAACGTGACGTTGAAGTTCAGCGCCCAACTCGCCAACGAGGCGCAGCCCTCGTTCCGTGCGGAGAAGACGGTACCTGTGGTGGCAGCAAAGACGCAGACGGTCTCGGTTACCCTGCCTTGGGCCAACCCGGTGCTGTGGGACGTAAATCAGCCCAATCAGTACAACCTGACGATTGAGGCCAACGGCCCTGCCGGGATGAAGGACAGCTACGCCCAGCGTTTCGGCTTCCGCGAGTTCTGGATCGAAGGGCGCCAGTTCTACCTGAACGGCACGACGTTGCACCTGCGGCCCACGAAGGCTCCCGAGCACCTGATGAATGGCAACATGGTCGCCCAGGAAATGCTTATCCGGAACATGCAGGCGGCGAATTTCAATATCATCCAGGTGTGGCCGGTGAGCGTTGAAAGCCGCCGTGGTTACGCGCACTTCTGGAATGCCTTCTACGAGAAGGCGAGCGAGTTGGGTGCGCCGGTGATCGGAGCGTTCCCGAGCCCGAATGACTTTTTCCAGAATGCGGACTGGCAGTCCGTCTGGGCTCAACGCAAAGAGGATTACGCTGAGCTTTCGCGCGCGGTATTGCGTCGCGTGAGGAACGAGCCGTCGATCCTGATCTGGGGCACCGCGGCAAACCTGTTCAACCAGAGCGGGGACCAGGACCCACGCAACATCGGCGTGAGCACGTACCGCAAGGACATCCCCCACCCGCGCCACGCGGACTGGCTGGAGTTTCGCAAGATCGTCAAGGACCTCGATTCCACGCGCCCGCTCTTCACCCACGCGGGCAACACGTATGGCGATGTTTACACGGCCAACCACTACCTGAACTTGACGCCGCTTCAGGAGCGCGAGGAATGGATGAGCCATTGGGCGGAAGCCGGTGACATGCCGTATCTGGCCGTTGAGTTCGGGACGCCGTTCAACATCAACTTCCATCGCGGGCGATACCACTTCGGCTTCGCCATTACCACGGAGCCGCTGATGACGGAGTTCCTGGCGACATATTTTGGGCCGGAGGCCTACCGAAAGGAGACGGACGATTACCGCCGCCTCGTGGTGGCAATGAAGCACCAGAAGGACCAGCTCTGGGAGCGCATGCAGCTTGAACCGCTCATCGCCTTTAACGAGCAGTTCCAGGAATGTCAGTCGCTCTTCATCCGCAATACGTGGCGCACGTGGCGCACAGCGGGCGTTTCAGGAGGCATGATCCCCTGGTATGTGGAGGCAATGCTGTGGCAACCTGGCACCAAGGAGCAGGCGGACGTTCCGCCGTTCACGCCTGGGTCTACGGGGGCGTATGAGCCCGGCGTCATCACGCGGGCTATGCAGTATCTGCGTGAACCGGCGGTTCAGCCGCTCGCCGGGGCGAAGACGCTGGTGGAGAGCAACCGTCCGACGCTCGCGTGGGTTGCGGGCAGCCCTGACATCTACGACAAGGCGCATTCGTTCCGGTCTGGAGAGACGGTCACGAAACTGGCCGCGCTTCTCAACGACCAACGCAAAGCGCTCCCGTACAAAGCCGAATGGACCGTGGAGCTTGGCGGGAAGGTGATCGCGGAAGGCAAGAACGAGGGGCAGATCGCTCCGGGGGATCAGGCACGGGTGCCGATCAAGTTCACGGTGCCGGCCGTTGCCGCAGGGAGCCGGGCTGAGGGCCGGGTCGCGCTGACGGCTACGATCGGGGGCGACCTGCACACGGACGACTTCACGTTCCGCGCGTTCCCGGACAATGCGGCGCCGGCGACTGCCAAGACGTGGCTTGTGGCCGACCCTGTTGGCGCCACGACGAAGTTCCTGAAACAGATGGGCGTGGCCACGAAGGCCTGGGACGGCAAGCCCGACAAGGGCGCGATCCTGGCTGTCGGCCGTGGGGCGTTTGAGGCGGATGATACGCTTGGGCCTCGCGTGCAGGCTTTCGTGCAGCAAGGGGGCCGGGCAATCGTCTTTGCCCAGACGCCTGAATGGTACCGCGCGATCGGCGTGCGGGTGTCCCACCATGTCGCCCGCCGCGTCTTCCCCGTGGACCCCGAGCATCCTGTGATGCGCGGTCTCGACGCGGAAGACCTGCGCGACTGGCGCGGTGCGGGCTCGCTGATCGAAGCCAAGCCAAAGTATAGCCCGACGGTGACGCCGTCGTTCGGGTGGCACTGGGGGAACCGGCACAGCGTGAGCAGCGCGGCCCTCGAAAAGCCGCACCGTTCAGGCTGGCGTCCGCTTCTGGAGTGCGAGTTCGACCTCGCTTACTCGCCGCTCCTTGAGCTCGACCATGGTGCTGGCCGTGCCTGGCTCTGCACGCTCGATTTCGAGGAACGCGGTGACCGCGACCCGGCGCTCGAAGAACTGTTCCGGAACCTCGCGTCCTACGCGGAGACCTCTCAGCCGCTCCCGCGGGCCTCACGGACGATCTACGTGGGCTCCAAGGAAGGCGAAACGTTCCTGAAGAACCTGTCCGTGAGCTTCACCCGCAGTGAAGGCCTGACCGCGGACGCCGAGCTTGCGATCATCGGCGAAGGCGCGAACGTTTCGGCGGCAGACCTCACCGCCTGGGCGGAATCCGGCCGCAACGCGTTCGTCCTGCCCAGTGCGAAAGCGGGCGTGAACCACTTCGGCGCCGACATCAAGACGGCGCGCCGCTTCGGCGGTTCGCTGACGCCGCCGCCGGCTCCGATTGGAAGCGGCCTGAGCCTGTCGGACCTGCACATCCGCACGATGCTGGATTACCGGGTAGTCGGGGGTGGTGCGCATCCGTTCGCGGACGGCCTGATCGGGGTGCAACGGCCCGGTGACCGCGGCTGGATCGTCCATAGCCAGATCAACCCGAAGGCCTTCGACACGCAGGCGAAGCCCTATCTGCGGTTCTCGGCGTGGCGCTTCACGCGCGCAAACGCGCAGCTTCTCGCCAACCTCGGAGCGACGTTTACGACGGATGACCAGATCTTCAACCCGCGGATCGAGCGCATTCCCCTGGCCGGTCCGTGGAAGGCCAAGCTGATCACGGCGCTCCCGCAAAACGACGCAAGCAAGCCGCACAGCGATCCGGGCATGAGCCCTGGCGCGACGGCCGCCGTAAAGCCGGGCGTCGACACCTCCGACTGGGACACGATTAACCTGCCGGACTACTGGCGCCCGTTGGACAAAAACGACGGCGAGGCCGTCTTCGTGCGCCAGGTGCGGTTGCCAAGCTCGTGGGCAGACAAAGTCATGATGATCTCGCTCGGGCGGATCGACAACTACGACAAGGTGTACCTGAACGGCACCCTTATCGGCAGCACTGACGAGAAACCGGGCGATCCGAAATTCAACCCGTGGAACGACCCGCGTGAATATCGCGTCTCGGCAGGCGTCGTGGCACCGCAACAGGCGTCCACCGACCAGGCCCCCACGGGCAAGCTGTACGTCACGCTTGCGGTGCGCTTGTTTGACCGCGACTCCGGCGGCGGCATCCACGGTCGCCCGGAGGAGATGTCGATCCGCGTGCTTGACCAGAAGCTGCAGCAGGATCGTGCGTTCTATGTGCCTGGCTACATCGAGGAACATAAGCTCGGTGACGATCCAGCCCGCTACTTCCGCTGGTAGCACACATTACGGGAAGGCCCGCTCGCGGGTCTCTTACAAAGCCCCTCCGTCCGACGGAGGGGCTTTTTTTTGGGCGTCATCCCACCCCGGCATTTGGAGCGGTTTGATTTCAAGTTGTCGCATGCGCCGAAGCTGCGGCGAGCGTGAACGCCCCATCCTCGCGTCGGCGCGGGCGGAAAAGTGATTCAAGGAGGTGCGACATCTTAAAGTAGAAGTGCTCTAGGGCCAATCGACATATGGGTTACAGCCACAGGAG
>CAZQIE010000124.1:0-6997 GCA_964593675.1 uncultured Opitutales bacterium
CCGTGCATCACCCGATGCTCTCCCAGCACGTTGCGGTGACATTCCCCGCAGACGGCGCGTACCTGCTGCGGCTGACGGTCAGCGACGGTGAGTTCAGTACTGCGCGCGAGGTGCGCGTCCACGTCGGGTCCGCCACTACACCGGCCTCGGGCACGGGCGTTACCCGCGAACTTTTCTCCGGAATCTCTGGCTCCGCAGTAAGCGCCCTCACTGGCGCCGCCAAATTCACGGGAAACCAGCCTGACAGCAGCACGACGCTCACCGGCCTGTTTGAGGCCCCGTCCAACGTGGCCGATAACTACGGGCAACGCGTGCGCGGTTACTTCTTCGCGCCCCAGACGGGTAATTACACCTTCGTCATTGCTTCCGACGATGCCTCCGAGCTGTGGCTCAGCACGACGCCCTCCCCCGCGGGGAAAGTGAAGATCGCGCAGGTTTCCGGCTACACCAACAGCCGGGAATGGACAAAGGAGGCGGGCCAGACTTCCGCGGCCATTCCCCTTGTTGCCGGCCAGTATTATTACATTGAGGCCCTTCATAAGGAAGGCTCAGGCGGTGACCATCTGGCCGTGGGCGTCACGCTTCCGGACGCAACCGTTGAGCGCCCGATCCCTGCCGCACGCCTCGGCGTCTATCTCGATATCCCCGACAATGCAGCGCCGGACGTCAGGGCCTCGGTTTCCGCCGCCCCCAACGCCGCGACCGCAACGGTCGTCGGCACCGTAAGCGACGACGGCAAACCCGCTTCACCCGGCGTGGTAAGCATCAGCTGGGCAAAAGTAAGCGGCCCCGGCTCGGTCATTTTTGACAACCCTTCCGCATCAACGACGGCCGTGACCGTTTCAGCCTCCGGGAACTACGTCCTCGCGCTCACCGCGGATGATGGCTCCGCAGCAACGCGCGTCACCCTGGACCTGACCTTCGCGATTGAGCCGCCTGTCGCCACCACAATGTCTGTCGCACCGGGAGCAGCCTCCGTGCTCAATGGGACATCCCAAACGTTTACGGCCACCGTATTCGACCAGTACGGCCAGCCCCTCTCGCCTCAACCAATCGTCACGTGGACCGTATTGAACGGCTTGGGAAGCGTTACCTCGGGCGGGGTGTATTCCGCGCCGCCATCTGGCACTGGGACCGCTACCGTGCAGGCGCAGCATGGTGCCCTCACCGCAGCCGCAACGGTGACTTACGCCCCCATTGATCCGCCAGTGTTTACGAGCCACCCCGCCAACGCCTCCGCTTCAGCCGGTCAGACCGTCGCCTTCACCGTCGCGACCGCTGGTGCCTCCATTTCCTACCAGTGGCAGCAGAACACGAACGGCGTCTCATGGGTGCCCATACCCAATGCAACCGGCACCACTTACACGACCCCGCCGCTAACCTCCGCCGACAACGGCGTAAGCTACCGCTGCGTCGCAACCAACTCCGGCGGCGCGGCCACCTCCAACCCGGCCACCGTCGCCGTGTCCTCGCTTCTCGACGGCTCACTCTGGTCCTGGTGGAAGCTCGACGAAGCCAGCGGAGCCACCGCCGCCGATGCCTCCAGGAACAATCGTGCGCTCACGATCGCCGGAGCCGGTCACCTGTGGGCGCCCTCAGGCGGCCGCCTTGCAGGGGCACTCGACCTGCCTGGCGGCACCAGTGGCACGCCCTCCCCACAGTTCACACCCGCCCGACTCCCGATCTTCTCCTTCACAGCCTGGGCGTACGCCGACACCTACACCGCGGGCTCGCTCCCCCGCTTTTTCCAGATCACCAGCTTCGCCCAGCTTTACTACTACGCCGCCAGTTCCACCCTCAATTTCCAGACCTTCGACAGCAACGGCGTCAATATCGGCCATTGGAGTTTCGGCTCCCTGCCGACCGGCGTCTGGTACCACATTGCGGTCGTTTATGACAGCACGGCCACGCAGAACGTGCCGCAGGTGTATATCGATGGCGTCGCGCGCACGGCCACCATGATAACCCAACCGACACAGCCCATCGGCACGCCCTCGGGCGTCGGTTACATTGGCAACGGCCTCTCTGGAACTGCCCAGCGCTGCTGGGATGGGCGCCTCGACGACGTACGCTTCTACACCCGCACGCTCGCGGCGTCCGAAATCCAGGCCCTCGCCGCGCAACATACCCTCTCGCCTATCGCTTCGTGGCGACTCGGCTCCTTCGCTGTAACAGACAGCGCCGGTTCGGCAGCCGACAGCGCCGACCCCGATGAAGACGGTCTTTCCAACATCCTTGAATACGCCCTCGGCGCGGATCCCCTCGCCGCCGACGCGACCGCTCTTTCCCCAACCCTCGCCTTGGCCGCAAACCGCCTCCAGCTCTCGTTCCCCCGCCTGCGCGCCGACTTGACCTACACCGTCCAGACCGCCACCGACCTCAGCGGCACCTGGACAGACGTCGCCACCAACCCCGGCCAAACCGGCCAGTCCATCACCGTGCCGGACGCGGCCGATCTCTCCGCCGCCGCACCACGCCGCTTCCTCCGCCTCAAGGTCTCCGCCCCTTAGAGATTCAGTTCAAGTTGTCGCACCTGTGGATCTCTCTCCCTCATCCGCGCCGACGCGAGGACGGGGCGTCGGCAACCGCCACACGCCGCATGCCGAGCCGTGCAGCCGAAAGAAACGGCCCAAACCGTGCGTGGTCGCCGCAGCGTTCGCTGCGTGCGTTAAAATAAAGAGAACCTGCTCCAGGCGCGAACGCAGAACAGGGCTAGTTGCTCAAACGTTGAGTAGAGGGGGATTCTCGTAAGCGGGGATACGCCGCCACAGAACTCGGCTCGACAACACGGGCGCGTTTATCCAGAGAACTTGGAACGGTTCAGGCCCCTTGCCTTTGCACAGGACTCTGAAATGCAGAATTTGTGCGCTGCCACGCCTCACGCTCATGCCCAAAGTTCCTCATCCCCTGCCCGCGCGTCCCGTTTTACACCTGATTTCGCAGGCTCATCTTGACCCAGTTTGGCTTTGGCCGGTTCGCGATGGCGTGGCTGAGGCGCTCACGACGATGCAAAGCGCCGTGGATCGCGCGGCCGAGACGCCCACCTTCACCTTCACCCGCTCATCTGCCTGCACTTACCGCTGGGCGAGCGAAAGCGATCCCGCCCTGTTTCGGTCAATAAAGCGCCTTGTGAAGGCTGGCCGCTGGGAGATCGTGGGCCCATGGATCGAACAGCCCGACTGCAATCTTCCGTCCGCAGAGGCCCTCCTGCGCCAAGGGCTCTACGGCCGTGCGTTTTTCTCACGGGTTTTCGGCGCCGAAGGCCAGAGCCGCATCGGTTATAACGTCGATTCCTTCGGGCACGCCGCCGGCTTTCCGCAAATCCTCCGCCAATGCGGCCTGGACTACTACGTATTCATGCGGCCGGGCCCCGCGGAAAACCCGTCGCTCCCGCTCCTCTTCTGGTGGGAAAGCCCTGACGGATCCCGCGTCCTCGCCCAGCGCATCCCGATCCAGTATTCCCAGTCCTACGCAGCCACTGCGGACACGATCGAGGCGTCGGTGCGTGCTTCCGCGACGGAGGGTTTTGCGCCTGGTTTCCGACATGGCCTTATGTTTTTCGGTGTTGGTAACCACGGCGGCGGACCAACCCGCGAGCACGTCGCCCGCATTCGCAAGCTTCAGGCCGACCCTACCTTCCCTGCCGAAATCCGGTTCTCGTCACTGCACGATTATTTTGCGTGCGTGGAAAAGGACCCGGCCTTCAAGACCCTCCCCGTCTGGCGCGACGAGCTGCAATACGTCTTCCGCGGCTGCTACGCCGCCACCGGTGAGACCAAACGCCAGCACCGAACCGCCGAGAAAGCACTCGGGGTTGCGGAGTCTCTTGCCGTAATCGACCGCGGCGCGGGTGCCGATCCCTCCGCGCTTCGCGAGGCATGGTGGCGCTACGGCTTCAACCAGTTTCACGACGTCCTCGCCGGCACCTGTGTGACCGCGACGCACGAGGAAACCCGGGACCGCTTTGGCGCTACGCTAACAGAAGCGAACGAGCTCGCGCTCCGCTCTGCCGCCGCTCTTGCACGCCGTGTGGACACCCGCTCGGAACGCGGCAGCGTGCTCTTCGCAGCCAATCCCCTGCCCTGGGCTCGCACAGCGCTTGTCCAGCTCGACACCTTCAGCGTCCCGCACGGCCGCGAACAGATTACCCATCTCGAAACCAGCGACGGACGCACCATCCCGATCCAGTGGATGCGCGCGGAAGCCAATTACGGCCCCTGGGGCCTGCCCTGGGGCAAGCTGACGGCCGCCGTGCCGCTCCCGCCTGCCGGCTACGCAGTCTTCCGCGTCGCCACCACGCCGCTCTCCAGCGCCTGGACGAACCCGCTCGGCGAAACCGGTGTGGCTACCGAGCAATTCGTCAAAAAAGACGGCGACGAATCCCGCACGCTCGGACAGCTTGAAGCCCGCCCAGCCCTTTCCTCCCTGCAGTTGGGCGCGGGAGGCCCAGAGGTCCTTTCCGCCCCGCTCGGCTTCGTCGTCCTGCGCGACAACGCCAGCACCTGGGGGCACGGCACCGACCGCTTTGACGACGTCGTTGGCCGCCCTGAAAGCCTCGGCACCCGAGTGCTGGAGTCTGGCCCGCTCGCCACGGTCGTGCGTGAAAAGGCCCGCTGGCACAATTCGGAGATCTGGCTGGACGTCACCCGCTATGCGCACACGCCCGTCGTTGAGTTGCGCGTGCGGGTAAACTGGCAGGAGCGGCGGCACTCGCTCAAACTGGAGATCCCCACGCGCCTGCTTCCCGAAGCCGTTTTTGCCAAGACATGTGGCGGTGTCACGCGCCGCGCGGTGACGGGCAATGAAGAGCCGTGCCACGATTGGGTCGCCGTCTCCGGCCGCATGGGCGGCGCCCCGGCCACCCTCGCGCTGCTCAACGACTCCAGCTACAGCTACGACATCCAAGGCGGCGCCCTCCGCATGTTCCTCGCGCGCGGTGTTGCCCCGGCAGAACACCCGCCTTTCGAGTACCGCGGTGATCTCGAAAATGAGATCCCATTCCTGGATCAGGGCTGGCAAGAGCGCCGGTTCTGGTTGCTTGCCGATTCCCGTCCGTGGGATGAGCTCGCCCTCGACCGGCTTGCCCAGGAAAAACAGGTCTCCGCAATCGCGCTGCTCGACTCGGGCCACCCGGGCACGGAGCCTTGGGAAAAAAGCGAGGTCTCGGTCGGGCCCGAAAACATCTCGGTCCTCGCGCTGAAGGCCGCCGAAGACGGCCACGGTGTGGTCGTGCGCATACAGGAAATGGCGGGCCGGGCCACACGGGTGACCGGACGCTTCCGTGGCCAGCGTTTCACCGCAACCCTCAAGCCCTGGCAAATCCGGACCCTCCGGCTAGCCCTAACGGGCAAACGCCTCCAGGTCCACCCCGTCACAGCAATGGAGCACCCGCTTTAGCGCCCCGCGTACAGCCAGCGCGCCGGCTTAGAGCGGTAAAGCAAAGATCTTTCGAACGTTATTCACGAGAGACCCTGAGAATTTTTCAGGGCCCAGTCACATAGTCTATTCCAACTGGAAGCGGTGATCACGCGGGCTTCGTAGAAGCCGCCTTCTGGCGTCGGCAGGCTGATCGCGCAGGTGCGCTTTTCGCCAGGCTTAAGGGGCGTGGACGTGTCCGTGCCACCGAGCACCCACGCGCTCTTTTGGCCGACGACTTTGCCGTCCTAGCCAAGGAGCAGCACCATCGCCCGGACGGACTTCACTTCGCGGTCGAGGCCGTTCTGCGCGGCGAGCGAGACCAACGTCTTCCCCACCTTCGTCTCATGCCCCGTGATCGTGGCTAAAAGTTTTGCGGGAAGACCGGTCCACGCCATGGTCCGTTAAGTCAAAGCCGATTTCCTCGTAAAGTTTAGGCCTTTATCGAAACCCTCCGGTCCAAAAATATCGTTTAGTAGTTTTTCGACCCTAACAATTGCTTTTATATAACTATCGGTTACCGCGCCGTACGTGTACCTAGCGATAGTAACTTTCCTCTCTGAAATAGAGAGAGAGATGGAAATGTCGGTGTTAGCCTCAATAAAAAGCATCTCGCCGCCTTTGTCGTAGACGACGTTCAACGCCAAGTCCTTCGATATTTCTCGAACTCCTTCAATTAATCGCCACTCGGCACTAGGACTCATTTTTTCCTTTTTCAAGGAATAAATCGCAACAGCTCGATTACCCACACAACATCCAGCCAAGACCGCCATTGTGCATAATATAAATAAGGCCTTCATCGGTTTAGTCCGTTTTACTAAATATATAAAAAGCAGGGGTTCCAATCAAACGGATTGCTTGGCCAAATACGCCCGGCTCGCTTCCTGGCCCGAACCAAGCCTCCCGGTTCCACTGAGCGTGGTATTTCCCCATAGAGGACTCGCCCTTCTCCGAAGCAACCCAGCAGTTGAAGTCGTGGTTCCTGCTAGCATAATCGAGACGGGTGTGCCCCATTATACTCGTATTGTCTTGGCCGCGACTGCGGTCTAGCCCCCAGTTTGCCCCCAACATGGCATCATAATCGGGAATCAGCACAGCCAGAGGAAGCGCCCTGTAGTCCCGCCCCTTCTTGCCTGGGTCGATAAGAGTCTGTATCCCGAACACGACGGCCTGACCTTTTCCGTACGTCATGCCAAACGCGAAGGCCCACGCGTCGCGCGCCGTAGTTCCGAGAAAGTCGCCCACGCCATAAGCCATCTGATGGATACCTCGATTTAGGTTTCCTGTAAAGATGTTTACTATGCCGGAGGCGAGATCGCCCAAGGGGCCAAGAGGATATCCGAGTATAGGTATTTCAGCCAAACCGTTACCGAGTTCAGAGCCTTCGCGCTTGTATTCAGGCGCCGGCTCCAACGGGTCTACTCCGGGCGGCAAGTCAGTACGGGGACCCCAAGAATTTGTATCTCCCCCAGTGCTCACCTGGCTGGCCTTTGACTTCTCATAATTGGCGCGGCCTTCGATCCAGTAAAGCTCTTCGGCAATAAATGTGCCCTTTTGGAAAGCCCGCTTGCGTGCCAGGGCC
>CAZQIE010000125.1:0-6896 GCA_964593675.1 uncultured Opitutales bacterium
ACCTCGCCTCCGCCCTCCTGTGGCTGTAACCCATATGTCGATTGGCCCTAGAGCCGTTCCGTTTTGAGGTGTCGCCTGCGCCGACGCTGCGGCGACCACCCACGGCGTGGACCTATTCTTTCGGCTGCACGGCTCGGAGTGCGGGTGCGGCGAGCTGGCTGCCCCCTCCTCGCCTCGGCGTGCGCGAAAGCGTCAGGTCAAGCTGTGGGGGAGCTCGAACGGACGAGCTTCAACGTTCGGGAGTGACGGGCTCGCTCAGGCTGGATAGGAAACGGCTGATTTCTGGCCGTGCGCGCAGGACGATGGCCTCAGGGCCCTCCACAAAAAACTGCACCGGTTTGCCGCAGGTGACGATCCACCCTTCATACCGGAGCATCGGGCGATTATTTGGAGGCTCGATCCTCAGGAGAATCTCAACGGGGGTCTGATACAGGAAATAAAACATCGTGTCCGCGGGCGGTTTTGCAGGCCCGCGCAGCACGGTTATGCGTTCGCCCAAGGCCTGGCGCCGCTGGATCAGCGCCTTCGTGTAGCCGATGGCACCAGACTCCGGAAAGCCCTTCGGCAACTCGTTGGCCGCGAAGACGCAAAAACCCATCGTCAAGGGGCCCCCGCCATAGCGCAGGGTGAGTGACGTCCGGCCATCGAACGGCTGGACAAGGAACCCGGCAGGTACATCGCCCACCGTGCTGAAGGAAGGTCCCTCCAGCCGGATACGCTCCTCCGGGTAATTCTCGACGTTCATCCCCGTAAAGGCCGTCGCCTTCAACTGCGGACGCGCGGTCTGTGGGAGCGTGAACGGTGCCTCGGTGGTCTGGAGGTAGGGGACGACGGACGTCCTGGCTTCAGACGTCTCCGCCGGTCCAGCCGTGGGCGCCGTCGTGGCGCTGCGTTGCCCAGTCCGGGCAGGCAGGGCCGTGGGTGAGACGTTCTCCGCGCGCGGCTTCACGCCCAGGTGTTCGTGGTGCGCGCCCGCCATGCCCGCAAGGGCGGCGAGGGCGATAGGTGTGAGCAAGAGGCCTTTAAAGGTCATACGAGGGGCTCCGGTCGGTGTTCAGGTGTGCGCGGCTCAACCGGTCAGGGCGTCGACGCGAACGCATCGCGCACATGCTGTATCTCTGTCTTATATTCCTGCTGCGTGAGCTCCCGGTAATTCACGCGGCGGAACGTCCGCACATTCGGCGTGCCTGGCGGGAAGAATCCCTCCGCAAATTTCGCATGGAAGCCCCAGGCGCGGTTGGGCGGGCTGTAGACGTTGTTGCTTTGCCAGCGCTGTTTCGCCACTTCCGATTCGAACAGGTTCACCATCGAGCCCCGGTAGACCAGCGTCTTACCCGACCAGTTTTCCAGAAAGCGCGGGAAGTTTTCGGCCCCGCCACTGTATTTCGTAACCCCGTTCTTTCCCGTCGGCGCGATGCCCGCAAGGATGGCCGCAGAGACCTCGGTATCCACGGATGCCACGCGATCGGCGATCGCCCGCTTGCTCTTGGTGTTGTCCCACCCGGGGCTCAACAGAGTCACGGCGTCGCCAACCAGGGAGGCGGGGGCTTCCTTCCCTTGCTGCGCGAAGTCGGCATTGCTGTCCGGAAGGGTGCGGGAGCCCGTGCGCTGGGTGGTGATGTTCCCATTGGAGTCGTATGCTGTCGCGATGCCGTCGCTGTTGAAATGTCCCTGAACGTAGAGGGCGTTGTTCGTGACGAACGAGGTGCCATAGACGTTGTTGGCCATGGCGTAGCTGGGGTTGGGGATCACGCGTGCGTTGTAGAGCTGGACGCCCAGGTTTCCCACCGCCGGGCTTACGCCATCCTCACGTGTGGTCCCAGCCAGGGGCGTCTGGATATAGACGATGCCGTTCCACCAGTTTTCTGGTTTCTTATCCGTGCCGCCCCAGTCCGAACCTGAGTTTGCGTGGACGAGGTCCGCGAGCTTGCCCACGTTGACGCGGATCAGGCTCAGTTTCCCGTCGTTGGAATTGCCATCACTGGCCCGCCTCAGGTCGTACATTCCCGACGTGACAGTGGTCGTGCTCCCGGACGTGGTTTCGGTGTAAGGCTTGTAGGAGAAAAAGTGGGTCCCTGATTCGCTCGAAGTCGTGGCCGCATCCACGCTTGTGATCATGACCTTCTGGGGAGCACCGGAGGCGTCGTAAACGATATCGCCCGCGCCGTCCCGCTTGTAGGTATAGACGTCCATCATGTAGCCGCTGCCTTGGGCTCGCAGTTCCAGCGTGAGTCCGGCTTTGTACGAGAACTTAGCCTTTTCGACTTCGAGTTGTTCGGGCGTCATGGATGGCGTCTTGTTCACAACCGGCTGGATGATCTGGTAGGCCGGGTTGCGCGTCTGTTCGCCCGCCGTGCTTGCGTCCGCGTCCTTCTGGTAGTCGTCGATGCCCACCGGGTTGGTTCGCGGCACGCCGTGTTCGGTGGTTTGCAGGTTGCCTTGCCACGTCTGCGAGGCCACCTGCCGGTAATTCTGGCTGCCGCTTACATTCCAGCGCGTGCCCTTGCCGTCGTAGTTCCCATACAGGTTCTTCAACTGGTTCTGGCCGTTGACGATATTTACGGAACCGTTTGCCGTGGCCTGGCCGCTGTTCGGTGCGCGCCCCCACTGTATCTGCCCGGTGGCCGTTACCTTCGCCATGAACGAAAGGGAGTTACTGCTCTGCACGTAGAGCGTGCCATTCGCGTGCACCGGCCCCTCCACGACCATGGGTGCCCCCGGCGCGATCTCCAGGTCCATGTTGTAGAAGATCGCATGGGCGAAAAGGGGCGCATCGCGGATCTGAAGCTCTTCCATGGCATACGCCGTGCGCTCTCCGATGAGTGGGTAATGGACGGTCGCCTTTCCCAGCACATTTACACGCCGCACAAACGCGCGCATCCCGCGCAGCGGGTCAAATTCGTTGCCTGCCTGCGAGCCGTCGATGAAACGCCACTCTCCCGGCGGCAAGGCGCCTCCGATGAGCTCGGTGGAATACGAGCCCCAGGCCTTACGGGCGTTATACGGCTCGTCCGTGGGCAGCACGACATTCGAGTTCCGGTACATGTCGTAGAACGACGACGGCAAAGTGAGCGGCGACGAAGTCGACACCGCCGGATCAAGGCCATTCATGGGGAACGACACCGTAGCCTCAAGGCGGTGCTGCAATTGCGCAAACCCCGCCTCAACGGTCGCTTCGGCCGCGTTCTTTGCATCGAGCCATGCCTGCGCCGAATAGTTCAGCTTCTTTTCCGCAATCGAATACGAGAACGCGGAAGCCAAAAGCAGCGCCACCGCGCCCGTGAGGATAAGCACAACCCCAAGCGTCGAGCCCTTCTTCAGTCGCCTGATCATTTTCTTAGCCCCGGGGAGAGATGGTGAAATTATAGGTGTCAGTCACCCGTTTTGCGTCGTTGCCGTGGATGATCTCTCCCTTCACCACCACAGCCCGATCACGGAAATTGTAGAACAGCTTGCCGTCCGCCAGACCCCGGGACAGTTGCAGGACCTCCCGCTTCTTCCATTTTGCCGTGTTGTTGGAGGCATTCTCGATCAGGGTTTCGGGCGGGTTTGCGGAGGCCAGCACCGTCCCTGGCGTATAAGCCAGATCCACTTCGAACACCGGTCCCCGTCCATCCGGGTCTTCCGGGTCCGGCTCACGATAAAAGCAGACCAGGCGCGTCACATAATCGGGATCATCGACCGTGGGGAACGGGCTCTGGAAAATCAGGACCATCATGTCCCCCGTCGCACCGTCGCGCTGCCGATCCTCGGAACTGTCGCGGTCGGTGCCTTTAAAGCTCCGGTAAATGTAAAACGCGTTGGCGGCACGGGCCACCGAGGCGAGTTCCGACGTGAACCAGCGCACGTCCTTGTTGATTTTCAGCTTCTCCGTGTTCTTGAACAGCGCCATCGAGGTGTTCGCCGTGAACTGGTACAACCCGATGCTCAAGAAACCAACGATCGCCATGACCGTGATCATTTCGACCAAGGAGAAACCGCGTTTGCAACGCGCTTTCATGGCTAGTAAGACGGGACGGAGGACCGGATCGTCGTGATCTTCGATTCAATCCACGATTTCGTGTTGGGGGAGCGCCACCGGAACGTCAGGTCAAGCTGCAGGGCCGGGAGCTTGTCGGAAGTCGAGGCCAGGTTCTTCACCTGAGGCTTCACCTGGAACGGCATCCAGACGCACGTCTTGCCGCTCTTGTCCGAGTCCACGGGGATTTGCAGTTCGGAAAACTGTCCCAGCGGAACCGACTGCGCCTCGCTCGTCTGGTCCACCACAAAGGCGATACTCTGACCTTCTGACAGGTTCGAAAGGTCGTTATACTCCATGCTCTTGATCTGCTCGATAAACCCGGTCGCCACCGTGAGGGCCGTACTCTGGTGGACGTTGCCTTCGGCTATCCTCCGAACCTGTATGATTCCCGCCAGTAAGCCGAGCGAGACGACGGAGAAAACGCCGAGCGCAATGAGCGTCTCGACAAGTGAAAAGCCTGGACGTTTTGCCCGGACTTGGAGCGTGGGGGGGATGGGTAGGGCCATCGGAATTTAGTAATAGGGCCGAAGGTCTTTAATCATAGAGCTCAAAATCCGCTTGTTAAGCAAAAAATCACGGCCTGAAGAACCTTCCTCCCGGCTCCGCATCAGTAAAACCCTGTATATGGACCCTCGCTACGTGAAGAAACGGCATGGGCACGCCCGTTCCGGCCCGGGCGGGCTTTGGGGCCATTAGGGCTCCGAGTTTGGCCGGGAAGAACGCGAACGGTAAAATGGCTTGTCGGCCTTGTCTGTTGCCCCTGTGTGCCGGCGCAATGTGGGCTTTCGGCTTGCCCTTGCCGGGCTGACATCGCACCTTTCAACCCCGTGTCGCCAACGGCCGCGTTCCTTCAGGTTACGCGTGCTCCAGGGGCGTTTGCCGCGGCGACATCCCAACGCCGGTTCCGCCGTCCTGGCATGACGGACGGCACCTTGCTCCTGTCCCCATAGTTCAATGGATAGAACCGCGGTTTCCTAAACCGTTAATCCGAGTTCGAGTCTCGGTGGGGGCACCAAGAGCAAGCATGAGTTGCTTAAGTGATTATTGGATGGGGGTTTGTGAAGTGGGTGTACTTCGCAATCGGTGCGTAAGTTGTTGATGGGTTCAGGGTATTTTATTGATTTTACGGGTATTTTTTAGGTCAGGTTTTGACAGAATTACGGGATTTCTGGCAAATTTTCGGGCAAATATGAAGCCGCCGGTAGCCTTAAGCCTGAAAGTGTTCAATAACCCGAGCGGCGAGCTGGTGTGGCGGGTGTCTGGTCAGGTGCGCGACAGGCGAACGCTTGAGCGTTTTGGTCTGAGGGAGTCGCGTGTGCGTAAGAATTTCCGGTCGGAGGCGGAGGCGCGGGCGTGGGTGCGTGGGGTGGAGTTGTGTGCGGTGGCGAATGAGCAGCAGGCGCGGGGCGCGGTAACGTGGCTTACGGAGGAGCAGTTGCGGGATGCGGAGATGGCGTGGCGTTTGCTTGGGGAGCGGGCGGGTGCGGGTGTGTTGACGCGGGCGGCGAAGCTGTGGGTGCAGCGTGGGGAGGGTGGCGGTGGTGCGCTGGATGTTGCAGCGGCGGTGGCGGAATACCTGGAGGCGCTGGAGCGCGCGCGGCGGGCGCCGCGGACGGTGGCGAATTTGAAGAGTCGGTTGCGGGCGTTTGTGGAGTTTTCCGGGGTGTCGACGGGGGCAGACATCACGCCCCAGGCGGTCGGAAGGTTTTTGGCGCGGCCGGTGGCTCCGGTGACGCAGCGGAACGACCGGCAAGCGGTGTATGGGTTTTGCGCGTGGCTGGTGCGGCAGGGGCGTCTGGCGGCAAATCCGGTGGGCGCGGTGCCGCGTGTGGCGGTGGATTGGAAGGTGCCGGCGGTGTTGGCTCCGGCTGAGGTGAAGCGGCTGCTGGAGGCGGCGCAGGCAGTAAACGGGGGCGCGATGCTGGGGTATTTTGCGGTGGCCGCGTTTGCGGGGTTGCGGCCGTCGGAGATTGCGCGGCTAACGTGGGCTGAGGTGGATATTGACGGGGGGGATCGGGGGTTGTGGGAAATACGGGTGGTGCGGCAGAAGGTGCGCGGGGGCGCGTGGCGCGTGGTGCCGGTGTCGGAAAACCTGCGGAATTGGCTGCTTTGCGTGCGTGCGGCGGGGCTGCCGCTTGGGCGCTGGACGCAGAAAACGTTTCAGGCGGTGTGCGCGCGGGCGGGACTGAGCGCGTGGGTGCCGGATGCGCTGCGGCACACGTTCGCGACGTATTGGCTGGCGCAGCATGGGGATATTGGCCGGCTTGCGACGATCATGGGAAACAGTCCGGCAGTGTGCCAGGGGCACTACCTGTCGCTTGCGCAGCGGCGAAAGGCGGATGCGCAGGAGTTCTGGCGATTGTAGAGGGCTTGCAACTTGGGCGTAGTTCTCCATGATATCGGGCATGCGCGAAGCGACGACTGAGGAGAGAAGCTTTTGTGAGCAAATCGAAGCAGCGGCAAAGCAAGGCATCGAGGAGCGTCAAATGGCTATGCGAGCTTCGGCGCCGTCGCTTGTGCATATTGCCACTGTTTGTGCCTTTTATGTCGCTGCCCAGCGGGCAGCATGCTCGCGCATAAAGCGTGACAGAGAGTTCTCACGCGGAAGGCTTGATGAAATCAGAAATGGAGTTCTGTGGATTTGGCTGTTGCGGGCGGCAGCTCTGATTCTCGCGGTTTTTATCTTTCAGGCAAACTATAGACTGTATCCGATGTTGGACGGCATTATTGCCGTGTGTCTGGCCTACGTTGTCGGCGTTGCGGTGGATTTACTGGTTGATCGGAAAACGGGAAAGCGAGCGGCTTTACTGACGGCGATTGCTTTAGGGCCAATCGACATATGGGTTACAGCCACAGGAGGGCGGAGGCGAGGTAG
>CAZQIE010000126.1:0-6574 GCA_964593675.1 uncultured Opitutales bacterium
CCTCGCCTCCGCCCTCCTGTGGCTGTAACCCATATGTCGATTGGCCCTAGAGCATTACTGGAACGGCGTGCCCACCAAAGTCGTGGAACTACCTGACGGGTCGGTGAGTATGACCGTCCCCCTTCGGGTACATGGAATGATCCTCGGACATTTTGAGGCCCAGTACACCGCCGAAATCCCCACGACTCTTAGCCTGCCCCCTATAACCCCAAACCTCTTCGCGATCCCCGCCCGCCTCAAAACACAGCCCCTTTGCCTTGCGGCCCCCCGGACCAACCCGCAAAAAAACCGGACGTACCTCCAGCACTGCAGCCACCTACTTAGCATCTTTTCCCAGTTATTTGCCTCGTCCCTGCAACTGCCAAACCGGGGACGCCAGGCGAAGATGAAGACCTTGCAGGAAAGACTCGTACGCCTCATCGAAGCGCGAAGACACGAGCCCATATCGCTGGAAATCCTTGGCGAAATGCTGGGCCGAAGCCCCTCCCAGACGAGCCGCCTCATCAAGCGCGCCTTTGGCGTGGGCCTGCCCGCCTACCTGAACCACGTCCGGGTGCAGGACGCCAAACGCCTGCTCGCTGAAACGCGGAACCCCATCTCCGACATCGCCCAAACTGTCGGATTTGCGACCATCAGCCACTTCAACCGCGTCTTTCGGAGCCTGACGGGGGTGACCCCCATGCAATTCCGTCGCCGCACCTTTCCCAACCTGTAGCCCCCCCTACCCTTAAAGCGGTTTCGCTTCAAGATGTCGCGTGGCCCACGCTGCGGCGTGCGCAAGAAGCCACCATCCTCTCGCGTCGGCGCGGAGGAAGGCGGGGGATAAACAGGTGCGACAACTTGATGAACTGTATGTGCCCTTAGAGCGGGCAATCGCTGGGCAAAAACACCCAGGGCACCCCAAACCGCTCCGCCACCTCGCGCGCCAGTTCCTGGACCCCAAACACTTCCGTTGCGTAGTGGCCGCACAGGTACAGGTTCAAGCCGTCCTCCTGGGCCACCGCGTAGTGCTGCTGCTTCAGCTCCCCAGTGATCAGCGTGTCAATGCCCGCCGCCTTCAGACTCTCCACCGCGCTAGCCCCACTCCCCGACAAGATCGCAATACGTTTCGGTTGCGCCGGACCACACTCGATGGCCGTAAACGGTGCCGGGAAGGCAGACTCCAGCTTTTGACGCAAAACGTCCCGAGACGGGCATTCGTCCACCAGCGCCGCAATCGGGGTGCCCTCGAACGCCAGCCCCCACCCCGCCACCCTCAAGCCCAGTTTCCGCGCGAGGACGGCATTGTTCCCGATCTCGGTATGCGCGTCGAGCGGCAGGTGCGCCCCGTACACCGCACAATCGGCGTCCACCAGCGCCTTCACCTTCGCGTAGCGCGTCCCCGTCACCGGCATGGAGCGCCCCCAGAAAAGCCCGTGGTGCACAATAAGGAAGTCCACGCCCTCCGCCGCCGCACACTCGAACGCCGCGAGGGAGGCGTCCACCGCAGCACCTACCTTCGTGACCGCCCCGCTGTTCTCGAATTGCAGCCCGTTTTCCGAGCCCGGAAAGTCCCGGACCTCAGCCCGGCGCACCCGCACATCGCAAAACGCCACCACCTCCGCTAATTGTGCCATACCTCCCGGTTTAAAGCCCGGCAAAGCCCTGTGGCTAGCGCATTTTCTGACCACCCCCGGTTAATTTCAGAAACGCCCGCGAACACCCTTGACTCACACGGGGTACGAGACAGACTTTCACGGCTTTAACGCAACAGCCCGGAGAGGCAAGTTGCCCATGTCTAAGGATTTGAAGGACACCCTGAACCTGCCGAAAACCCGCTTTCCGATGCGGGCCAACCTCGTCACCCGCGAACCCGAGCGGATTGCTCACTGGGAAAAGCTGGGACTCTATCGGCAGATCCAAGAGAAGAACGCCTCGGGCAAGACGTTTATTCTTCACGATGGCCCGCCGTTCACCAACGGCGACGTCCATATCGGCACCGCGCTGAACAAGCTGCTCAAGGACATCATCCTGCGCTACAAAGGCATGCGCGGCTACCGCACGCCCTATGTCCCGGGGTGGGACTGCCATGGCCTGCCCATCGAGCACAAGGTCGTCCGCGACCTGCGCGCAAAAGGCAAAAATCTTTCTTCAGGAGACCTGCGCAAAGAGTGCGCTTCCTTCAGCGCCGCCTATATCGAAAAGCAGCGCGGCCAGTTCCGGCGCCTTGGCGTCCTCGCCGACTGGGCGAAGGAATACCGCACGATGGACCCGGCCTACGAAGCCGTCATCCTTCGCACCTTTGCCGCATTCGTCGAACAAGGCCTCGTCTACCGCAGCAAGAAGCCCGTCTACTGGTCCATCCCCTGCGAAACCGCGCTCGCTGAAGCCGAGATCGAGTATAAGGACCACGTCAGCCCGTCAATTTGGGTAAAGTTCGCCGTCGACGGCAGCCCCTTTGCCGGCCCCACCAGCGTCGTCATCTGGACGACCACCCCGTGGACCCTGCCCGCAAACCTTGCCATCGCCGTCCACCCGAACCTCACGTACGTCGCTGTCGCCCACAACGGCCACAACTACGTCGTCGCCGAAGCCCTTGCTGAAGCCTTCATCAAGGACTGCAAGCTCGAAGGCGCCACCCTGGGCAAGCGCGTCCAAGGACGCGAACTGGAAGGCCTCAAGCCCAAGCACCCCTTCATTGACCGCCCCAGCCCCATCGTCCTGGCCGAATACGTCACCACGGACGCCGGCACCGGGTGTGTCCACACCGCCCCTGGCCACGGTCTCGAAGACTACCAGAGCGGCCTGAAGTATGGCCTCGAAATTTACTGCCCGCTCGACGACCAGGGCAAATACGTTGACGACGGCAAGATCCCGCAGCGCCTCGTCGGCACCACCGTCCTCGAAACCGACGGCAAGTGCCCCGCGAACGACGCCGTCCTCGCCATCCTGAAGGAAAACGGCGCCCTTCTCAACCTCGGCCGCATTTCCCACCAATACCCGCACTGCTGGCGCTCCAAGACCCCCGTCGTCTTCCGCGCCATGGACCAGTGGTTCGTGTCCCTGGACAAGACCGGCACCCGCCAGAAGGCCCTCGAGGCCGTCGGCAGCGTCGCCTGGGTCCCCCGCTGGGGCGAAAACCGCATCCGCGGCGCCATTGAGTCCCGCCCGGACTGGTGCATCAGCCGCCAGCGCGCCTGGGGCGTGCCCATCCCCGTCTTCTACGGTGAAGACGGCAAGCAGGCCTACCTCGACGCCGGCGTCATCCGCAAGATCGCCGACAAGGTCGAGAAGGAAGGCACCAACCTTTGGTTCGACAAGAGCGCCGAAGACATCCTCGCCGGCATTCCGCGCCCCGCAGACTGGCCCCAGCGCCTCAACAAGGGCGTGGACACCCTCGACGTCTGGATTGACTCCGGCTGCAGTCACCGCGCCGTCCTCAAGCGCACCCCCGGTCTTTCCTGGCCCGCAGACCTTTACCTCGAAGGCAGCGACCAGCACCGCGGCTGGTTCCAGTCCTCCCTCTGGACGTCCGTAATCGCCGACGGCGCCGCCCCTTACCGCAGCGTCATCACCCACGGGTTCATCGTCGACGAGAGCAAGAAGAAGATCTCCAAGAGCGACGGCAAGCCGCAGACCGCCGACTCCTACATCAACACCTACGGGTCGGACGTCATCCGCCTCTGGATCAGCTCCGAAGACTTCCGCAACGACATCACCATCTCCGAGGACATCCTCGGTCAGGTCGTGAACACGTACCGGACGATCCGTAACACCCTGATGTACCAGCTCGGCAACCTCGCCGACTTCGATCCCGCCCGCGACGCCGTTGCGCCGGACGACATGGACGCCCTCGACCAGTGGGCGCTCCACCAGATCGCCGAGCTCGTCGACGCCGCCACCGCCGCGTACGACGCCTACGAGTTCCACCGCGTGTACCAGCTTGTGGACCGGTTCTGCTCGGTCACGCTCTCGCGCATCTACCACGACATCCTCAAGGACCGCCTCTACACCTTCGCCGCGGATTCCGTGAAGCGCAGGTCCTCCCAGACCGTCATGCACCACGCGCTCCAGACGCTCCTGCGCGTGCTGGCGCCCATCCTCCCCTTCACCAGCGACGAAGCCTTCGCCCACGCCAATTTCGACGCCGACTACGCCGACGCCGCCATTGCGCTGGAATCCTGGCCCACCGTCCCGGACTCCTGGCGCCAGCCCAAGCTTGCCGAGGATATGGAACGGATCCTCAGCCTGCGTGGTCAGGTAAACGAAAAGCTCGAAGAGCTCCGCAAGACGAAGGTCATCGGCAAAGGCCTGGACGCCCAGGTGCTCATCTCCGGCCCGGCAGACGACCCCCTCTTCAAAGCGCTCGAGAAACATCGCAACAGCCTTGCCGAATACTATATTGTGTCGCACGTTTCCATCGCTTCTGCGGCGGGGTGGTCCGTCCAGGCCCAACGGGCCGAAGGCTGCCGCTGCCCGCGCTGCTGGAGATGGGTGTCGCAACTCGTGCAACCTAAGGACTTTGCTGACAACGTGTGCGAACGCTGCCTTGAGGCACTCCCCGCACCGTCCCGCTGAGACTTAGCGCACCGGCCTTTCTACCCACCTCACCCATGACGGCCCCAAAGAAGAAGCACCACCCCTCCAGCCCGCCGAAAAAGCCCGTCGCCAAAGCGCCCAAGAGCCCGCCGTCAAAAGCGTTGGCCAAAGCGAAGTCGAAACCCGTTCTTTCGAAGCCGTCCAAAAAAACCGAGCCACCCAAAGCAAAAGGCCAGAAACCGGCGCCTGACAAGCAAGCCGCCCAAAGAAAAGCAGCAGCTCCTGTCAACCCAGCCAAAGTCCCCGCGCCCAAACCGGCTCCCGCCAAATCTCACGTTCCATCCAAAGCGCCCGCAAACCGGACGCAAACCGTCAAAAACAAACCGGCTCCCGCACCCACGGGTGTCAAAAGCACCATGACGAAGAAGCCTTCAAAACCAAGCGAATCGGAATCCTCCCAGAAGAAGCCCACCAAGGAAGCGCCTCCCGCAAAGAACCCCGTTCCTGAAGCGGAAGACGAAAAGACAAAGGCCATCGTTCTCGGTGCCCGTAAGCGGAAGCACACGCCCTCCGTATTCAAGGTCCGCAAGAAAAACACGCCCATCGTGTTCACGCTCGATGACGTCCGGGAGATCATTGAGCACCGCAAGGAAGGCAAGGCGCCATCCGCCGAAAAGCCCGGTGCCGCGCCAGCCGAAAAGGCCCCCGCTGCAGGCAAGCCCACGCCTGCCGGCAAACGCGCTCCCGAACCCCCGCCCCCGGCGCCGACCCCGCAACACCGCGTACTCGGTGCCGCCTCCCTCGCTGACATCCTGGGTGGCGTGACGCTCGAAAAGGCCGCGCCAAGCCACGAAAGCGACGAAATCCCCCAGAAGTGGCGCCGCTACTACAAGATGCTTATTGAGCTGCGCGACCACGTTCTGGACGGGCTCGAAATTCACACGCAGGAAACCCTCAAGCGCTCCAGCAAGGAAGACTCCGGGGACCTCTCCGGCTACAGCCAGCACATGGCCGACGCGGGCACGGACACGTTTGACCGCGACTTCGCCCTGAGCCTTGTCTCGAACGAGCAGGAAGCCCTGTACGAGATCGAAGAAGCCATCAAGCGCATCCGCAGTGGCGCCTATGGTGTTTGCGAGATCACCGGGCAGCCCATTGCCGCGGAACGCCTCCACGCCGTTCCGTTCACCCGCTATTCCCTGGAAGGCCAGCAGCAGCTTGAGCGGAACCGCCGCCGCAACACGCAGCGCGGCAGCGCCGGTGTGTTTGACGAAGCCGAAGAAGCCGGTGGTGGCGACGAAGAAGCCGAGACCTAAGCCCCGGCCACAATTGCCCATCGCACAAAGGCCGCCGGACACCACAACCGGCGGCCTTTGTGCAATTTGCCCTCCCCTGCAATGACGTCCCCCGAACCCACGCCCACGCCACCACGCACCCTCATGCAGCGCGTGTTCAGCACCTGGCGTCTCTACTCGATTGCGGCACTCCTGTTTTCGTGGGACCAACTGACCAAGACCTGGATCGTCGCCAACGTTCCCGTCGACAACTACTTTTCCCCCATCCCCGTCGTCCCAGGCTTTTTCTATATCGTCCACATCTACAACCGGGGCGCAGCCTGGGGCATCCTCGACGGTTATTCCGGCTGGCTCGCCGTCCTCGGCATCGCCGCCCTTTTCCTCGTCTATCATTTCCGCCATGAACTCGGGCTGAAGGCGCCCCCCATGCAAGTATCCTTTGGGCTCCTCTGCGGCGGCATCCTTGGCAACATCACCGACCGCGTGCGGTTCGGCCATGTCGTCGACTTTCTCGACTTCCACCTCGGCACCTACCGCTGGCCCGCCTTCAACATCGCGGACTGCGGTATCACCGTCGGCGTCACCCTCTACGTCCTATACAACCTCAAGGACCTTTTGCCCCTTGGCGGACGCTCCCAGCAGCCTAGCCCGAAGTCAGATTAGAGGCGACTGGGGCCAGTCCCTTTACCAGTTCCTCAACACCTCACCCTAGGGCCAATCGACATATGGGTTACAGCCACAGGAGGGCGGAGGCGAGGTAG
>CAZQIE010000127.1:0-6531 GCA_964593675.1 uncultured Opitutales bacterium
TTCGGGGGGCGGGGTGCCAGGCTGGCGGGTGTCGGGCGGGAGTTTGAGGGAGACGGTGGCCCGGAAGGTGGAGCCGAGGCCGGGTGCGCTTTCCACGGTGACGTCGCCGCCCATGAGGCGGGCGAGGTGGCGGGAGATGTGGAGGCCGAGGCCGGTGCCGCCGCTGGTTCCGGTGGTGGTGGTGTGGGTCTGGGAGAAGGGTTCGAAGATGCGCTGGAGGCGTTCGGTGGGGATGCCTACGCCGGTGTCTTTGACGAGGAGTTCGACGAGTGCGGTGTCGTGGGTGATTTCGACGGCGCGGAGGGAGACTTCGATTTGGCCTTCGCGGGTGTATTTGACGGCGTTGGAGACGAGGTTGGTGAGGATTTGGGAATAGCGGCCGGGGTCGCCGCAGACTTCGCGGGGCGTGTTGGGGGCGATGGTGGCGTCGAGGGCGAGGTTTTTGGCGGAGGCGGAGGGTTCGACGAGCTGGATGATGTTGCGGACGAGTTCGTGGAGGTCGAAGCGTTCGTGGGTGAGGTCGATCCTGCCGGCCTCGACGCGGGCGAGGTCGAGGATGTCGGTGACGATGCGCAGGAGGTTGAGGGAGGAGGTTTCGGCGAGGCGGACGTATTGGTGCTGGGCGGGGGAGAGGGGGCTGTCGCGGAGGAGCTGGAGCATGCCGTGCAGGCCGTTGAGGGGCGTGCGGAGCTCATGGGACATGGTGGCGAGGAACTGGCTTTTGAGGCGGCTGGCTTCCTCGGCCTGGGTTTTTTCGCGGATTTCGCGTTCGAGGTCCTGCCGTGTCTGGCGCCACTGTTCGGGGGTGGGCATGTCGACGGCTTGGCGGACGATGGGCCAGAGGACGACGGCGGTGGCGGCGGAGATGATGCCGGTGATGAGCTTGAGGTAGCCGTCAACGATGTACCAGGGGTGCCAGATGGTGATGACGGACATCAGGTGCGTGGTGCCGCACAGGAAGATGAAGAGGGCGAAGAGGACGAAGAGGCCGCGGAAGAGCAGGTCGGGTCTGCGGCGGACGAAGTGCAGGAGGGAGAAGGGGATCGCGTAGTAGGCGAGCGCGATGAGGAGGTCGCCGCTGGCGTTGAGCCAGAGGACATCAGTCCGCCACAGGTAGCAGTGGCCGTGCGGCAGGAAGGCGGAGGTGAAGAAGTCTGTGCAGAAGTCCATTTCCGGGCCCGGTGTCGCGGGGCGCGGGGGGAGGACTTACCAATATAATGCCAAGTTACTGGCTGGGGACGCCAGAACTTACTTAATGCTCCTGAAAGAAAAAGGGTTTATTGAGCGGCGGTTATCGCACCTGCCGTTGCGAACAAGAGGCCAGTATCAGATGAGGCCGAGTTGCATTTTGCCTTCTTCGGAGATCATGCCTTGGTTCCAGGGTGGGTCCCAGACGAGTTCGACTTTGGCGTCGGAGATGCCGGGGATGGACATGAGGCGCTGGCGGGCGTCTTCGGCGATGGCGGGGCCCATGCCGCAGCCGGGGGCGGTGAGGGTCATGGCCATATCGACGGCGGAGGTGCCGTCGGGCTGGTCGCGGAGGGTGAGGGAGTAGACGAGGCCGAGGTCGACGATGTTGACGGGGATTTCGGGGTCGAAGACGGTGCGGAGGGCGTCCCAGAGGGTTTTCTCGTCGGGTTTTGCGCCGGGTGCGGGGGTGTCGGTCTGGGGTGTGGCGGCGGGGGCGGGTTCGCCAAGGGCTTCGTGGTCGGCGCCGTTGACGCGGAACATGCCGTAGTCACAGAGGACGGTGAAGTTGCCGCCGAGCCTGTGGGTGATGGAGATTTTGGTGCCGGAGGGGAGGGTGGCGGACTCTCCGGAGGGGATTACGGTGGCCGCGCAGTCGCGGCTGAGAATGCGCTCGTTTGGGCCCATGGGTTTAGAGGGTCGCCTGTAGTTGAACATGGGTCAAGCTCAGGAGGAGGGGCGTGGGGGCTCTGGCCGGGTCGTGGGAGCGGGTTTACTTCAAGTGGTCGCGTGCGCTGACGCTGCGGCGAGCGTGGGCGGCCCGTCCTCGGGTCGGTGCGGAGGAGGGGGAGTGGGGGCCAACAGGTGCGACAAACTTGAACTTAATAGGCTCCAGTGTCGGGGCTGGGACGGTAGAGGTGGAAACGGCTGCTAGTCGCGGCGGGATTCGAACTTTTCGTGGACGAGGGTGCGGAGGATTTCCGCGAGTTCTTCGTTTTCCACGTGGTCGATGATTTCCTCAAAGAAGCCGAAGACGAGGAGGCGCTGGGCGATGCTCTTGGGGATGCCGCGTGCGCGGAGGTAGAAGAGTTCTTCGGCGTCGAGCTGGCCGGTGGTGGCGCCGTGGGAGCACTTGACGTCGTTGGCCTTGATTTCGAGGCCGGGGAGGGAGTTGGCTTCGGCCTGGTTGGAGAGGAGGATGTTGCGTTTTTTCTTTAAGGCGTCGTTCTGCTTGGCGTCTTCTTCGACTTTGATCATGCCGTAGAAGATGGTGCGGGCGGTGTCGAGGAGGGCGTTTTTGTAGAGGAGGTCGGAGGAGGCGTGGGGCGCGCCGTGGACTTGGAGGGTGCGCTGGTCGTATTCCTGGTCGCGGTCGGCGACGCTGACGGAATACATGCGGACGTTGGAGCCGGGGCCGGTGATGCGGACCTGGTTTTCGAAGCGGGCGCGTTGGGCGCCGAGGTTGGCGGCGATGTTCTTGACGTCGGTGTCGCGGCCGGCGCGGGTGGCGTCCATCTGGAAGGACTCGACGCGGCGGGACCAGTTTTGGACGCTCTTGCGGAAGACTTTTGCGCCGGGGCCGGCGTGGACGTTGGAGGCGCCGCAGGCGAGGCCACGGGTGTCGGGGCGGGCGCTGAGGAAGAAGTCGATGAGGCTGACGCGGGAGTTGTCTTCGGCGACGATGAGGGTGTGGGGGAAGAGGGCGGCGCCGTCTTCGCAGTGCCAGTGGTAGGCGACGAAGGGGAGTTCGACTTCCAGGCCGCGCGGGATGTAGAGGAAGGCGCCTGCGGAGGCGTAGGCCTGATGGAGGGCGAGGAATTTGTCGCCGCCGAGGTGGTGGTCGATCTTGAGGAGGTGGCGGGAGACGAGGTCGGGGTGGCGTCGGGCGGCTTCGGCGAGGGGCTCGAAGATGACGCCTTGGCGGCGGAGGTCTTCGGAGAGGTGGGTGGGGCCGAGGGTGGCGTTGTCACCGAAGGCGAGGTGGCCGGCGGTTTTTTTGATGAGGGAGGAGCGTCCGAGGAGTTCCGCGGCGAGGGTGGGTGAGGGGGGGGCGGCGAGGTGGAAGCCGTCGAGGGTGACTTTGAGGTCGGAGAAGCGCCAGGTTTCGTCCTTGCGGCTGGGCATGGGGAGTTTCTGGAAGGCGTCCCAGCCGGCGCGTTTGACGCCGCGCAGCCATTCGGGGAGCGAGTCCTGGACGAGCTGCGAGGTGAAGGTTTCGAGACCGAGGATGTCTTTGTCCGCGAGGGCGGTGACCTGGGCCATGGTGGTAAAAGGGTGCGTTGTAGTGAGAAGTTGGATACGGGGGAGGCTTAACCGACGGAGCCTTCCATTTCGAGCTCGATGAGGCGCTTGAGTTCGACGGAGTACTCCATGGGGAACTCGCGCACGAGGTCGTTGACGAAGCCGTTTACGGCGAGGCTCATGGCTTCGCCTTCGGAGAGGCCGCGCTGGCGCATGTAGAAGATCTGTTCGGCGCTGACTTTGGAGACGCTGGCTTCGTGCTGGACGGAGTTGGCGTCGCCGCGGACGACGATGGCGGGGTAGGTGTCGGTGCGGCTGTTGGTGTTGATGAGGAGGGCGTCGCACTCGGTGTTGTTGCGGCAGCCTTTGACGTGTTTGGGGATGTGGACGAGGCCGCGGTAGGAGGCGCGGCCTTGGCCGATGCTGATGCTCTTGGAGATGATATTGGAGCTGGTTTCGTCGGCGGCGTGGACCATTTTGGCGCCGGTGTCCTGGTGCTGGCCGTCGTGGGCGAGGGCGATGGAGAGGACTTCACCGCGGGCTTTGCGGCCTTTGAGGACGACGCCCGGGTATTTCATGGTGAGGCGGGAGCCGATGTTGCAGTCGATCCAGCGGATTTCGGCTTCTTCGTCGGCGAGGCCGCGTTTGGTGACGAGGTTGAAGACGTTGGCGGACCAGTTCTGGACGGTGATGTACTGGATTTTGGCGCCTTTGAGGGCGACGAGTTCGACGACGGCGGAGTGGAGGGTGGAGGTCTCGAACTTGGGGGCGGTGCAGCCTTCCATGTAGGTGACTTCGGAGCCTTCGTCGCAGATGATGAGGGTGCGTTCGAACTGGCCGAAGTTTTCGGCGTTGATGCGGAAGTAGGCCTGGAGGGGCTGTTTGACCTTCACGCCGGGGGGTACGTAGATGAAGCTGCCGCCGGAGAAGACGGCGCTGTTGAGGGCGGAGAATTTGTTGTCGCCGGTGGGGATGACTTTGCCGAACCACTTGCGGAAGATTTCCGGGTGTTTCATGAGGCCTTCGGTGGAGCCGACGAAGATGACGCCGTCTTTGGCGAGGCTGTCCTTCATGCGGGAGTAGGCGGCCTCGGAGTCGAACTGGGCTTCGACGCCGGCGAGGAACTTGCGTTCCTGTTCGGGGATGCCGAGGCGTTCGAAGGTCTGCTTTACTTCGTCGGGGACTTCTTCCCAGGTGCGGGAGGGGCGCTGGCCTTTGGAGAGGTAGTAGCGGATTTTCTCGAAGTTGATGTTTTCGAGGTCTTTTGTGGCCCAGCTTGTGGGGAGGGGTTTGGACTCGAAGACTTTGAGGGCGCGCTGGCGGAAGTCGCGTACCCAGTCGTCTTCGCCTTTGACGTCCACAATGTAGTCGACGGTGCGGGGGGAAAGGCCGACGCCGGCGTCAAACTCGTAGGTGGTGTCGTAGTGGAAATTGCCTTTCTCGCGGTCGATTTCGAGCTGTGTGGTCTCGGCGGACATGGGTATAAAGGTGTTGGCGGTTGTGGCCTAGCTGGCGGCGGCGGGGGCGAGTTCTTTCTGGACCCAGTCGTAGCCGCGTTTTTCGAGTTCGAGGGCGAGGGTTTTGTCGCCGCTTTTGACGATACGGCCGTCCCACATGACGTGGACGCGGTCGGGGACGATGTAATCGAGGAGGCGCTGGTAGTGGGTGATGACGAGGATGCCGAGGTTGGGGCCGCGCATGAGGTTCACGCCGTTGGCGACGATTTTGAGGGCGTCGATGTCGAGGCCGGAGTCGGTTTCGTCCATGACGGCGTAGGCGGGCTGGAGCATCATCATCTGGAGGATTTCGCAGCGTTTCTTTTCGCCGCCGGAGAAGCCTTCGTTGACGGAGCGCGAGGTGAAGGCGCGGTCAATCTTGAGCTCGTCCATTTTGGCGTAGAGGTCTTTGTAGAACTTGGTGGCGACGAGTTCTTCGCCTTCTTTGAGGCGAGCCTGGAGGGCGGCGCGGATGAAATTGGCGATGGAGACGCCGGGGATTTCGCTGGGGTACTGGAAGGCGAGGAAGAGGCCGGCGCGGGCGATTTCGTCGGGTTCTTTGCCGAGGACGGGTTGGCCGTCGAGGAGGACTTCGCCGCGGGTGACGGTGTAGTCCTCATGGCCTGCGAGGGCTTTGGCGAGCGTGCTTTTGCCGGTGCCGTTGGGGCCCATGAGGGCGTGCACTTCGCCTTTGGGGATGGACAGGGAGAAGTCCCGGAGGATCTGCCGGCCTTGGATCTCGACGTTCAGGTTCCTGATTTCCAGCGCGTTCATGTGTTTTTAGAAAGGTGAGTGGGTGAGAGAAGCGGGTTTAGGAGGGGGAGGGGGCGTCGGGGGTGGTGCCGCGGAAGGCGAGGTCGACGCGGTCGGCGCCGATCTCCGCCAGCTGTTCGGCGAGGGCGCGGTCGGCGACGAAGCCGGGGGGGAGGATGCGCTTAAGGGCGTCCATGATTTCGGGGGGGATTTCGATGTCGTGGATGGCGCCGGTGCGGCGGCAGTAAAAATGGGCGTGCAGGGTGAGGTTGGGGCAGAAGCGTGTGGGTTCGCGCTCGATATGGACTTGGCGGACGAGGCCGCACTCGACGAGGGTTTCGAGGCAGTTGTAAACGGTGGCGAGGGAGATGGAGGGCATGTCCGCGCGGGCGCGGGCGTAGACTTCGTCGGCGGTGGGGTGGTCACGCCGGCTGAGGAGGACACCGAACACGTGTTCGCGCTGGCGGGTGGCGCGGAGGCTGCACCGGGCAAGCGCGTCTTCGAGGGCGTGCTTTGCGGGCTCGGGGAGCTTTGTGGCGGGGGGTGTCACGTGCGGCGGTGTGGTAAGCGTTGCGGGCGAGGTGGTTGCGGGAATCTTCTGCGAGGCCGGGTGGGGTGTGGGTGGCGTCTGGGTGGAGGCGTTTAGCGAGGGGGGAGTGCGGTTTGGTATGGTGGAGTAAGTTATTTGGAATGATTCCTAGGTGCAACTGAAAATGAGATTTATTTTCAATAAAGAAGTGGCGTGGGAGGGGTATCGGAGGGTGGGGTTCGGGGTTAAGTTTTTTCGGGGAGGGGCGGTGGGGTTGACTCGGCTGGGCGGTGCGGGGTAGGGTTTGGGGTCGTTTGACGTGTG
>CAZQIE010000128.1:0-6382 GCA_964593675.1 uncultured Opitutales bacterium
TTCAAACAGCTCGGTCACAATCTGTACAGTCTAAAATGTCGATTGGCCCTAGTGCTGCGGTCTGGGCGGCGCCGAGCACGGCCAGCGAAAAGCACTGGCTGCCCCCACTGAGGGAGCCGGTGTGGCTGACGCTGACCGTGTACGTGCCGGCAGGTGGTGACGAAATGAGGACCTGCTCGATGTTGTCCGTGACGTTGTTGCCGGTGGTCGCGGTGGCCGTGTAGAGGGAGGCGTCGTAGGCAGGAGTGGCGCCTTGCCCCGTGGTGTAGGGCATTATGAACGGCAGGTGCGTTGTGCCGGTAGGGCCCGTCACGCGCAGATCGAGGTTGTTGACCAGGTTGGGTGCCGTTGTCGTGGAGGCGCTGCCGGGAAGGTCGATCCATGCAAGGGTAACGCGAAGGGGGCCTGTGCCGTCGTACACGTAGCTGGCTGTCCAAGTTTGGCCGGAGGCAAGACGGTCCTCCAGCACCACCCGGGTGGCGGGAGTGTCGGCGTACCGCTTCACGATGACCGCGGCGCGGTGGACGTTCATCACGCCCCACCCGTATTCGTAGTCGGGCCCCTGCCGACCGCGGTCGTCTGCCGTGTTCACGAGGAGGGCGCGCAGCGTGGAGGAACGCAAGTAATGCCCGGGGAAGCGCTGGCGGACGTAGTCGATCAGGAGCACCGTGGACCCGGATGCATTGGGCGTGGCCATGGAGGTGCCCTGGTACGTCGATGTGCCCGTGGACCCGGTTGTGGACGTCACGCCGGTTCCGTTGGCGGTGAGGTCCGGCTTTATGCGCCCGTCAAGCGTAGGCCCGCGCGAGCTGAATCCCGCGACGCTTCCGCGGCTCACGTAGTTGCCGTTTGCGTCGCGCGTGACGGCATCAGCCGCAGCTATCGTGGTGATGTTTTTGGCGATGGGGTTGTTCGCCCCGAGGGTGCGCATGCCCGAGCCGTCGTTTGAGGCGGCGTAGAAATGGATGTAATAAGGGTAGTCCCACATCACCTGATCGTAGAGGGCCGCCGTGGAGGTATACTGCCCGGTGGAGTCCGTCAGGCCGAGAGAGGTGGTGCCCATCACGGAACGGAATTCAATCTGGCCGGTGCGGGGATTCGTGCTTGTGGCCTTCTGGCCGGGCCATTGCATGCCGTATCCGTAGATGTGGGAAGTGCTCTGCTGGATCAGTGACCGGAACCACACGCGCGGCACCATGCCCATTAGCGTGGCTGTATAGCCCCAGGCGCCCACCGTCCCCGCGACGTGCGTCATGTGGTCGCGGTCGCCGCCGTCATTGATCTCCTTATACACGATGCGCGAGCCACCTGAGTTGGGGAGCTGGAACTCGGTGTGCTCGTAAATGGTGCCGTGGTCGTTGACGTTGACGTAGAGCCCGTCGCCGGTCAGCGCGGCTCCTACAACGGGATCAAAGGCTTCATTTGCGCGCAGCAGGTTAGCCCCGGTCGTCCGGGACGGTCCCGTGTTCTGGGTGAACGAGTAAATTGGGTCTACCCCGCGGAAACCAACCAACGTGTAGCCGCGGCCTCGTGCGTCCGTTCCGTTGATCGCTATGCCGATATGCTCGCCGCGTGCCACGACCAGGGCCGCCTGCATACGCTCCGTTGGACGCAGCCAGTCTGTGAAGGCGACGCCGCTGGCCTCCGAAAGCTCAAGCCCGTAACGCCGCCGCTCCTCAAGCAGGGCCTCGTGGAAGGCTTCGGTTTCGGTGGGGTCAACGGACGGGTAAGCCGCACGGAAGTTTTCGAACGCAGTCCGATGCTCCGGCGGCAACCGGTCCACGTAGTTCAGGGGCGCAGGGACAGTCGCTGCCCATAGGCCACGGGGCTCTCGGGGAAGGGGTGTTGAGGAAGGCGTCGTAGCATAGGGACTGACGACCGTGGGGGTGGGGGAGTCCGCGGGCGGCGGTGCCTGTCCCGCGCGGGTCTCGTCGAGGGCGTTGTCGGGCGTTTCCGCGCCGGTACGCGCGGACGCTGCTGCCTGAGCACTTTCGGTTGGTCGGGATATGCGCGTAAGCCACCACCACACGCTTCCAGCGAACAGCGCGAGCAGCACAAACAAGGCGATCCAGAATCGAGGAGACGAACGCATGACGGCGAGTGACCAGCATCAGCGCAGGGCGGGCACAAACGTCCCGCTCAACCTGGAAGCTGTCCTGGCCGATCCTTGCGAGCCGTCGGAATCTCTTCAAAAAGTCGCTTTTCGAAATCGTTGCACAGCCCGCCATCCGGCGCCTTTTGGGGGTCCTCAAGCCCGCCGGAAATTCTGGGACCTTATGATTGTCTCTGACCGGACATGGCGGTCTTTCTGTGAATAAAGGGTCTCGAGAGGGAGGGGTCGTGGTGCCGCAAAACAGGGACGGGCGCGGAGGCGAGGGGCTGAATAGGAGCTTGAAACGGGGGCAAAAACGCGCTTTCTGGGCAGCTGTTGAGCAGCCCATCCCGTCCCAGTCTTAGCCTCATCGCCCGACGCGCCGGAGTGCATCGCGCGACCGTTTCTTTGGCCTTGCGCAACCACCCGCGCATACCTGCGGCAACCTGCCAGCGAATCCAGCAGATCGCCCGCGAAATGGGCTACGTGCCCGATGCCGCGGTTGTGGAACTGATGACCCGCGTACGGCAGCGCCCGGTTCCCGCCGCGCCAACCGCGACACTTGCCTGGATCAACACACACCCGGGCGAGAAGGTCTGGCACGACCTGCCCTGGTTCCGGGGCTATCTGGAGGGGGCCCGGGCCCGCGCCGCTGAACGGGGCTATGCGTTGGACGAATTCTGGCTGAAGGCAAAGGGCATGACCCCGCGTCGACTGGACACCATCTTGCGGGCGCGCGGCATTAAGGGCGTGCTGGTGCCCCCCCCGGCGGAAGGCTACGCCCGCTTATCCCTCGATTGGGCGCGCTACGCCGGCGTGGCGATTGAGTCCAACCTCTACCGGCCCGCGCTGGACCGCGTGGCACCGGATTATTTCGGCAATACCGAGATCGCCTTGCGAGCCTTGTGGCATCAGGGTGCGCGGCGCATCGGGCTTTGGATCGGGCGTTACCAGGACGTCCATTCCCGGCATGCCATTACAGGCGCGTTCCTGAGCTGGCAGGCACGCCTGCGTGGGGGCGTCGTCCGGTTGGCCCCAATGATCCCGAACTTCAATCACGCGACGTCGAGCCGATTGTTTTCGGCCTGGTACAAGGAACACCGGCCCGACGCGGTCGTGTGCATCGACGAGGTGGTGAAGATTTACGCGCAAGAGGCTGGCCTGCGGGTGCCCGAAGATTTGCGGCTCGCCCATCTCAATCTCCATCCCGGTTGCGGCGTGACGATGGGGATTGCACAGCGCCACTTCGAGCTGGGGGCCGTGGCCGTGGACATGCTTGTGGGCAACGTGCTCAACGGCCGGTTCGGCGTCCCTCCTCTTTTACGCGAAACGGTGATCGTGGGCGAGTGGAGGGGCGCTGAGGAGCCTCCTCCCACATCGCCTTGCGGCTCTCACCGAGTTCTCCCGCACGCGGAGCGCTCGGGGCGGTCAGCTCCAAAGCGCCGCGGGGCCGGCCACGGGCATAGGCTCAGGCCGTTCGCACGTGGTTGACAGATCGAGACGGTGGCCTTGTTCAGCGGACTCGTGGATGGACTCCATTATATCCGTGCAGTGTAGCGCGATCGCATCGTTGGCGCGATGGAGGCGCCCCGTGTGCAGGGCAGCCGCCATATCTGCCAGCCCGAGTCCGCGGCCGCCAGGGTGCTCTGGCAGTTGCAGCGGAATTTCGCGCCAGTCCGTGTTGCCCGCTCGCCGCAGTTTTACGGGGCCGCCAAACCCGTTGGGGTCTGGCACAGAGAGGGAGCCGTCTTCGCCGTAAATTTCGATCAGCGGTTGGTTGTGGCCTCCGCGCACGTCGAAGCTCATCGTGAACGTCCCGATCGGCCCGCTGGCAAACTCCAGCACGGCGGTCACATGGGTCGGCACTTCCACCGGCAGGAGCTTTCCGGCCTTCGGCTGGCTTGTGATCGTGCGCCTGGGGAAGGTGATGCGCGTGGCGGCACACACCCGGGCGACCGGCCCAAGCAAGGTCACGAGCGCGTGCAGGTAGTAAGGGCCCATGTCAAAGAGCGGGCCACCACCTTTCAGGTAATAGAATTCCGGCGAAGGGTGCCAAGATTCATGGCCACCGCAAATCATTGAGGCCGTGAACGCGACCGGCCGGCCGACTTCGCCTGCGTCCACCAGACGGCGGCATGTCTGCACGCCAGCCCCCAGCACGGTGTCGGGCGCACAGCCCACCCGACGGTTGCGGGCGACCGCTTCCCGGGTTATGCGCCGGGCGTCGTCACGCGTGAGCGCAAAGGGCTTTTCGGAGAACACATGCTTGCCGGCCTCAAGGCACGCGAGGTCAATGTCCACATGCGCCTGCGGGACCGTTAGGTTGAGCACCACGTCAACGTCCGGGTCCGCGATGAGGGACTCGACACTCAGGGCGCGCGGCACGCCGAGATCCCGCACGCAGGCCCGCGCAGCCTCGACGTTGAGGTCCGCACACGCCGCGAGGGACAGGTGCGGGAAGTTTTTCAGGTTTGGCAAGTAGGCCCCGCGGGCGATGTTGCCGCAGCCGATCACGCCGACGCGGGTCTGTGGAATGGAAGCGTTCATTGCAGAGAAAAGGTTGGGTTTGGAACAGGAAATGGGGCGCTCCCTTAGCCCAGCCGCGCTGCCCAGCGCAGGCCGCGGCGCACGATCTCGCGCATCACCGGGTAGGTCGTGAACTCCGCCGGATCATGGCCAAGCGCCGAGTAGAACACCCGTCCCTCACCCCACATCTTTGTCCACACAACAGGCATGCGGCAGCGCCGGCCTTCATGCGTGTAGAGGGTGTCCGCGAGCACGTTCACGCCTGGGTCCACCAAAAGGTAATACTGCTCGGACTTGTAGGCAAAGGCGTCGGGCAGCCCGGCCGTTATCGGGTGTGACTCCGGCGTGAGCGTCACCGTGTAATCGCCGACGTGCGGGTGCCCCACAAAATGCCCGCCGACCATCCATTCGTACTCAGTCTGTCCCCGGAAAGCGTCGCCCATGCCGCCATGGACCCCCGCGAGCCCAACGCCACCCCGCACCGCGCCCAGCAAACCCTTGGCCTGGTCGGCCGTGAGCTGGCCCATCGTCCAGCATGGGACGATTAGTGAATAACGCCCCAAGGAAGCTGAATCCGCGAACACGTCGAGCGAAGGTTCCGAGTGCACAGCCATGCCCGCAGCCCGCAAATCCTCGGCCAGCAGCGAAGCTACCTTTTCCGGCCTGTGGCCGTCCCATCCGCCCCACACGATCAACGCACGATTTTCCGTGGACATATATTTTTGGATTAACTGGCGCTAGCTTATCAGACTACAATGCCGCTGAAAATGGAGCCTGCACGCAAACGCATGGATTTTTCGATCAAGCATTGCGCCCCGCTTGTTCGGCATTTCCCCGCCCGCTTCAACGTGGAAACCGTAGGCTACATGCCGCGAAAAACGGACTGGGTACGCCACGCCTTCGAGAGCTGTAACTTCTCGTTCATCCTTTCAGGCGGCGGCACGTTCACCCGGGGGGACCGCACATGGCGTGTCGTCCCCCCATGCGTGCTTACGCAATGGCCCGGAGACTTCGTTTCGTACGGCCCTACGGAACCGTCCGGCATGTGGGAGGAACTGTTTCTGATCTATCCGGCGGCGCAGTACGCAGCCTTTCTGGACGGGCGCCTGATCGATCCGGCGAAGCCTGTCTGGTCGATTGCCTCGCCGGAGCGCGTGCATGCGGCACTTGCGGGCCTGAATCAGGCTATCGCCACCTTGCGTGCTGAAGGCGCGGCTGACCGCGTGGACCGCTGGTGCGAGCAACTCATCCTGGAAAGCCTGCTTAGTGACGCGGGAGAAACACCGGCAGCCGATGCCGATCCACTCGACCGCCTCGCGCACACGGTTCGCCAGCATCCCGAACGGGAAATTGACTGGGATGTGCAAGCGCGACGCAGCGGCCGCTCCATCGCCACGTTTCGCCGGCATTGGCGGGAGCGCTTCGGTGATTCGCCCGCCCATTACCAGCAGGCCATTCGTCTTTCCCGTGCCCGGCAATGGCTCGTGGAAACGACATGGCCCATCAAGACGGTAGCCGAACGCTGCGGGTTCACCGACCCGCTCTATTTCTCCCGCCGCTTTCACGCTGTGACGGGGGACACACCGAGCAGCTACCGCGAAAAGCACAAGACGGAGCGCTGACGGAGCCCAACGGAACGACTGTCCCCGGAGGCGCAGGGCCTGCTGTCTGCGCAAACGCCTGAAACCGGGGCGAATGGGGTAGGGCGTTTCCAGGTTAGTTGCCGCACGATCCTACAGCACGACTTGGCTCACACCGACGCGA
>CAZQIE010000129.1:0-6169 GCA_964593675.1 uncultured Opitutales bacterium
CTCTACCTCGCCTCCGCCCTCCTGTGGCTGTAACCCATATGTCGATTGGCCCTACGGCCCCCCCGCCGCCCCAGACGCCGAAACGGCCCACCACGCCGCCGCAGCATACATGCCGAGCCGTGAAGCCGGAAAGAAACGGCCCACGCCGTGCGCGACTCGCCGCCGCGCCTTCCCGGGTCCAAATCGTGGCCACAGACCCCATCGCGAATATTCGCCCCACGCCGCGCAGGGGCGTAAATTCGTAATCCCCGCCCGCGTAGGCGCCCGGCCCAAAAATAACCCGACCACGCCGCGCGTAGCCCAAAAACACTAAAGGCGGAACCCCGAAGGGTTCCGCCTTGTGCGGCCGGTTCACCTGAACCAGCGTAACCTTCACTAACCGACGATCCGGAGCACCGACTGGGACTGCTGCGAAGCCAGCGACAGGGCGTTGATGCCCAACTGGTTCGACGTTTGCAGGGCCAGCAGGTTGGCACCTTCCTCGTTCAGGTCGGCCAAGGTCAGCTTGCCCGCGCCTTCTTCCAGCGTGTTCACGAGGCTCTTCGTGAAGCTCTCGCGCACACTCACGATCGACAGGTTGACGTTCAAGCTCTTGGACTGATTGATCAGCTCGTTGTCGAAGTCCTCAAGGGCTTCCGTCAACTTACCGAGGTCCGCCTTGTACGTCGCAGCAGCGCCGAAGTCGACCGTGTTGGTCGAATTCGCAGCCGAAACATTCGTGATGTTCGTGCCGCTCACCGCCGTCTTACCCGAGCTGCTCTGGCGAGCAGACAGGACCATGGCCGCGCCACTCGTGGCGTTGCCACTGCCTGTGAAGACCGTCACACCCGAACCTTCACCAGCCGACTCCGGCCCCTTCAGGTTGAAGCCCTGAATGGTCAGCGTCGACTCGTTGAACGTTTCGTTGAACTGCACCGTCGTCGATTCGCCAGCCGTCGTGCGGTTGTCGTTGTCCGCGGTGATGTCCTTGGTGTTCTGGAGCAGGTTCGTGCCTGCGTATTCGGAGTCCTTCGCGAGGGTCGACACCTGGGCAAGCAGCGAGTTGTACCGCTTTGCCAGATCGTAGCGCTTCGTCGAGCTCGTTTCGCCGAGGGCTTCGTTAACAACACCTTTCAGCGAAGAGACCACCGAGCGGATGGCCTTAATGCCATTGTCCGCAGCCTTAACCGTCGAAATCGCCTGGCCCATCGAGTCCAAGCGGGAGGTCAATCCGGCCGACCGGTCCTGAAGGTTGGCCGCCGCAAAGAAGTTTGTCGGATTGTCAATCGGGCTGTTGACCTTCTTCTGGGAGGCCAACCGTTCCGTCGTGCGTCCGATCAACGCCGAGTTTTCCTGGAGGGACTGCAGGTTATTGCGGATACCTGCAGATAGGGAGATGCTAGCCATATACAGACCTTTCTGGTTTTTGAGTTGTGCCAGCAGTTCTTGCTGACCCCAGAGAAGTCGTCCCCCAAATAACGAACTTTAAATTAAAACACGTTTTTTTTCGAAAATCGTACAGCCTTCGGTCCGGCCTGGATCCGCCCAGGCTGCGCCAGCGGTCATCCGACCCGTACTCGCAACAGCTCGAACCCCTCGCTTCATTTTTTTCATGAAAGCCTCCGCCTCTCTTTTTTGCGCGGACCCCACCGTTCCCGGCGGCCACCCCCGAAAAAAGAATGAGGCGGGGCTCCGGAGAGCCCCGCCTCGGTTGGCCGGTTCCTTTTCGAACCCGCCTTGGCTTTTTACTAGCCCACAATTCGGAGAACCGACTGAGACTGCTGCGAGGCCAGCGACAGGGCGTTGATGCCCAGCTGACTCGAGGTCTGCAGAGAGAGGAGGTTCGCTCCTTCCTCGTTCAAGTCGGCCAACGTCAGCTTGCCCGCGCCTTCCTCGAGCGTATTCACCAGGCTCTTGGTGAACGTCTCGCGGACGCTAACGATCGACAAATTGACGTTCAGACTCTTCGACTGGCTGATCAGTTCGGCGTCGAAATCTTCCAGGGCCTCCGTGAGCTTGCCCAAGTCTGCCTTGAAAGTCGCTACCGCACCGAAGTCCACGGTGTTCGTCGCGTTCGCAGCAGAAACACTCGTGATGTTCGTGCCGCTCACCGCCGTCTTACCCGTGCTGCTCTGGCGAGCAGAGAGAACGATTGACGCACCCGCCGTGGCATTGCCACTGCCCGTGTAGACCGTCACCCCCGAGCCTTCACCGGCCGACTCCGGCCCTTTCAGGTTGAAGCCCTGAATGGTCAGCGTGGATTCGTTGAAAGTCTCGTTGAACTGAACAGTCGTCGACTGGCCCGCGGTCGTGCGGTTGTCGTTATCTGCCGTTACGTCCGTCGAATTCTGGAGCAGGTTGATGCCGGCGTAAACCGAGTCCTTCGCGAGGGTCGAAACCTGCGCAAGCAGCGAGTTATACCGCTTCGCCAGTTCATACCGCTTGGTCGAGCTCGTTTCACCCAGCGCCTCATTCACAACACCTTTCAGCGATGACACCACCGAACGGATCGCCTTGATGCCGTTGTCTGCCGCCTTCACCGTCGAGATCGCCTGGCCCATCGAGTCCAAGCGCGCCGTCAAACCGGAAGACCGGTCGGTCAAGTTGGCAGCAGCAAAGAAATTCGTCGGGTTGTCGATCGGGGTATTAACCTTCTTCTGGGAAGCCAAACGCTCCGTGGTGCGACCCATCAGAGCCGAGTTTTCCTGAAGAGACTGCAGGTTATTGCGAATGCCTGCGGATAGGGAGATGCTAGCCATTGTAGTACCTTTCTGGTGTTAGTGTTGTGTCAGCAATTCTTGCTAACACACACACAAGTCGTCATCCCCATCCCGAACTTTAATGCATTCTAACGGCAGCGATTAGTTTGATTATCAATTACTTGCGCCGTATCAGTATTTATTTTTCTCGACGCTTTTCCGCAAAACTTTCTCAACCCGCTTTTTCCCGGCCGTCCCAGGCCACGCCCGAACCCCCACACCCCCCCGAAAAACCGCCCAAAAAAACGAAGCGGGCCGGCGCCTCGCAGCACCAGCCCGCTCATTCCGCCGCACCGCGGCGACCTGCAAAGATGAGCTTTTTCAGCCCGCCTTCTCGTCCTGCCCCGCCTCGTCCGCCTCAAGCGGCGTAAGCAGCAACTTCGCGAGCTTGTCCAAATGCTCCTTCGACGGGTAGCGCGCCAAACGCCGCCCAAGCTCCACCATCTCCGGACGCACCTCCGGCATCGCCTCCATCTCCGCGAACAAGCCCTGGATCAACCCGAGCCCACCCGCGCCCTCCGACGCCTGCCCCGCCGCCTTCAGATCCTTTTTGCGGACCTGCTGGGCCGGCCTTATCGGCCGTAGCGGCTGCCCTGAATTCAGCGGGTTTATGTTCATGACACTCTCTCCTTCTGGAAAAATGGGTTAATCCGCCGCCTTCTTCGCCGGCTCCGGCGGCGGTAAATGGGAAGGCATCGTCGAAAACGTCGCCGCTGCCGCGTACTTTGCAAACCGCTCCGGGCTCTGCAGCACACTGCCCGTGCTGTCCATCGGGAAAGGCACCTCGCCCTGCGACCCCTGATACCGTCGCGCCGCCATCGCCACCGTCGGGTTCCCCGCGTCGAAAACCGTGTCAAACGACCACAAAACCACCCCGCTTGTCGCGTCCACAAGCTTGCTCCTCACCCCAATCGACAACGGCTGGTACGGCTCATAGCGCGTCAAATCCAGGAACACGATCCCGTCCGCGTTCGTCGCCGCCGTCACCTTCCTCAAAAAATCCGCCGGCAAAAGCTCCGCCGAGTCGAACCGCGTGCGCCCGAAAAGCCGCTTCATCGTATCCGCACTCACCGGCACCACCTCAAAAAGCAACCGCTTGTTCAGCTCCGACGTAAACACCGTGTCCAACCGCGCAAGCTGGTCCTCGTCCCGCGAACGCCCGCTCATCGGCAGCAACGCCACCCGACGCATATGCGCCGGCATCTGCGGCACCGCATACGTGTTCGTCGGCTCGAACGAAGGCGTCATCTTCTGCCGGATCGCCTCCTCCTGGCTCGGCGTGCACCCCGCCAGCACCACCGCAAGCGCCGCCGTCAGCGCCACAAGGGCGAGTGCCTGCTGCACGGCCCTGAAGCCGTCTTCCGCCAGTCCTTTGCGAGCCGCTGCCATGATGCGCGCTTTGATCATTGGTTTACTCCCATATAAGTCGAGGCGCAAGGACCGTTCTTTAAACCCACGCCCCAAAAAGTCCCGAATTACACGCACGCCCCGGTATAAACCCCACCCCCGCAACACGGAATAACGCCCCCTTGCCCAACCACACCACACCGCGCGGGAGCTTGCTAACACGCCCGTTCCGGCCTTATTCACCGGCATGCGCAAAATCAAAGTCGCCCTCTTCGGCCTCGGCCCCATCGGCCTCTCCACCCTCGACCTCCTCGCCCGCAAACCCTGGGCAGACATCGTCGGCGCCGTCGACATCGACCCCCAGAAAGCCGGCCGCTCCCTCCGCGACGTCACCGGCCTCGACGCCCTCCCCGACGCCCCCGTCACCCCCTCCTTCGAAGACCTCTGGCGCCTCGCCAAACCCGAAGTCGTCGTCCACTGCGCAAGCTCCCGCGCCACAGACACCCTCCTCCAGCTCCGCGGCGTCATCGAACGCGGCCTCGCCGTCGTCTCCTCCTGCGAAGAACTCCTCTACCCCCCCCCCCCCGCCCCCCCACCCCCCCCCCAAACCGACGCCCTCTGCCGCCACACCGGCGCCCGCATCGTCGGCACCGGCGTAAACCCAGGCTTCGTCCTCGACGTCCTCCCCCTCTGCCTCACCGGCGTCTGCCGCGAAGTACGCTCCATCTCAGGCCGCCGCGTCGTCGACGCCGCCACACGCCGCCAGCCCCTCCAAAAGAAAATCGGCAGCGGCATGGACCCCGACGAATTCCGCCGCCTCTGGCGCGAAGGCCGCGCCGGCCACGCCGGCTTCCAGGAATCCGTCAAACTCGCCGCCCACGCCCTCGGCTGGCACCTCGGCCCCCTCACCGAAACCTGCGAACCCATCGTCGCCGACGAACCCATCCGCACCGCCTACTTCGACGTCAAACCCGGCCAAGTCCGCGGCCTCCACCAAACCGTCCGCGGCGACACCGCCAACGGCCGCTTCATCGAACTCGACCTCAAGATGTACCTCGCCGCACCCGACCCCCACGACAGCGTCCGCGTCGACGGCAACCCACCCCTCGAACTCATGCTCGTCGGCGGCATCGCCGGTGACGCCGCCACCTCCGCCGCCCTCGTCAACACCATCCCCACCATCTTCACCGCCTCCCCAGGCATCCGCCTCATGACAGACCTCCCCCTCCCCTGCTTCCGGTAAGCCCCCCCACTTTCCGGCGTTGCCACGCCCGGACCTTCCCTCTATCCTTGAGGGCACTTCAGGAAGAACACCTGAACACGGAAAGCGCCACCAACACGCGCGCCCCATGAACGTCGGGTCCGCCAGCAGCAACCCCCTCTGGACCTCCGGCCCTCGCACCACCTCCGCGAACCCGGACGGCCCCACCTTTGCAGACCCCGCGGCCCCGCAAGATCCCACCTCGCGCGAGAACACCACCCAGGCCCGCAAACGCGCCACCCCCCCCCCCCGCCCCCCCCCCCCCACCCCCCCGCCCCCCCCAGCCCCCCCCCCGGCGCCCCCGCGCCCAAGCCCGAGCCCCCCAAAGACCTCGCCGAAAAAATCAAGCGGGACGCCGCCACCCAATACACCCCCGAAGAACAAGAGCTCATCGCCAAGCTCCAGGCCCGCGACGCCGAAGTCCGCGCCCACGAAGCCGCCCACCTCGCCGCCGCCCACGGCCTCGCCACCGGCGGCGCCTCCTTCACCTACCAGCGCGGCCCAGACGGCCGCAATTACGCCATCGGCGGCGAAGTCCACATCTCCACACGCAAAGGCAGCACCCCCCAGGAAACCATCCAGCTCGCCCAGCAAGTCATCGCCGCGGCCATGGCCCCCGTGGACCCCTCCTCAAAAGACCGCTCCGTCGCCGCCTCCGCGCAAGCCATGATCGCGGACGCCCGCGCCGCCCTTGCCACCGAAAGCGCCCCCCAGCCCGCCGCAAAACCCGAACCCGTCAAGTCCGCCACCACCTCCTACGACGCCACCCCCAACCGCCAGCTCCCCAACGTCAGGGTCCCCCCCAAAAACTCCGCCCCCGACG
>CAZQIE010000130.1:0-6015 GCA_964593675.1 uncultured Opitutales bacterium
CTCGCGTCGGCGCGGGCGGAAAAGTGCTTTAAGGAGGTGCGACAGCTTAAAGTAGACGTGCTCTAGAGGGCGGCGACGTGATCCCGGACGGCCATGACCGTGGCTGGAACGGCGTCAAAGGCGAGGATACCGGTGCCGAGGCAGGCGCGAGGGCCGAGGGGCTTGGCGAGGCGGGCTACGCGGTCGGCCTCGGCGAGGGCGGGAGCGGGATTCGCGCTGCTGAAGACCGTGGCGTCCATGTCCACACGGACACGGATGTCCGGGTAGCGTTTCATGGCGTCGATGAACCTGGTCTGGTCGGTTTGGCGCGGGCAGAGGATGATGCCGGGGCCGCAGGCGCAAAGGTCGTCGCTGACGGGGAGGGTGTCGCCGTCCAGGAAACAGCCGATGGGGCGTCCAAACACTTTTGCGGCTTCGGCAAGGATGAGCGCGAGGGCGGGCTTTTCCTGCTTGGCGAAGAGGGCCGGTGAGAAGAGCGGGGGGACGGCAGCGGACTCGAAGATGTAGGGTTCGAGGCCCCGTTCCGCGGCGTAGCGGGCGCAGGCGGCCTGGTTGCGGGCGAGGAACAGGAGGGCTTCGCCAAGCGCATCGGCGTTTTCGACGGCTTCGCTGAGCGTTTTTTCGAAGCCAAGGAGCGCGCAGGCGATGGCGAACGGGCCGCTCAGGGGCACGCAAATGTGGGCCTCGGGATGGCGGTCCTTGAGGCGGCGCGCGGCGTCAACAATCTCGGACAACCGTGGCCGGTCGGGCCGGAAGGGCGGGAGCTTGAGGATGTCGGCCGCGGTGGCGCAGAGGTGGCGTGCGGGAACGGGGACGGTGTTTCCGGCGGGCTCGGCAAGGGTGGTGCCATAGGCCTCGGCTTCGACGTTATAGACGTCCATGCCGACCATGACGGGGTCATGGCGATATTGGCGGTAGGCGGCCTGATGGGCCTCAAGGAGCCGGACGGGGTGCCGGGAAACTTCCCATGGCGTGAGGCCAATGAGGCGTGCGGCGTGCTCGTAGGCGGCGATCGCGAGGTGCATCAGGCGGGTTTTTTGGTGGAGCTACGGCGCTAACAGATGCGAGCACCGTCTCCGCTGCGGGCGTGGAAGAGCGTGGGCTTGTTGCCAAACTTGGCCGCGTAGGCCGCAATGACGTCCTCGGCTGCTTTTTCCGAGAAATGGGCGTCGGTGAGGGCCATGACGGCGCCACCGAAGCCGCCACCGGTGAGGCGGGCGCCGAAGACGCCGGGCTTGCCTTCGAGCTGCTGCACCAGGAAGTCGAGTTCCGGGACGGAGTTCTCGAACAGGGTGCGGGAGCTTTCGTGGGAGGCGTGCAGGAGCTTGCCGACCGCGGGCAGGTCTTTGCGCTCAAGCTGGGCGAGGCAGGCGCGGACGCGGCCGTTTTCCTCGGAGACATGGCGCGCGCGCTTGTAGAGGACGGGGCCGAGTTCGTCCTTGTGGGCTTCGACTTCGGCGGGCGTGGCGTGGGCGAGGCCCTTGAGGTCGGGATGGTAGCGCTTGAGGATGGCAAGGGCGTCCATGCACTCCTTGTGGCGCGTCGCGTAAAGGGAATCGAGCAGAGCGTGCTTCTTTTGGCTGTTGAAGACCCAGAAGTGGGTGCCTTCGGGCGCGGGCACGGTGGAAAATTCCTCGGCGGCGCAGTCGATGAGGACGAGGTGATCTTTTTCACCAAAAGCGGAGACGCCCTGGTCGAGGATGCCGCAGGGCACGCCGACGAACTGGTTCTCGGCCTGGCGGCCAATGCGGGCGAAGGTCTTGCGGTCGGCGCTGAAACCAAAGATGGCGGAGAGGCCGTAAGCGGTGGCGAGCTCGAAGGCGGCGCTGCTGCTCATGCCGGCGCCAAGGGGCAGGTCGCTCGTGATGACCATGTCGAAGCCGGCGACAGGAAACTCGCGGGTCTTGAGGACGTTCCAGACGCCGAGGGGGTAATTCGCCCAGGAGTCGGCGCCTTGCAGCGGCTTCACCGCGGCGATGTCGAGGGTCAGCTTCTTGTCGTGGTGGGCGCTGTAGAGCCCGATTTTCTTGTCCGTGCGGGCCGAAAGGGAAACCTGGATGCCGCGGTCAATGGCGACGCCGAGGACCATGCCACCGTTGTAGTCGGTGTGATTGCCAATGAATTCCAGACGGCCCGGGGCAGCGGCCGTGATGGCGGGTTTTTTACCAAATACACGCTGGTAAACTTCGGCAGAATTCATGGGTGATGTGCGAAAAAGGATGGGCCCTGGGCGGGTCTTCAGAGCTACGGGTGTCAAAGGCCGCTCACAGCGTGAAGCAAACTAACGCCAGGTGAAGCCGAGGCAAGGCGAGAAACGCCCGTTTGCGGCCGAGTGGAGTCAGATATGGGTCCCGCAAAAACGGTGCGGTGCCCGAATTTGACCACAAGGTGTGCGTCTTGGTGGCCCATTTTGGCCGGGATAGGGGCTTTTCGGGGGAAAAGAGAGGCGCTAAGGGCCCCTGGCATGGTGGTTGCTTTAGGGTAGACAAGGGCACTGACGCGCCTTGCGCGCGGGGCTCTTTAATAAATGCGAGAGTCAGTGGGGTCCGGCGTTAAGGGGTTTCCGCCGGGCCCCTTCTTTTTTGCGGGGTATGCGAAGTTGGCGGGCGACGGCAGTGGCAGCGGGCAGGCCAAACGCCGGAAAAAACTGGGCAGGTGCGGGGTTCCCCGCTAGCGTTCCGGGCGACATGCCCGGTGCAAGTCGGGCCGTGTTGCTTGACTCCCCCACCCTTTCGCAAATCCCTTCCTTGCATGAAAAGGCTGTCGTTCCGTATGCGCTCGAAGCTCTCCCTTTACCTCGTTTTCCCCATCCTGAGTTGTGCTGCGCTGGAAGCGGCGTGGGTTGAGGCGCCTTCCAAGGTTGAGGCTGTGACGGTTTTCCCCGCGGGGGCGTCGATCACGCGCCGAACGGAGCCGGTAACGCTGCCTGCTGGCACAAATGAGGTGGTGCTCACGGACCTGCCGTGGCAGGTCGATGAAGACTCGCTGCTGGTGGATGGCCGCGGGGTGGCGGGCACGGTGATCACGGATGTGCGGCTGGAAGCCACGCCGCAGAAGAAGGACACGGACACGCGGGTGGCAAAGCTGCACGAGGCGCTCAAGAAGCTTGAGGCGGATGTGCGGGCGACAGAGGACCGGCGTCTTATTGTGATCCAGCAGCAGGAGTTTATTAAGAAACTGGGGACGGAGCGGGCAAAGGATGCCGCGGACAAGGTGGCGACGCAGCCGGTGAAGCTTGAGGAGTTGCAGGCCACGCTCAGCTTTATTGGCGAGAACATGGGGAAGCTCAGCAAGGAGTTGCAGGGGCTCGACGAGACGTTGGAGCGGCTGAAGCGCGAGGTGGGCCACACGAAGGCGGCGCTCGCGAACGCGGATAAGCCGGAGCTGGGGCCAAAGAAGCAGGTCGTGATCACGGTGGAGACGCCTGCCGGGGCGACCTCGACGGGAGCGTTCACGGTGCGCTACATGGTGCCGGACTGGCTGGCAGGCTGGTCTCCAAGCTATGAGGCGCGGGTAACGCCGGACAAGTCGGGGGCGCTGAACCTGCGCTACGAAGGCATCGTGCGGCAGAAAACGGGCGAGGACTGGACAAAGGTCGCCCTGACGCTTTCGACCGCGTTTCCGCAACGGGGTGGAGACGCTCCCGAGCTCCAACGGTGGTCCCTGTCGGAAGCTGTCGTCCGGAGCGATTACGGTTTGCCCCCGAAAGCGGGTGGGAGAGCTGGCAGCGCCAAGATGGTTGAGGAGTTTAGGGAAATGCCAGCTCCCGCCGCTGACAATGAGATGGGGCGGACGGGCGCGAACGTCACGGCTGGGCTAACGTCCACGGCCTTCGTGATACCGGGGGCGTCGAGCGTGCCATCCGACGGCAGCCCGCACAAGCTGGCGATTGGGGAAACGCCGCTTGAGGTGGAGCTTTACCGGCTTTGCGTGCCGAAGCTGCGCACCGTGGCGTTCCTGCAAGGGAAGATCAAAAACAAGTCCGAGACCCCGCTGCTGCCTGGCGAGGTTAAGGTGTTTTCGGATGGCGTCTATACCACGCGGAGCACGATCAAGGATGTGGTGATGCCGGGCGGGACTTTCGAGCTGTCGCTTGGCGTGGACGAGGGGATCGTCGTGACGCGGAAACCGGCGCAGCGGCTCGTCGAATCCACGGGCATTCTGTCCAAGGGCGAACGCGTGACAATCGACGCGCTGACGACGATCGCGAACAACCGCGCAACCGCGGTGAAGGTGGTCGTAAAGGATCAGGTGCCGCGGTCGGAGAACGAGGCGATTGTGGTCAACGTGCTTACGCCCGCGAAGTCGCCTGCACCGGACAAGGAAGGCATGCTGGAATGGACGCTGACCGTACCGGCGCGGAGCAAACAGGAAGTCCCGCTGTCGTTCAGTGTGGAGTATCCGAAGGGGATGACTGTCCTCGGCCTGTAGGGGGGGGAGGGGCGTGTTTTGCTCGGACGTGCGCAGTTAGAAGGCACACAAGAGCGAAGGAAAAGGTCCGTTGTATTCGCGGGAATGCGCAAGGCGGCGGTTGAAAAGACGCGGCTTTAGGATTGTTAATAACAGGGCGGACTTCTATAAGACGAAAGCCCTCACCTTTTTTCCCATGACCAAGCCCGTTATCTTCAACAACACCGTCCTCCGCGACGGCCACCAGTCGCTCGCCGCTACGCGCATGACGACGGAGCAGATGCTCCCGGCGTGCCCGATCCTCGACAGTCTGGGGTTCGGGGCGCTCGAAACGTGGGGTGGCGCGACGATCGACTCGGGCCTGCGGTTCCTGAATGAGTTTCCGTTTGCGCGTCTGGATGCGTTGAAGAAGGCTGCTCCGAAGACGCCGCATATGATGCTGCTGCGTGGTCAGAACATCGTCCAGTATTCGAATTTCCCGGATGATGTGGTGGAGGCGTTTGTGTTGTGCTCGGCGAAGCACGGGATGGACGTGTTCCGCGTGTTCGACGCGCTCAATGACGTGCGCAACATCGAGACGGCGGTGCGCGCGGTGAAGAAGGCGGGCAAGCACGCGCAGGGGACGATTTGCTACACGACGAGCCCGGTGCACACGGCGGCGAAGTTCGTGGAGCAGGGTGTGGAGATGGAGAAGATCGGGTGCGACTCGATTTGCGTGAAGGACATGGCCGGGCTGATTCCCCCGTACATCGCGGCGGACATCGTGAAGGGGCTTAAGGCCAAGGTGAAGATTCCGGTGATCCTGCACACGCACGACACGGCGGGCCTGGGTGCCTCGACGTATCTCGCCGCCATTGATGCGGGCGTGGATGCGATCGACGTCTCGGTGGTGCCGTTTGCGAACGGGACCGGCCAGCCGGACACGATCCGGATGCTCGCGCTGCTTGAGAACCACCCGCGTCGTCCGGTGTTCACGCCGGAAATGCGTGAGAAGCTCCAGACGCTGCGCGTGCACTTTGAGAAGGTTTACAAGGACCTGAGCGCGTTCACGAGCCACGTCAACGAGGTGGTGGACAGCGACACGCTGACGTATCAGGTGCCGGGCGGCATGCTTTCGAACTTCCGCACACAGCTGAAGGAGCAGAAGATGGAGGACCGGTTCGCGGAGGTCTTCGCCGAAATCCCGTACGTGCGCCAGTGCCTGGGCTGGATTCCGCTGGTGACGCCGACGTCGCAGATCGTGGGCGTGCAGGCGATGCTGAATGTGAAGTTCGGCCGCTGGAAGAATTTCTCGCCGCAGGCGGTGGATATCGCGCTGGGCTATTACGGCAAGACGCCGGCCCCGATTGATCCGGAAGTGCGTGCGCTGGCGGCGAAGGTGAGCGGGAAGGAACCAATCGACAAGCGTCCGGCCGACCTGCTGGAGCCGCGCATGGAAAAGCTGCGCGCGGAACTGAAGTCGAAGAACCTGCCGTCGGACGACGAGCATTGCGTGATCTACGCGATGTTCCCGAAGGAGCTGGAAAAGCTTTACGCGCCGAAGCCTGCGGCAGCCCCGGCTGCGGCGGCCCCGGCGCCTGCGGCGGCTCCTGTGGCGGCGGCAAA
>CAZQIE010000131.1:0-5911 GCA_964593675.1 uncultured Opitutales bacterium
ACCTCGCCTCCGCCCTCCTGTGGCTGTAACCCATATGTCGATTGGCCCTAGGGCCCCTCCCGCGACAAGACGCTCAAACTGGCCCCCTTGGAGCGCCTCAGGTTCAGGGCAAAAAAAAAGCCCCGTAAGCGCATTGCTCACAGGGCAAAAAATGGTGGGAGATCGCGGATTCGAACCGCGGACCTTCTGCGTGTCATGCAGACGCTCTAACCAACTGAGCTAATCCCCCAAAAGGGAAAGGACCGCAAGTTAAGGGAATCCACGCACACTGCAAGAGCAAAAAAGAAAACTCTTTCGCCCGCTTGTAGCTCGCGCGGCACGCCCGCCGAGACCCGAGGTTCGAAGGGCGTGGACCACATTCCGCTCAAGGTGTCGCGTCTGGCGGAGTTTTCGCCCGCGCCGAGCTTGGGGGGGGCGTCCACGCTCGCCGCTGGCTCGGCGCAAAAGACGACATCAAGTAAAACCATGCAAAACGCTGCAAGGCCCAGGCACACGGCAGCAACGCCCTCCCTGCTCTTTCCTGCTGACACAGGCACTTCCGCCTCCTATGAGTGTTTTCTCTTTCCGTTTAGAGGAACTTCCCCCACGGTTCAGGGCTCCAATCCTCGCGTGAGCGTCCTTTCTGGATAGCCGAGTGTCCGGAGTGATCCGGCCAAGGCCATTCCCGGCCCCCGAGTTGGCAGCGTTGAACCTGCAGCAAAGCAAACCCGACCGTCCCCCGAAACATGGAGCTATTTGGTGTCAATATTGAGCAGTACGTGGCGTCCATCTTCCTTAGCCACGCCGCCTTGGCCCTGCTCATCCTCTTTGTCATCATTTTCTGCGAAACCGGGGTTCTCGTGGCGTTCCTCCTTCCCGGTGACAGCCTCCTGATCGCCTCGGGCTTTGCCGCGGCAGCCGCGGAAGTCCATGTGGGCATAGTGTTGCTGGTCCTGACGTCCGCCGCCTTCCTGGGCTACATGTTCAACTACTGGTTTGGGGCGCGGGTGGGACCACGGTTCTACCACCGGCCTCCCAACCGTTTTATTAACCCGAAGAACCTGCAGAAGACCCACGAGTTCTGGGAGCGCCACGGCGGCAAAACGATCCTGATCGCGCGATTTGTGCCGGGCGTGCGCACGTTCGCGCCCTTCGTGGCGGGCATCGCGCAGATGAACCGCGTCCACTTCCAGATCTATAACGCCATAGGCGCCGCGATCTGGGTGGTCGGTTGCGTAAGCCTCGGTTATTTCGCCGACAGGCTTCTGGACCTGATCTGACGCGCTCCGGCGGCCTTCGCCACAAGCGCAAGCTCGGGGCTTCCCCCCAGTGCCAGCCCTAGAGCACTTTTACCCTAAGTTGTCGCATGTGCCGACGCTGCGGCGAGCGTGGACGCCCCACCTCGCGTCGGCGCGGAGGGAAGAGTCAGGCCGCTTTGTGCGACAACTTGAAGTGGAACAGCCCTAAGCCTTCGGGTATTCGATCAGTTCGATCTCGTAGCCTTCCGGCGCGTCAATAAACGCAAACGTCGAGCCCGTGCTGGAGCTGACCGTCGGTCCATCAGAGAATTTCAGCCCGTGGGCCTTCAGGTGCGCCTCAAACGCGGCAAGGCTCTCAACCTCAAAGGCCAGATGAACGAGGTCGGGCTGGACCTGAACGGGCCCTGAGCCGGGGAAATACGAAATCTCGAGAAGCTCCTCACTGCCCGGTGTGCGCAGGAACACGAGCTTGGAACCGCGGGGCGATTCCTTCCGGTCAATTTCTTCGAGACCGAGGATCTCCTTGTAAAACCGGACCGTCCGCTCGAGGTCGTCCACCCGCATGCGGGTATGGAGCAGTTTCTTTACGATGTTCGTGGGCATGAGCCGGAACGTAACGGCTACGTCATGCCCGCGCAACCCCTTCAACACCCGGACGGAAAAGCCGGCAGGTGCGCCCCGGGTTCCCTTTACCGGGCGGGCTTGTCCAGCAGGTTCCAGAGGTAGTCCCGGGACGCCTCCACCTGGGCCGTGTCCAGACGCGGGCTGAGCTCCAGCACCAGCACATGCTCGGGCCGGATGTAGCGCCGGATCATCGCGAAGTCCACCGTGCCCGTGCCCAGGGGCTGGTGGTCTTTGCCTTCTGCCGAAACGTCGTGAAGGTGGAACCCCAGCAACCGTGCGTGATTCTTTTCGAGGTACTCCGCGTGCCGCAGGATGCCCATCTGCTCCTTCAGCCGCGCGTGTCCGCAGTCGTGCCAGCCACCCGTAATGCCCAGATCGTCCATCTGGACCAGAAAAGACTCCATGCCCTCATCGAGCGGCAATTCCGTCAGCGCCTCGCGGTTTTCAATACCCAGCTTGAGTCCGGCTTCCTTTGCCGTGCCCGCCACTTGCTCCAGGCATTCCCGGATGCGCCGGACGTGCTTCGGCGTGGCCTTTCGGAGCTTGGCGAACAGCTTCGCCAGCGCGCGCGCGTACGTCGGGTCTTCCAGCCGTTCCTCAGGCGAACGCTCCTCCGCAAGTGCCTCGACGCGCCCGGACGGGTCGCCCCAGAAGAAAAACAGGTTACCCATGTGCGCCACGACGAGACGCGCACCCACCTGCTTCGCAAATTCGAGGCTGCGCGTCGTGTTGCGCACCCATTGCTTGCGCTCGCGGGAATCCGGAGACGACGGGTGGTAAAGGTTGGGTGCGGGGTGCATTACGCCCGCGGGCAAAGGGCAGAAATTGTGCGTCGTGCTGATCTTCACCACCCCGCGCTGCAGGGCGTCCAATATACCCGGCACAAGCGACATGCGGATGCCATGCGAAAGCTCCACGTACTCAAAACCAAGCGCCGCCATTTCTTCGCACATGGCCAAGCCGTCCGTGTGCCGGTGCGAGCACCAGCAGGTGGAAAGGGCGACAACGGGCTTCATGGAGAGACCTTGGCGATGCGGCAACCTGTAGCGGGAACGTTTCTGCTCCGGGATGCACCCCCCGGAAAAAGCGCGAGGCCTGGGTGCGCCATTTTGGGGCGGTCCCAGGCCTCTCTGCCGTGTTTTGCGCTTGCTCGGACTCCGTCCAGCCTTAGGCGGCCGGGGTCCGGGACATACGCGGCGGGCTCGGGCTCAAAGGAACAGCACCCGACGCGGAAAACAGGCCTTACTGATTCTCGTAGCGCTGACGCAGCATGTTCGTGAACGCCGCGACCTTGTTCTTGCGGCGACGAACCTCGCAGGGCTTCTCGAAATAGCGCTTCGCGCGCACGTCACGAATAACGCCCTCGCGGTCCAGCTTCTTCTTCAGCCGGCGCAGGGCCTTTTCCATGGGCTCACCTTTACGGATACGAACTTCGACGGGCATATCGGTATGTTTCTATGAAAAAAAGTATGTCTTTCGACCGAAGGAACTGGCGCAGCGCAAACAGCAATCAATCCGGCTTCGGAGGGAAAGGGTGGAGAATACTCCACCTTTTGCTGTGCCCGTCAACCCCGTTTTTACCGGGGCAAGCGTTGTTTGAGCTTCGGGCTAAAATGGGACGTTGGGGAACGGGGTCGGCGGGTGTCCGCCGCGCCGGGGTAAGCCTGTTGCCCACCCCAGCTACGGCGCACATACCCGTTTCGCGGTGCCCCCGGGCGCTTGCGGGCCCGGAGACGTCGCCAGCTCAGGCCTCCGCGCCGTAGCGCCGGATGCATTCGCGCAACTCGTCCTCCCGGTCCTTCTGGAAATGGCCGATGATCGCGATTCCCTTCGCCGACCCGAGCTGCTGGGCGAGCGTGTCCAGCGTCTCCGGGCCACCGTAAACCTGGATCAGCTTTCCAGCGTCGCGGATGCGGCGGTACACTTCCGGCCAATGGCACCAGGCCGGCTGACCGGCACCCGGCACCCACTGCACGCCTTTGAGCTCGGGGATGGACAGGATGGCGTCCAGGTGCTTCAGCTCGCCAATGCCGTCCAGGTGGTAGAACCCGTTCGGTATGCGCTTGCAGCACGCCTGCAGGTCCGGGAGCACGAATTCCCGGAACATGTCCGGCCCAATCATGTACGAGGCATCGGACTGGAAGATATAGTAGGGGTCCTCCGAGTAGAGGGAGGTCCACGCGGTCCAGCCCGGGTTTACGGGGCGCAGCTGCGCGGAAAACGTGTCGTAGCAGTGCCACCAGACGCGGTCGATCTCCAGAGAAAGCTCCCGGACCTTCTCCGGATCATCGTAAAAGTCGGTCATCAATTCGCCGGACGCACGGAAGGAGGAAAGGATGTCGAGAATCCCACCCAGGTCTGGCAAGCCCACCAGAACCCGCCCGTTCCAGCGCCGCATTGCCGCCGCATTCAGCTCTGAAATGCGCCGGAACCACGGGTTCTGCGGGTCGAACTTAAGCTCCACTTCCGTGATCGGGCACTCTTTGGGCGGGTGGAACCAGACCGTGTCGTTCGCGTTATCGAGACGTGCGCCCATAAACGCCGCCGGCACGCCAGGACCAAAGTTCATCCACACCGTAGGAAAGGCGTCGCCCAAAAACTCTTTGCGACACAGCTCATAGTCCATCCGGTCCACGATCTCGTCTGCCGTGATCGAGAAATCGTGCGACGAGAGGAATTCCTTGTGCGGGCATTGGGGCGCCGGTCGGCCCGGGTCGCGACCGTCCACATGGAAATACATGAGGGGGCGGTCCAGTTCACCGCGCCACCAGCGGCGCGCGTTTTCCTGGAGGCGAGTCCAGCGTTCGGGAGTGAAGGCGATTTCTTTCATGGGGCGAAATTACTCCCATAGCATACTGTAAAACCGGTTTATTGACTTCCTCTCTAGGTGGAACAATATCCTGTTTTTTCGGTTTTCGTGAAAAAAAGCGCTCAAGACACACCCCGCCCGCAGGAAACACCGGAACCGGTTCAAGGTCCCAACCGGGTGCTGCCGCACCGGTTCTTTTGCGGTACCGGCGGGCCGATGGCCGACGTACACCGCCACTTCGATCTGGAAATGAACCTCCTCGAAGGCGGCGAAGGTGCCGTCTACCAGAGCCGCGCCGGAAAGCTCTTTGGGATCGAGCCCAGGCGGTTTTTTGTGTTCCTCGCCTTCCACCCCCACCGGCTTCAGGCACCGCCAGGCGCGGTTTTGCGCATGCACTGGGCTGTCGCCCCGGTAGGCTGGCTGTTGCGCCACGACCTGCCAGCGGACCTTCTCCGCCGCATCCTTTCCGGAGAACCCGTCGTCTCCCCGCAGGCCCACGAGGCCGACAGCAAGCTGTTCGCGTCGTGGATTGAGGACACCCGATCCGGGAACCCGCACCGCGTAGCAGCAGCCCGTCTGGAAATGGAGGCACGCGTGCGCCGCCTGTGGGCCGAGCAACCCGAATCCCAACTCTCCCCGTCACGCAAGCGGGCCGATTCGTCCTCTGTCCTCCGGTTGGCCGAGTTCCTGATAGAGAATTATCGGGAGAAAGTCTCCGCAAGGGATGCCGCAAAGGCCGCGGGCCTGACGCTGGGTTACGCGAGCGAGTGTTTCTCGAAAACGTTCGGTTTCACGATGACCGAGTTTCTCGCCAGCCTGAGGCTTGGCGAAAGCGCGCGCCTGCTGTTGCAGACCGACCGCACGGTCCTTGATCTTGCCCTGTCGAGCGGGTTCCAGACTCCCAGCCTGTTCTACCAGCAGTTCCGGCGGTTTTACGGCATGTCGCCGGGCGCCTTCCGCGATCAGCGCGAATATCACCCGCGGCAAACCAGAAACCCCTGAGTGACACACGCCGTGGGTGCGGCCCGCCGTGAACCGGACGCTCGCTCCCCCACCCGCCTGAAAGCTGGAGCACACCCAGCCCAAGGTGTCGCCTCTATCGAAGTGGATTTTGCTCCACGCGCAGAGGGGGGCGTCCACGCTCGCTCGCGGCAGCGCCGCCGCAGGCGACAATGTGACGTAAAGCTGCTCTAGGGCCAATCGACATATGGGTTACAGCCACAGGAGGGCGGAGGCGAGG
>CAZQIE010000132.1:0-5899 GCA_964593675.1 uncultured Opitutales bacterium
CTTCAATCAGCGTGGCGAACCTTTGTACACCAAAAAGTGCATAACAGGCTCTAGACATAAGACCGCGAGGGGTCTTATTGCGAGTCTAATTTCGACTGGTTTCCGTTGTGATTAAGGCAGCGGCGACACTTTCGTGTGCAAAAATAGGAGGGTATGGGCGGTGTCGGGCTCTGTGGGCTTGGGGAACGGGAAAGCAGCGCGGTGGCATCGGCCTAAACTCACGGGCATAAGATTTATAAATCCGGGGTCGTTAGCATGGTGGATTTTGGGGCTTTTGTGGGGAGCCGTTACGGCACTTCTCCTTTAAGTTGTAGCGTGCGCCACGCAGGGCGTGGGCCGATTCTTCGCGATGGGGGGCTTTGTCCACTTCACGGCTCGGGATGCGTGCTGTGGCGTATAGACGCCCCATCCTCGCGTCGGCGCGGAGGGAAATGCCAGGCGCGCTTTGTGCGACAACGTGAAGGAGATCCGCTCGAGCGGGGCCGGTTTTTGGGGCAGCTTGCGTGGGGCTCATTGCGCGCGCTTGCGCGACGGGGCGGAGGGCCTCAGCATGGGCGTCATGGAAGAGGCGGAGGCTGCGCGGACATTGAAGGCGGCGTTGGCGGCGTTGCGCCGCGGGGCCGCGGGCGAGTGCATGCAACAGGCGCGGGTGTTGCGTGAGGCGGGGAGGCTGGCGGAGGCGGTGCAGGTGTATGAGGCGGTGTTGGGCGCGGCGCCGGGGCAGCCTCAGGTGTTGCTGGCGCTGGGCTACTGCCTGCGGCGGCTTGGGCGGTGGGAGGACGCGGTGGCGCGGCTGCGTGAGGCTGCGAAGGGAGCGCCGGGTGAGCCTGAGGTTTGGACGCAACTGGGCAACGCGTTGCGCGAGGCGGGATGCCTTGCCGAGGCGTTGGAGGCATACGGGCGTGCGTTGGCGCTGAACCCCAAGGCGCTGCCGGCGCTGGAAAACCGGTGTGCGCTGCTGGTGACCTTGGGAAGGTTCGCGGAGGCGGCAGAGGCTGCGCAGGCCGCACGGGAAGTGGCGCCGAAGGCAACGGGCCTTTTGAACTCGCTTGGGGCGGCGCTGGCTGGGCTTGGCCGTTACGCGGAGGCGCTGGCGGTTGTGGACGAAGCTTTGGCGGTGCGGGCGGAGGCGGCGCCGCTGGTGAACCGGGGCGTGATCTTGCGCCGGTTGGGTCGGCTGGAGGAGTCGAGGGTGGCGCTGGAGGGGGCTTTGGCGTTGCAGCCGGGCTTGCCGGATGCGCTGCTGAACTTGGGGGCGACGTTGCACGAACAGGCGCGGTTGCCGGAGGCGCTGAAGGTCGCGGAGGCGGCTGTGCGGGCGGACCCGCGGTCGCCGGGTGCGTGGTCGAATTTCCTGTATTTCCTGAATTTCGATCCGGGGGCAGAGCCGGAAATGGTTTCGCAATATCACCGTGAGTGGGGGCGGGTGTTTGAGGCGAAAGCGAGGCCGGGGGCTGGAGCGCGGGTGGCGGACGGGCGGTTGACGATCGGGCTGGTTTCGGGGGATTTCCGTTCGCACTCGGTGGCGTATTTCGTGGAGCCTCTCCTGCGCGCGGCGGAGCGCGGGGCAGCGCGGCTGGTGCTGGTCTCCAATGTGGCAAAGGCGGACGCGGTGACGGCGCGGTTGAGGGGGCTCGCGGACGGGTGGGTGGATGTCGCGGGGCGCACGGACGGGGAGGCGGCCGGGCTTGTGCGGCAGGCGGGGATAGACGTGCTGGTGGATTTATCCGGGCACACTGCGGGAAACCGGTTGGGGCTATTTCTGGAGCGGCCTGCGCGGGTGCAGCTCACGTGGTGCGGCTACCCGAACGGCGTGGGAGGCGGGGTTTTTGACGGGCGTGTGGTGGATGCGCTGACGGACCCGCCGGGGCGGGCGGACACGGTGGCGCTGGAGCCGCTTGTGAGGCTGCCGTGTTTTCTTTGCTACATGCCGCCAGGGGAGGCGCCAGAGCCGGGGCCGCTGCCGCTGCGGGCTGGGCGGGGGCCGGTGTTCGGGTCTTTCAACGCGCTGCCGAAAGTAAATGCGCGGGTGCTGCGGGTGTGGGGGTGTGTGCTGGAGCGTGTGCCGGGGGCGCGCCTTATGCTTAAGGCGGGGCCGTTGGGCGATCCCGCGACGCGGGCGCATTTCATGCGGTTGGCGGCAGAGGCCGGAATTCCGGCGGAGCGGCTTGATCTGCGCGGGCACACGTCGGGGCTGGCGGCGCATTTGTCTGCGTATGCTGAGGTGGATGTGGCGCTGGACACGTTTCCGTACAACGGGACGACCACGACGTGCGAGGCGCTGTGGATGGGCGTGCCGGTGGTGGCCTTGGAGGGCGCTTGCCATGCGGCGCGCGTGGGGGTGTCCGTGCTGGAGGCGGTGGGGATCGGGGGGGCGTGCCTGGCCGCGACGGAAGGGGCGTATGTTGAGAAGGCGGTGGGGCTTGCGGGGGACGCGGCTGCGTTGGGGCAGCTGCGTGCGGGGCTGCGCGAACGGATGCGAGGCTCGCGGTTATGCGACGGGGCGGGTTTTGCCGCGGCGTTCGTGAAGGCATGTCGGGAAGTCTCGCTTCGGGGCGTTGTACCTGCATTTTGAATACCATGAGCACGGCTTTCGGAAACCAGGGGCGCACGCCGTTGGATGAGGCGTACGCGTTGTACCAGGCAGGGAAAATCGGTGAGGCTGGGCGCCGGTGCCAGGCGATCCTGGAGAAGCAGCCGGACAATGGGCGGGCGCTGCACCTGATGGCGCTGCTGCTGCAGGTGGCCGGGCATGCTGACAAGGCGTTGCCGCTGCTTGCGAATGCGGCGCGGCTGCGGCCGGGGGACTCGGACATTGCGAACAATTTTGGCAACGCGCTGCTGAACGCGGGGCAGGCGCAGGAGGCTGTGGAGGCGTTCCGGCGGGCGCTGGAGGCGAACCCGAAGCTCCATCAGGCTGAAAACAATCTGGGTAACGCGCTGCAGGCGTTGGGTCGGCATGCGGAGGCGCTGGAGTGCTATGACCGGGCGCTGGTGTTGCAGAAGAAATTCCCGGAGGCGCACCTGAACAAGGGTAACGCGCTGCTCAAGCTCGGGCGTTTTGCGGAAGCGGTTGCCGCGTATGACGCGGCGCTGAAGGGGGCCCCGAAGATGGCTGCGGCGCAGGTGCAGCGCGGGGTGGCCCTGCAACGGCTTGGGCGGCTGGATGAGGCGTTGAAGTCGCTTGAGGCCGGGCGCAGGAATGAGCCCGGGAACGCGGTTGCGGCCATGCGGCATGGGCAGGCGCTCGCGGAGGCGGGGCGGCCGGGGGACGCGGAAAAGGCGCTGCTGCGGGCGCTGGAACTGGAGCCGAAGATGGGCGAGGCGCGAACGGAGCTTGCGAGACTGTACCTTCAGCTCCAGCGGCCTGAGGATGCGCTGCGGGAGGCGCGGGCGGCCGTGGAGGCGGCTCCAAATGCGGCTTTGGCGCTTTTGACGTTGGGCTCGGTGTGCCATCAGACGGGAAGGACGGCCGAGGCGATAGAGTTGGCGGGCCGGATAACGGCGGCGCGACCGGAGATTCTGGCGGCGCAATCCCTGCATGCGAGCGCGTTGCTGGTGGCGGCACGTTACGGGGAGGCCGTGGAGGCCGCACGGGCGGGCTTGTTGTACCACCCCGATTGCGCGCAACTGCACTACACGCTGGCGGGAGCGTTGCTCAAGCTGGGCAAGGTGGAAGAAGCGGAAGCGACGCTGCGGGGCGTTCTGGAAAAGGCGCCGAGCGCGGAGACGTGGAACGAGCTGGGCGAGGTTTTTCGCGAGCAGACGCGGTTTGCGGACGCCGAGGCGGCGTACCGGGAGTCGCTGAAGGTTTCAGAAAACGCGAACGCTTACAGCAACCTGGGCGTGGTCGTGCGGCACCTTGGGCGGGCTGCGGAAGCGGAGGGTTATTTCGCCCGGGCACTGGAACTGCAACCGGGGATAAGCGCGGCAATCGGCAACCTCGCCAGCCTGTATTTTGAGACGGGACGCCGTGAAAAGGGCATGGACGCGTATCGGACGTTCAGGGAGCGCGCACCCGGAAATCCCGCCGCGCTGTCGAATTTGCTCTATCATTTGCATTTTGATCCGGCGATTCCGCGGGAAACGGTTTTTGCCGAGCACGGTCGGTTCGAGACGCTGTTCGCGTCGAAGGTCGCGCCGCTGGCGGCGCCGGAAAACGTGCGAGATGCCGAGCGGGTGCTGCGGGTGGGGTTTGTTTCGTCGGACTTCCGGGAGCACTCGGTTGCATACTTCCTCGAGGGGCTTTTCGAGCACGCGGACCGGCGGCGGATGATGGTGTTGGCCTACAGCGACACGCTGAACACGGACGCCGTGACGGAGCGGCTGCGGTCGCGGGTGGACGGGTGGTGCGACTCGCGCGGTCTGAACGACGCGGAGCTGGCGGAGCGTGTGCGCGGGGATGGCGTGGATGTGTGGGTGGACCTGGCCGGGCACACGGCGGGTTGCCGTTTGCTGGCGTTTGCGCGGCGTCCGGCGCCGGTGCAGGTGTCGTGGCTTGGATACCCGGACACGACGGGCACGGCGGCTGTGGGCTGGCGGATTTCGGACGAGGTGACGGAGCCGGCGGGCGACGCCGACCGGTTCAGCACGGAGCGGCTCCTGCGGTTGCCGGATGGGTTCCACTGCTATCGTGCGCCGGAGTGCGCGCCGGACGTGGTTCCGCTGCCGGCTCTGAAGGCGGGCGCGGTGACGTTCGGGTCTTTTAATAACATCGTGAAACTGACGCCGGAGACGGTGGCGTTGTGGGCGAAGGTGTTGCTTGCGGTGCCGGGGTCCCGGCTCGTCCTGAAGACGGGGCAGGCTGCGGAGGAGGTGAACACGCGGCGCATACGCGGTTGGTTTGCGGAGCATGGTGTGGCGGAGGAGCGTGTGACGTTGCTGCCGCGGACAGCGACAACGCGGGAGCATCTGTCGTGCTACGGCGAGGTGGACATTGCGCTCGACCCGTTTCCGTACAATGGAACGACGACGACGTGCGAGGCGCTTTGGATGGGCGTGCCGGTGTTGGCGTTGCTGGGAGACCGGCATTGCTCGCGGGTGACGGCCAGCCTGGTTGGGCGCGTGGGTCTGGGCGACTGGGTGGCGGCGACGCCGGAGGCGTTTGTCGCGCTGGCGGCGGCGAAGGCGGGGGCTGTGCAGGCTCTCGCGGCGCTGCGGTCAGGCTTGCGCGAGCAGGTGCGGCGGAGTCCGCTGTGCGACGAGCGCGGGTTTGCGCAGGCGTTTGAGGCGGGGCTTCGCAGCGCCTGGCGGGCCTGGTGCACCGGCGCGGTCCCGTAAGGGTTCTGGTGCGCGAGGGAGGCGGTGGGCGCGTGCCGGTTCTTGCCATAACGGGGCGGGCCCGTATGATCGGGCAACTTTATGCGCTTATTGCCTGTTTCTGGTCGCGTGTTTCGGATGGGCCTCATGGCTGCGGCGGCGCTCTTTGCGGGCGTGGCCACGGCGGGTGCGTTTTGCCAGGGCTCGTACTTGTTTGTGAACTTGAAGCGGGAGGGCGCAGCCGCAACGACGGTTGACGGGCTGCTGGAGGGGCGCGTGCCGACGGTGCAGTACCAGGTGGCGAAGACGAAGATCACGACGTCGGCCCAGGAGATGTCCAAGGCTATGGGGGCGGACTTGGGAGAAACGCCGCAGCCGGGTATGCAACCGGGACTCGGGATAGTCCCGGGGTCGACTTTCCAGCAGGGGCAGCCGGCCCAGCAATCGGCGCCGGCAACCAAGCCGTAGAGCCGTTTTCAGGCGAGGCGCGCGTTTGTTTTGAGCTGGCGCTCACGCTTCGGGGCTAACCACGGTTAGGCCGTTTTTTTCCGGCTGCACGGGCTTGGTCTGAGGTCGTCGCGGTATGAGGCCAAGCGTCGCGTCGGCGCGGAGGGAAAAGCCAGGCCGCTTTGTGCGGCAA
>CAZQIE010000133.1:0-5804 GCA_964593675.1 uncultured Opitutales bacterium
TACCTCGCCTCCGCCCTCCTGTGGCTGTAACCCATATGTCGATTGGCCCTAGCGCGGTTTTATTCCAAGTCGGCGCCCTCGTTCATGTTGTTCCCTTGCTTGCGCCGACGCGAAGATGGGGCGTCTGCAACCGCCACGGGCCGCGTACCGGGCCGTGCTGCCGAAACCGGCCCAGGCCGTGCGTGGTAGCCGCAGCGTCGGCGTATGTATCAGCGGGGCATACGCGCCGCCCCGTTTGCGTCCTGCGATATTCTCGCGTTAATTGCGGGAGCCGGATGCCTGCCGCCAAGAAGAAGTGTTTTGTCGTCTGCCCACTGGGAGAGGTTGGGTCGCCAACGCGCCGCCGGTCCGACCAAGTCCTGCGCTTCATCATTGAGCCCGCCGCCGCGGAATGTGGCTACCAGACCACGCGGTCTGACCTCATGCCCCAACCGGGCCTCATTACAAACCAGATCATTGAGCATGTCCTGAACGACGATCTGGTCATTGCCGACCTCACCGACCGCAACCCGAACGTCTTCTACGAACTCGCGTTGCGGCATGCCGTGCGGAAGCCGTTCATCCAGATTGTCCAGGCTGGCGAGGACCTCCCCTTCGACATCGCGCATACCCGCACCATCGCCTTCAACCACTGCGACCTCGACAGTGCGGACTGGGCCCGGCGCCAGATCGTCGAACAAATGCGCGTGCTGGCCGACGAGCCCGGGCGCGTCGATTCCCCCATCGCACTGACGCTCGACATCCTCGCAATCCGGAACTCCAACGACCCGCAGGCCAGTTCCCTCGCGGACGCCATCTCCCTGCTCGCGGAACTCTGCGCGCGCTTGGAACGCCTTGAGCGCGCCGTCCGGCACAACCAGAGCCGCCCCCAGGCAGCCTAAGGCCCCTCCGGGTCTCAGGTGCAGTTCCACTTGAGCAGTCGCGTGCGCCGACGCGAATTTAGACGGCTCGAGCCCGCTGTGTTTTCTGCTGCGCACCCCGGGATTGTCGTTTACCGCGGCGCCCTTACACTCGCGTGCCATGGATATGCCTTTGCACCTCACGCATCGCCCCCGCCGCCTGCGTCGCACCGCCTCCATCCGGGAGATGGTCAGGGAGACCCACCTGACCCCCGCGAACCTCATTCTCCCGATGTTCGTGATTGAAGGCGACGGTGAGCCGCAGCCCGTGGCCTCCATGCCCGGCGTCGTGCGTTGGCCCCTTGGGCGTCTCGTGGCCGAGTGCGAAACCGTGGCTGCGCTCGGTATCCGGGGCGTCGCGCTGTTCCCGAAAATAGACGCGGCGTTGAAGGACGCCGACGGCACGGAAGCGCAAAACCCCCAAACGCTCGTGCTCCGCGCCATCCGTGCCGTGAAGGCCGCCGTCCCCGAACTCACGCTTTTTGCCGACATCGCCCTCGACCCCTACACCACCCACGGCCACGACGGCGTTCTTTCGCCCGACGGCGCGGACGTCGACAACGACCGCACCGTTGCAGCGCTCATGGAAATGGCGCTCCGGCACGCCGAAGCGGGCGTGGATTTTGTGGCGCCCTCGGACATGATGGACGGTCGCGTCGGTGCCATCCGGCACGCGCTCGACTGCGCCGGGCACGTCGAGACCGGCATCCTTTCCTATTCCGTAAAATACGCTTCGGCCTATTACGGACCCTTCCGCGACGCCGTGGGCAGTGCACGTGCGCCCGGTAAGGCGCCTATCAGCAAGGCCACCTACCAGATGGACCCCGCGAACCGCAGGGAAGCCGTGATCGAAGCCGCGCTCGATGAAGCCGAAGGTGCAGACATGCTCATGGTCAAGCCCGCCGGTCCGTACCTCGACGTCATCCGGGACCTGCGCGAGCGCACCCCCTTGCCGCTGGCCGCCTATCAGGTGTCCGGCGAATACGCTCAAATTGTCGCCGCAGCCGAACGCGGCTGGCTTGACCGCACGGCCTGTCGCGATGAAAGCCTGCTCGCCATCCGCCGCGCCGGCGCGGACCTCATTCTGACCTACTTTGCCAAAGAGGTCGCTGCCGCACGTCGTGCGGGCTCGTAAGGCTTCGCACGGCGCCGGGAGGGCTGGGATGTCTCTTGGTCGGCTTATTGTTGCGATTAGAAACGCTTAAAGAGCGTTTTTGAAAACACACGCGCCTTTGTTCAATGTCGCTTCTGGCGGGACGCCTGTCACAGTGTCTGGCCCGATGGCCAACAAATACGTAGCATACTGCGGTTTTTATTGTCGCCTCTGTGACAACGTGGCGGTCATCCCGCCCCAGGCTCGCGCACTGCATGAATCCCTGCGCAATGCCGGTTGGGACAAGGCGGGGGAACGCTGGCTGCCGAATTTTGGCCAATTCATGGAAACCTTGCAGAAGATCGGGGACGGCCAGCTCACCTGCGTTGGCTGCCGAGGTGGCTGCGGGGAAACGAGCTGCGAGATCCGCGCCTGCGCGCAGGCGCGCGATGTCGATGCGTGCCCCTTCTGTCCGGATTACGAGGGCTGCGAGAAGGTCGCCACGATGATCAAGCGCGCCCCGTTCCTTGCAACGGAGAACGCCCGGATGCGCGCCATCGGCATTGAATCCTGGATCGTTGAGCAGGAAGCCCAGCTTCGCGCCGGCAACACGTACGCGAATCGCTGCATCGCTCCCTGTAAGCGTTAGCCTAGCGCACCTCCGCCTCCCCGGGCGGCTGCACGGTGATGGAGCTCCCTCCCTCGCCATTCACGGTTACGAGGTAGTCCGGTTCAATATACCGCACGGGCAGCCACGTCTGGATCATCGCACGTGCCTCCGTCAGGCTGTTCGAGCGCGTGGCACGGAACGAGATCAGGTAAACGCCCGCCGGGTTGAGGACAGTGCGGATCGCATAGCCTTGTTCGAGCAGCGCCTTGGGCAGTTCGTGGTTTTCCAGCGGCAACGGCAGTCTCACGATGAGGTGGTCTCCCACCATCGCCTCGGAACGCACCATCGTCCGGGCCCCGTTTGTCATGTCGACCTTGTAGACGTCCACCGTCCTGACCAGGGGGTGTTTGAACGACGTCCTGAGCAACCGCTCCTCCACAAGCCTGCCCACGCGGTCTGGCCCCCAGGTGTTCTCGTCGATCACCTCCAGCACCTTGAGCTTACCGAGGGGCGCGCGGACTTTGGGAGGCGTGGGCGGTTCCATAGGTTCGGCTGTCTGTATGACGCGGGGACGACTCTCCGCGAGGGGCTCTTTGGCTGGGGACGGGTGGGCGCAGCCATACGAGGCGCAAGCTGCGAGAACGGTAAGAAGCATACTGAGGCGCATCAGCGACTTCACGGTTCGAAATGCACGGGGGTGGTGGGATTGGCGGTTGCGGCAACCTATACGTAACGGCGAAATTGGCAACCTGACGAGCGTGCCCGTTTGACTTCGCCATTTGCGCCTCTGGCGTCCCCGCTATACCCTTTCTTCCCGATGCGGGCCCTTACCACCACCGACGCCGGCCTCTACTGCGAGGCGGGTGACTTCCACATTGACCCGTGGAAGCCCGTGCCCCGCGCCGTGGTCACGCATGCCCATTCAGACCACGCCCGGCCCGGCTGCGGCGCCTACCTGACCTCCCTTTCCGGATTGCCCCTGCTGCGCGAGCGGGTGGGAGCCTCGGCCCGCCTGCAGGCGCTGCCCTATGCCCGACCTCTTAAGATAAAGGGCGTGACGGTCTCCTTTCACCCTGCGGGCCACATCCTCGGCTCCGCACAGGTGCGCCTCGAAGCCGGAGGCCATGTCACCGTGGTCTCGGGCGACTACACCCTGACAGCCGACCCCGCCTGCGAGCCCTTTGAGCCCGTGCCGTGCGACACCTTTATCTCCGAGTCCACGTTCGGGCTCCCCGTATACCAGTGGGCCGAGCCCAGGACCGTGTTTCAGGAAATCTCCGACTGGTGGCGCGCAAACCAGCAGGAAGGCTTAACGTCCGTCCTCTTTGCCTACGCCCTCGGAAAGGCCCAGCGTCTCCTTGCGTCCCTTGACGCCTCCGTTGGCCCCATTGCCATCCACGGCTCCGTTGCGCGATACCTGCCCCATTACGCGGCGGCGGGCGTGCGCCTTGCTCCCTGCGAGACGCTGACCTCCGAGAACCTCCGGCTTGTGCGGGGTAGGGGACTGGTGATCGCCCCCGGCTCTGTCAGGGACAGCCCGTGGCTGCGCAAGCTCGAGCCCGCGTCCCTCGCATTCGCCTCCGGCTGGATGGCCGTCCGCGGGACCCGGCGCCGTCGTGCGCTTGATCGCGGCTTCGTGCTTTCGGACCACGCGGACTGGCCCGGTCTCCTTCGCGCGGTGGCCCTTACGCGGGCGACAAGCGTGGGCGTCACCCATGGGTATGCTCAGCCCTTCGCCCGTTTCCTGCGCGAGAACCGCCGCCTTGACGCCTTCGCGCTGGCCACGCCCTAATTTTGGGGAATCCTTCGAAGCTGCCGAAGACGCCCCAGCGGACCAGAGCGCCACGACGGCCAAAACCGCCCACTCCGGCGACGGGCCTGAAGAAATGGGCGCTTAGGCGTCCGGGGCGAATGCCGATCATCACGAGCAGGGCTTCTAGTTTCTATTAGAGCCTCTTGCGGCGGGGGTATTTTACGCAATGTTACCGACGCGCGATGTCCCCCGGTGCGATTCAAGAAATCCTATGAGCTTCCGAATTCCTTTTGCCCGGGTGAACTGGATCACCAGTTCCTTTCTTCTTGGCACGCTCGCCTTGGCGCTTACGGCGGTACCCTGGTACCTTTGGCGCTTCGGGGCGGACGCCTTCCTTTGGACCCTTTTCGCCTTTTATGTGATAGCCACGGGCCTGAGCATTACGCTCGGCTACCACCGGCTATTTTCGCACCTGTCCTTCCGTGCACACTGGTCCGTAAAGCTCTTTACGTTGCTATTCGGAGCCGCTGCGTTTGAGAACTCGGCGCTCGACTGGGCCTCCGACCACCGGAAGCACCACAAGCACGTGGACCACGACGACGACCCCTACGACATCACCAAGGGATTCTTTTACGCCCACATAGGCTGGCTGCTTTTCAAGCTGCGCCCCGAGCCGCCCATGGACAACGTGGGGGACCTCCAGCGGGACCCCTTGGTCATGTGGCAACACCGCTACGTCCAGTGGATCGGAACGGGCGTCGGTTTCGTCCTGCCGCTTGTTATCGGCTACGCCCACAACGGCTGGGTTGGCGCACTCGGCGGCTTCCTTCTCGCCGGCGTGCTCCGCGTCGTCCTTGTGCAGCACAGCACGTTCTGCATCAACTCCGTCTGCCATACCATCGGGAAGCGGCCCTACTCAACCAAGTGCAGCGCACGCGACAGTGGCGTCGTTGCCCTTATCACATTTGGCGAGGGCTACCATAATTTCCATCACGAGTTCCAGCACGACTACCGCAATGGCGTGAAACCGTGGCAGTGGGACCCGACAAAGTGGACGATCTGGACCCTCTCAAAGCTCGGCCTCGTGGAGGACCTGCGCCGCGTCGAGCCCTCCAAAATCCTGCTCGCCGAACTCATAGAGGCTCGCCGCCAGATTGACTCACGCCTGACGCGCCAGGAACCCCTGATCCCTGAACATGCCCGCCACCTCGCGCAGGCCTCGATTGAGAAGGTAAAGGCCATCTCGAACGACCTCGCCCTGCGCTGCCACGAGCTTCAGGAGGCGGCCCGGAAGAAAGTCACCGTCTCGCGCCGCAATATGCGGGCGCTTCGCGAACAAGTGCGCGAGGCGTTTGAGCACCTCGACTCGCTTCAGGCTTACACCACGGCCCAACCCGCCTAGGGCCAATCGACATTTTAGACTGTACAGATTGTGACCGAGCTGTTTGA
>CAZQIE010000134.1:0-5797 GCA_964593675.1 uncultured Opitutales bacterium
CTACCTCGCCTCCGCCCTCCTGTGGCTGTAACCCATATGTCGATTGGCCCTAGTCCCGTAGAAACGGTGGCCGTAGGAATACCCGAAACTTCCGCCGCCGGCGGCCTCCGTCCGGGCATGGTCGGCGCCCATATTGTGCCCGAGCTCGTGCGCGAACACATGCGCATTCACCGCATAATTGTCCGCCACCACACTGAAAGCCGCGTAGTAGCTCGGCGTGGTCGGCGAGCCCATGAAATACGCAATGCCCGCCACCCCGTTCGTTGCGTTGCGGCGCATCAGGCAGACCAGATCGGCCCCATACGTCGCCCGCAAGGTGTGAACCTCATCAAAGTACCCGTCATTCCAAAACGCCAACCGATCAAGGTCTTCCACCATACACGGGTTCTCCGTGTAGTTTACCTCCACCGTATGGACGAGCCGCAGCCTCAGGTTGATCTGGCTGTTCGCGTACGCCGTGTTCGCTGCGGCAATCGCCGTGTCGATGAAAGCCCGCACCCCGTTGGTTCCGCCGTGGTAATTCCGGCAAGCCGGTGTATACGCGACCATCACATCAATCCGAGTCTGGGCCGCAGCCACGACGGGCAGCAGAACAAGCAGCAGGAATATTCTCAGGACGACCTTTTCCATTGTCGCTTCCTTTTACCCACCAGCCTTCCGGGGGGGCCACCACCAGCAGACGCAGTCCCCTCTTCCAGACGTCAATAAGCGTAGCAAAAAGCCCCAAACGGACACAAGCATCTAGGGCCAAAAGCCCGCAAATCGTTTGTAAAAATCAGGGGGCTTTCATTGGCTCAAAAAAGGTTTCCACGATCGAAAAGTACCCCGCCTTCCGCTGACGAGAACCGCCCACTCCCCTTGTCTAATGACCCGTTGGCTTCAACGCACCTTTCCCCTCACCAAAACACGGGTAAGCGGCCTTACACCAGCGCCTTACAAACGTTTGACTCAAATCTTCCACCACGCCAGCGAAAGACCGGCGCTCCACGCGACTGAGGGGAACCCTACAAGCCGAGCCCTTCTGCGCAAGTCACCCCGGTTAATGGAGTTTCCGTGGTAACGTCAGACGTCATCGAACCAGGATCTTCCGAAGCAAGAATCCGGGCCATCGGAGACCACGAACTGGAGTCCTCCGCCTGGATGTCGCTGTAGCCGTACCCCGTAACATATTGCGGCCCTCTCATGCAATAAACCCACAGGCGCCCGTTGGCTTCCTCCTTCCACATGATGTCGTGGTAGCCGTCCTTGTCGAAATCGGCCACAGCAAGACACGTCAGCCCCAACGTTGACCCTATGCTCGCGTAAGCCTGAGAGCCCGTTCGGGTCATACCGTTCATCCACCACGCCGCAACCCGCCCATCGTTTACGTTCTGCCAAAGAATATCTGTCTTACCGTCCCCATTCAAATCGGCCACACCCATGCACCGCCACCCGCTTGGGGCGAGAACCCCGGACATCACCTGCACACCCAGACGGGTGGCCCCGTTCATAAACCAGACAGCAATTCGCCCATCGTTGGTATTTTGCCACAAAATATCGGGACGCCCATCGCTGTTGAAATCGCCCACCCCCATACACCGCCATCCCGACGGCGCCAACACGCCTGCGAGCACCTGCGTGCTCGTCCGCGTCGTGTTGTTCATCCACCAGACTGCGATCCGCCCGTCGCTCATGTTCTGCCACATTATGTCTGGATGGCCATCCCCGTTCAGGTCTCTCACCCCCATACATCGCCATCCCGCAGGCGCCGACACCCCCGGCAGGTCCTCTATACCCGTCCGATACAGTCCGTCCATATGCCAGATGCGCACCGTGCCGTCCGTTTTCTGCCAAAGCAGGTCCGTTTGCGCGATAGGCTTTCCCGATGCATCGGCATAGATTGATGCAACCGCGTTACGGGTGTTGTTCAACGTAGCCGCATTGTCCTCCCCCACATCCAAATAGCGAAAGCCTACACGCGTGTTCAGATACGTGACATTGGGATTCGAAAAATAAGGCACCAAGACCCCTGGCCCATAGGACATGATTGTGCGGTATTTCCGGCTCCCTATCGTAAATTTATACCCGTAGGAGTAGGGGTACGCCCCGTTACCCGACCCATCTTGAAGTGCGTGGTCGGCCCCCATATTATGCCCAAGCTCGTGCGCGAACCCGTAGGCGTTTATGGCCATCGAATCGGACACGACGCTGAAAGGCGAGGCGAAAGTTGGTGTGGGCGACGACATGATGTACGCAACACCGCCCACATTTCCGGCTGTCCCGCGGCGCATCAGGCAAACCAGGTCCGCACCGTAATCTGACCTCAAGATGTGAATCTCGTCCATGACCCCATCCGTCCAATCCGCCAGCGCATAGAGGTCTTTGGTCATATCCGTGTTTTCGGTGTAGCTTACTTCAGCCGTGTGAACGAGCCGCAATTGAATGTCCACCTTGCTGTTAACATACGCCGCGTTGGCCGACGCAACGGCCGATTCAATAAATGCCTTCATCCCACCTGTACTGCCATTATACTCCCGACAAGCCGTCGTATATACAACCATGATGTCTATACGGGTCTGGGCCGCAGCAGTAGTAAGAAGCGCGAAAAAAACGAGAACACTTGGGACAAACTTCTTCATGGACGTCTCCTTTCCCATCTAGGTTGAACAGGTTTCCACGAACACGCCACTTAGGGCACGCGCTTGATCCGCGTCTCGAGAACGGAAGTAATTTACCAAACGCTGCTAAAAACAGAAAGAATATAGGCTGAAAAGCGCGGTAAGAAGACGAAAAAAGGAGCCATATAAAGCGCTCAAAAACGGCAGAAATATACCCCAGTCGATCGCTTGGGCAATAAACCCCGAACCGCGCCTTCCCGGCTACCCAGAAAATCCGGACTTTTCGCAAAAGCCCAGTAACACGGCGTCATTTTACAGCCGGCCTCATTTTTCACACGCCAAAGACCACTGGCCCGTTAGCCCTAAATTCGGACCGACCTCCGTAAAAACGTTACTAAACGCACCGAATTCCCGAATTTCACCCCTGCGGGAAGTATTCGGGGGCGTTGCCGGGCTTCCACTTGATATTGCAGCCAATGCTCGGCTTCTGTGCCGACTCGGGAATCGCCTTGCCCGCCAGCGTCGCGTCCAGCGCGGCCCTCAAGTCCGCGCCTGTCACAGGCTTTCCATTCCCCGGCCGGCTATCGTCAAACTGCCCCCGGTAGGTAAGCTGCTGGTCCTTGTCAAAAACGAAGAAGTCGGGCGTGCATGCGGCCCGGTAGGCGATTGCGATTTCCTGCGTGTCATCCACAAGGTACGGGAACGTGTAACCCCACGTCCCCACTTCTTCCGCCATTTTCTGCACGCTGTCATCCGGGTATTTGCGGGCGTCGTTGCTATTGATCGCAAACACCGCGACCCCCTTCTGCTGATACTCCCGCGCCACATCCGCAAACTGCCGCCGCAGGTGGTGCACGTAGGGGCAATGGTTGCAGATGAACGCCACGAGATACGCCGGGGCGCCACGCGCATCATCCAGACGCACCCACTTTAAACGCGTGTCCTTGAGCCGGAATGCGGGAGCCTGCGTCCCAAGCGGCAACATCGTGGAAGGAACGGCAACCATTGTAATTTCCTGTTCTTATAGGTACTGGAGGTCCCACCCGCTTCGGCGGGACCGCGCCCCCAAGATGGCAGTTCCTTAACGCCTGGGCAAGACCTCCCAACCGATTCCCGTCCACGGCCGTATCAGGCTTTTGAATACACCTCGCGGCAACGCCGACGCCCCCCCCCCTTCCGCCACCTGAAAGGCCGCTGGGCCCGTCACAGCGCCCGCAAGGGCCCTCCGGCCTCGACCCCGTTTTGCCAAAACAGCCCCTTTTGGCCCCTTTTTTTGGGATCCTTTTTCCCGCTTTTACCCGGAAAATCTTTCCCGCCCCCTTACAGCCGCCACCAAACCCCCTTGCAAACAGGAATCATATCTCGCTTGATCCCAGAAACTTATAAATCTTTCAACAAAGTTGGCACGCCCGCCGCTCTGTCTCAAAACATCAGCAGAATACGCTGGAACAACTACAACTGAAACAACCAGACAGGGAAATCATATGGCTGGCATCTCTCTCTCAGCGGGAATCCGCTCAAACCTCGTCTCTCTCCAGGAGACCACCTCTCTCCTGAGCCGGACCACAGAAAGGCTCTCGTCCGGCAAGAAGGTCAACTCGCCGGTCGACAATCCTACCAACTTCTTCTCTGCCGCGAACCTGACTGACCGCTCCACCGGCCTCGGTGCCCGCTTGGACAGCATGGGTCAGGCCATCAGCACGGTTAAGGCGGCTGACAACGGCATCAAGTCCATCCGCAGCGTCATTGGCGCTCTGAAAGGTGTCGTCAACGAAGCCCTGTCGCAGAACACCACGACCCAGCGCTACGAGCTTGCCAAGCGCTACAACAGCCTGATCGTCCAGATCAACACGATCGCCAAGGACGCTTCCTACAGCGGCACGAACCTCCTGCAGGAAGGCAGCCTCGCCAGCACGGCCGACCGCACCACTGCCGGTCAGTCCATGACGGTGCAGTTCAACGAGACTTACAATGAGTCCACGTTGACGGTGCAAGGCTTCAACCTGCAAGGGCCCTTGGCCGCAGGGGAAGGCTCCGCCCTCACGGTTTACACCGGTTCGGGCACCACGACGAGCGGCGCCGCCATCATCCTTTCCGCACGCCAAAGCAGCACCGGTAAGACGGCCGTCGCTGGCACGAACATCCGTTCTGTCTCGACGACGAACGCCACCAACACCGTCGACTTCGGCGCAGCCACTTACCGCACGGACCTCGGTATCCTCCTCCAGGCCATTGAAACCTTCGACGAGGAGCTGATCAACCAGTCCAAGAACCTCAACGTTAACCTGAACGTCGTCACCATCCGCCAGGACTTCACCAAGTCCTTCGTAAACGTCCTGCAAGAAGGCGCGGATAAGCTGACGCTCGCGGACCTCAACGAGGAAGGCGCAAACCTCCTCGCCCTCCAGACGGCGAACCAACTCGGTGTCCAATCGCTGTCCCTGGCCTCGCAACAGGCCCAGGGGGTCCTACGACTCCTCGGCTAAAGCCCGCATTCACACTCCCAATCCCCAGGCATCCGAGGGCGGAGATTCATTCTCCGCCCTCGCTCTTTTTTAGGCCCTCCCGATACAGACGCCGTCCGTCCCCTGCACCGTTGGCGAAGCGCGGGCCGCGCCACAGCGCTTCTATTTAAAGGTGTTGCGGCTCCTGAGCTCACTCTTTCGCCCGCGACGGCGCGAGGATGGGGCGTCCGGAACCCCCACGGGCCGCATTCCGTGCCGTGCACCCGGAAAGTATCGGCCCACGCGGTGCGTGGTCGCCGCCGCGTCGGCGCAAGCGACAACTTGAAAAGGAACTGCTTTAAAACCCCAGCCTCCCCGCCGCCGCGTCCGCGGCATCGCCCGCAAAGAACGCCCCGCCCCGCAACGCGCCCACCTAAACTCGCCCGGCAATTCCTGCCGGGCCGGATGACACTTTTCGCCGCGTTTGCCCTGAGCCTCGCCTCCAGGGGGGGGCCGCGTGCGACCCACAAAGCCTCCTTTTCACGGCCCCGCCTCAACTGGCTGCGGCTGACCCCGCCGGGTGCATCCTGACATCCTGCTCCGCACGCGCAAAAATCTCTGCCGTAAAAAGCCCGTGCCTTCTGCACGAGGGACCCCCACCGGCCTCGCCAGGGTCTTGCGTAATGCACGCAGCAGGCCGTTCCCCTAGGGCCAATCGACATATGGGTTACAGCCACAGGAGGGCGGAGGCGAGGT
>CAZQIE010000135.1:0-5657 GCA_964593675.1 uncultured Opitutales bacterium
TCAGCACCGTCAACCCCTATGAAGATCGCTTTTGTCCCGCGCGAACTCGACGCCGCGGAATGCCGTGTGGCCTTGACGCCCGAAGGCGTTGCCCGACTGAGGCAGCTTGGCTTCGGCGTGCTGGTGGAGAGCGGCCTGGGTCTGCGGAGTTCGTTCACGGACCTCGACTACATCGGGGCTGGCGCGGAGCTGGTAACCGACCTGCAGGGCGCAACGAGTCGGGCGGACGTTGTGTTCCGCGTTCGCCGTCCGCACACGCGGGAGGCTTCGATGCACAAGCCGGGCGCGGTGCTGCTCACGCTTGTAAATGAAGGGACGGAAGGGGGGCTGGTGCAGGCGCTTGCGTCGGCAAAAGTCAGCACGATCGCCTTGGAGCTTGTCCCGCCGCACCCGCAGTCGCGCACGTTTGATGTGCTGGCCTGCCAGGCCGCGCTGGCCGGGTATTTCGGTGTGGTGAAGGCAGCCGAGCGCCTCAACAAGACCCTCCCGCTGCTGATGACGCCCGCAGGCGACTTGCCGCCTTCCCGGTTTTTGATCGTCGGGGGGCGTTGGACGGGCCTCCAGGCGGCGGCCATTGCACGGCGCTTTGGCGCGGTGGTCGAGGCCACGGACATTTATCCCGAGGCGGAACGGGAATTTCATTCGGTGGGCGCCGCGTTTGTGCGGCTGGATATTTCAGAAGCGGCAGGCTTGGCCGGAGCGGATCTTTCGGCAAACCAGCTCCGTATCGCCCGAGAAAGGCTGGCCCCGCTGCTCGGTCGAGCCGATGCCGTGCTTGTCTGCGCCGCAACACCGGGAAAGCGGGCTCCCGTGCTCATTACGCAGGACATGTTGACCGCCATGCGGCCCGGGACGCTGGTCGTGGACATGGGCATGGAGTCTGGCGGAAACGTGGAAGGCTCGAAGGCCGACCAGGAGGTGACGAACCGGCAGGATGTGCGGTTGCTTGGCCTGCCCCACCCCGAAAACCGCGTCCCGAGCGACGCGAGCGAACTTTTTAGCCGCTGTGTTGTAGGCTTTGTTGAAAAATACTGGAACCGGGAAGAGGGTCGGTTCACCCTTGAAACCGGCGATCCTGTGCTGAAGCATTGCCTGCTCACGCACGAAGGACGCGCCCGAGGTTGAACTGTCGCGCCGACGTGATATGGAGATCGAGACCTCGATTACCCCGCTCCTGCTCATGCTTTTTATTGGTATAGTCGTCCTGCTGATCGTCGGAGCCGTCTGCTCATACTTCCTGCGAACGGCGAAGCAGAGAGCGGAAATTCGGGCCAACGAGCTGCGTTTCCTTCAGGCTGGAAATGTGCTGAGAAACGCGAAGCAGCTCGTGATCGTGCCGGGCTACGGGTTCGGCGCAGCACAGGCGCAAAGCGCGCTGACGGAGCTCGTTGAACACCTGGAAGGCAACGGGTGCGCCGTGAACTACGTCGTACACGCAAGCGCAGGGCGCATTCCCGGACATATGCTGCACCTGCTCGCTGGCGCGGGCGTCGGCTACGACCGGATCAAACGTCCGGAGGACATCGCGTGGGCTGAAACGGATGTGGCGTTGGTGATCGGTGCCAGCGACATCGTGAATGCGGGCGCTGCGGGCCAAAGCGGCCCTCTCCAAAACCTCCCCGTTGTTGAAGTTTTTCGCGCGGAACGGATCGTCGCGGTGAAACGCGGAACAGGCGCCGGATATTCCGGCCTTCAAAACAAGCTGTTCCAGGACGAGCGCGTGTTGCTCCTGAAAGGCGATGCCACGGACGTGCTCAAACATCTGGCCCAGGTCACCGCTTCGGCGCAGACCCAAGCCGTGCTCAAGGCAGCACCCGTTGATCATCCCGCGGGCCAAGCGGTGTCACCGCAGCACGGTTAACCCAGGCGCCCAACCGTGCCGGAGTCCAAGAGGTACCTGATTCTTGAGGAGCATACGAAGAAGCCCATGGGGCCCTTCGACGTCGCGACGCTTCGGGAACTCGTGGAAGTGCGCGCCGTGAAGCCGTCCAGCCTGATCGCGTCGCCCGGCGATCCAAACTGGGTCCCTCTGCGCGACCTCCCAGCCTTGCACGCGGCGCTGTTTGGTGTGCCCACCGAAAAACCCGCATCCGCATCCACGACAACGACATCTTCCAAAGCAGACGGAGGGAGGCCCCTTGAGGCTCAGGTCCTGGACGATGAGGAAACGTGGACTGAGCCCGTGGACGCGGAGCCGGCGCTCGAGGACCTCGTTGACCCGTCCGTGCATAAGCGCGCCGTGAAGGGCCCGCGCCGCCTGCGCGATTACATCGTGCTCCTTCTGGGAGGGTCCGGCTTGCTGTCGGGGTTCTTCCTGACGTTTGGAGGCGGCGCCCATGCCGCACTCCTTGCGATGGGCGTGACCGCTGCCTATGCGGTGCTTCTCACGCTCGTGATGTTTTTCTGGGTGCGGAAATACTGATGACCGCGGGCAAGTGAACGGGCGGAAGGGGGGGCTGGGGTTGTCCGTCCGGGCACAAAAAAACCGGCTTTGAGGCCGGTCTAATTCGGAAATTGGTTGCCCGGCATGGATTCGAACCATGACAAACTGAGTCAGAGTCAGTTGTGCTACCGTTACACCACCAGGCAATGAAAAAGAGAGGGCAATTAAAGTGGCCTTTTTCACGCGGTCAAGCCCCGAATAGCCTTTTTTTTCGTTCAGACCAAGAGTTGGCTCCCCTGCCTCTGAATTTACAGGGTGTCCTCACGGTGTGAGCGTGAGAAGCAGGGCAGAAGCGGGGAAGCAGCCTGCCTAATAGGACGGGGGGCGAGCTTGCGTGCGGTTCCGGAAATCGTTTGAAGATCACGCTTTCCCAATCTGCAAATGAAAAACCGGCTGGTTCGTATCCTCTTCCCCACCCTGCTTCTTTGCCTGAGCAGTGTTTACGTCTTCGCATCCGGAGATTCGGCGGCTGCCGCAACTCCCTTCCCACTCCCGCTGGAGAGCTACAATGACGCCGGGGTGACCTCCCTTTGGGACAAGCTTGTGCACCGCGTGCAAGTCGCACCCTTCAACCTGATCGCGTCCGTGTTGTTCCTGCTGGCCATCCTGCACACGTTTGTGGCCGGCTATTTCCGGGAATGGGCGCACGCGGCCGAGGTGCGCCACAAGAAGCGGCTGGAGAAGGCGGGGAAGTCCACGGGTGTGGACGGAAAGGAGCAGGTATCTTTCGTGGCGACGATCCTGCACCTGCTGGGTGAGGTGGAAGCGGTCTTCGGCGCGTGGTGCATCCCGCTGCTGGTGGGTCTCAGCCTGTTTTATGGGTGGGATGCGGTAACGGGTTACATCGACCGTGGCGTCAGCTTTGTGGAGCCGCTGTTCGTGATCGTTATCATGAGCGTTGCGGGCACGCGCCCTGTGGTGAAGCTCGCGGAGTCCTGCCTGAAGGTCGCGGCACAGGTGGGCAAGAGCACGCCTGCTGCCTGGTGGTTCTCGATCCTGACCGTCGGTCCCCTGCTGGCCTCCCTTATCACCGAGCCCGCGGCCATGACAATCGCCGCACTGCTCCTGGGCCGCCAATTCTACGAACTGGAGCCCTCGTCGCGCCTGAAGTACGCCACCATCGGCCTGCTTTTCGTCAATGTGTCCGTTGGCGGCGTCCTCACCCACTTCGCGGCACCCCCGGTTATCATGGTGGCGTCGGTCTGGAAACTGACGACCCCGTTTATGGCAACCCATTTCGGCTACAAGGCGTTTGCCGGTATCATCGTTTCGAACGTGATCTACTGGATCGTGTTCAGGAAGGAATTTGCGGCGCTGAAGGAAAAGGCGCAGAGCCCGGGCCGCCATGGCGGCGATGCGCAGCAGGACCCGAGCGTGCCGGCCTGGATCAGCGCGGTCCACGTATTCTTCCTGGGCTGGACGGTGCTTAACCTCCACCACCCCGCCCTTTTCCTCGGCGGGTTCCTGTTCTTCCTGGCCTTCACCACGGCGACGTCACACCACCAGTATGACCTCCAGATCCGCGGGCCGCTGCTCGTCGGGTTCTTCCTGTCCGGGCTCGTGGTGTTCGGCGGGATGCAGAACTGGTGGCTACAGCCCGTGCTGACGAGCCTTGGTGAGTTCGCCCTCTACATGGGCGCGACGATCCTGACCTCGTTCAACGACAACGCGGCAATCACTTACCTCTGCTCTCAGGTGCCCGAGTTCATGACGAACCAGAGTTTGCAGAACGCGGTAATCGCGGGCGCGGTGACGGGCGGTGGCCTGACCGTGATCGCGAATGCGCCGAACCCTGCCGGTCAGAGCATCCTGCAGCGCTACTTCTCGAACGGCGTCTCGCCCCTGTGGCTCGCCGTTGGTGCGCTGACGCCGACGCTCGTCATGATCGCGGCGTTCCGCCTCCTGCCAAACGTTGGTTAATAGCGAGGTAGCCCTTTTCAGCCCGCCCCGGTTTTGGCCGCGGCGGGCTTTTCTTTTTTTGCGCACGCGCGGCTGCGCCCACACAGGCCTGGGGACGGGCGTTGACAGGGGGGCTGTCGGCCGCAATAGCTAGTCGTTTTTATGCTTAAAGCTGGCATCGTAGGTTTGCCCAACGTGGGCAAGAGCACGCTCTTTAACGCCCTGACCCGCTCCCGCAAGGCGGAGGCCGCGAACTACCCGTTCTGCACGATCGAGCCGAACGTGGGCGTCGTGGAAGTGCCGGACAGCCGGCTTGAGCCGTTGTCGAAGATCGCCAAGACACAGAAGATCATACCTGCGGCCATTGAGTTTGTAGATATCGCGGGGCTGGTGGCCGGCGCGAGCAAGGGCGAAGGCCTGGGCAACAAGTTCCTCGCCAACATCCGCGAGGTCGACGCCATCGTGCATGTGGTGCGCTGCTTTGAGGACACCGACGTGGTCCACAATATGGGTGCGGTGGACCCGGTGCGGGATATCGAGGTCATCACGACCGAGCTCATCCTTGCGGACCTGCAGTCGGCGGAAACGCAGCTCGACCGGAATCAGAAGAAGGCGAAGGGCCAGGACAAGGACGCGATCGCCAACGTGGCGCTGCTGGAACGGGTCGTCGCCCACCTGAACCAGGGCAAGCCGGCGAACCTTTTCGAGGCCAAGGAAGAGGAGCTGCCGCGCCTGCGCTCGTACTTCCTGCTTTCCGCAAAGCCCGTGATCTACGCCTGCAACGTGGGCGAACAGGACCTTTCCAAGCCCGAAGGAAACGCCTACGTGGCGAAGGTGCGCGACTACGTGGCCAAGCACCACGGCGCGGGCAGTTGCATGATCTGCGGCAAGCTCGAAGCCGAACTCGCGGACCTCTCCGCCGAAGAAGCTGTCGGTTACATGAAGGAACTTGGCGTGACGGACAGCGGGGTGTCGCAGCTCATCCGCGAGACCTACACGCTGCTGGGCCTGGCGTCCTACTTTACAGCCGGCGAAAAGGAAGTGCGGGCGTGGACGTTCCGCAAGGGCATGACCGCGCCCCAGTGCGCAGGTGTCATCCACACAGACTTTGAAAAGGGCTTCATCAAGGCCGAAGTTGTTTCCTACACGGACCTGATGACCGCTGGGAGCGTGGCGGCCGCGCGGGAAGCGGGCAAATACCGTCTTGAGGGCAAGGACTACCTGTTCAAGGACGGGGACGTCGCGCTCTTCCGGTTCGCCAACTAGGGCCAATCGACATATGGGTTACAGCCACAGGAGGGCGGAGGCGAGGTAG
>CAZQIE010000136.1:0-5577 GCA_964593675.1 uncultured Opitutales bacterium
TTGACGGGTGATGGGCGCGGGCATGAAGAATCGGAAAAAAAAGGCTTGATCCGGTGGGGGCAAGCGATAGCGTTCCGCTCTTTCTTTGGATTGTCCCCTTCGTCTAGCCCGGTCTAGGACATAGGATTTTCATTCCTAGAACAGGGGTTCGAATCCCCTAGGGGACGCCACTTTCTTGAGGCCCGTAGCTCTGACGAGTTACGGGCCTTTTGATTTTCCTGGGGGAAGTGCGTGCGCGGGGGAGTTGCGCACGGGGTGAGCGGGCCGATTCTTTCCGGCTGCAAGGCTCGGCGTGCGGGCCAGGGCGGCAGGGACGCCCCACCCTCGCGTGGGCGCGGGCGAAAAGGGAGGTCCGGTAGGTGCGACGTCTTTAAGCGGAAGCGCGCTAGAGGCCTGCGACGAGGCGGGCGAGTTCTGCGAAGGGGGTGGCGGCGAGGGTGATGGCGTAATGCATGAGTTCGCGGAAGGCGCGCCAGTTGATGAGGATAAGGAGGATGATGCCGCCGTAACGGGCGAGGTTGTAGTAGGTTTCGTCGCTCATGCGGACGGCGTGGCGGGCGAAGTGGGAGCCGTCGAGGGGGGGAATGGGGATGAGGTTAAAGACGGCGAGGCCGATGTTGATGATGAGGCCGAGTGCGAAGAGGTCGACGAACTGGGGTGCGAAGCGGACGCTGAGGCCGATGGCGATGGAGCAGAGGAGGGCGAGGACGACGTTTACGCCGGGGCCGGCGGCGGTGATGAGGATGTCGTCACGGACGCGGGTTTTGGGGTTGGGGAGGGAGATCTGGACGGGCTTTCCCCAGCCGATGAGCGCAAAGCCCATGGCTCCGCCGCTGACGGCGATGAGCAGGGGGATGAGTGGGATGAGGACGGTGCCGAGGAGGTCGATATGGGCGACGGGGTTGAGGGTGACGCGGCCTTGCATGCGGGGAAGGGGGTCGCCGACGCGGTCGGCCATGAAGGCGTGGCCCCACTCGTGGAGGACGATTGAGACCAGCACGATGAGGTACTGGATGAGGCCAGCGCGCAGCAGCTCCATTTTGTCCGGATCCATGGTGTGGCCATCTATGGGGTCCGGGCGTGGAAACCCAAGCTTTTTGCGCGGGTGCTGAAAAAATGGGTGGACGGGGCGGGATTGGCTGGGAGGGGGTGGCCAAGGGGCTCTGGCTTAGTGGGAAACTGGTTTAGTGTCATATTTTGTGTAAAAGTATGGGAAACCGGGTTTGATGGGGTGGATTTTCTTTTCTAATCTCCTGGGCGATACACCTTTGTCTGGTTGCTGAAGGTGGGTGGCGCCGTTCATCCGTTCAGCTTCCGTAAAACGATAACCCCCCTCTCATCATGAGATCGTTGCTCGCTGGTGTGGTTGGTTTGTTTTGCATGGCTGTGTGCGCGGTGGCCGCGCCGATAACGTGCTGGTTTCCGCCGGAGTGGCGTTCAAAGGCGTCGCAGGCAAAGGCGATTGCGGACGCGCTTTCGAAGGAGTCGGGGTTGGAGGTTCGGCCCCGGATTGCGGAGAGTTACCCGCAGATTATTGATGCGATGCAGAGTGGAGAGCCGGCGTTGACGTATGCGGGTTCGTTTGTGCAGGCGGTGATTGCGGCGAGGAACGCGGGCACGCCGCTGGTGCAGGGCGTGGATGGTAAGGAGCTTTACGGGGGGGTATGTGTAGCCTTGGCGGGCGAGACGGCGCAGAAGGTGTTGTTTGAGGCGCCGACGGAGGTGGCGTATGCGGCGGGGGCGACGTCGGGGGAGGTGTGCGCGAAGGCGGCGACGGGGGGAAAAGCGTCGGTGCCGGTGGCGAACCACAATGCGGCGTGTTCGGCGGTGATGTCGGGGAAGGCGAAGGCGGCGTTTGTGAAGAACTGGTGGTGGGAGGCGAACAAGGACAAGTTTCCGAAGCTTGCGGCGACGCCGATAGCGGGGATTTCGGAGGAAAAGAATCCGGACAATGTGCTGACGGCGTCGAAGGCGGTTTCGCTGGAGCAACGGGGGATGTTGAAGCTGGCGGCGACGAAGTGTGCGGATGTGATGGGGGTGAAGTCGGTGAGGGAATTTCCGGCGGACGGGCTGGCGTTTACGGCAGCGCTGGCGGGGAAGGCAAAGCTGAGTCTGGCGGACTACCAGTTCCAGAAGTAACATGAAGCGAGGTATCACCTTGAGGCTGGTCCTGGGTGTGGCTGTCGTTCAGGCGGCAGTCTTCGGCTTGCTCGTGTTGCTGATGTCGATGCTGTTTTCGGGCAGCTTCGGGGCCGCGATGTCCGGGGTGACGCGGTTGGTATCGGAGCAGGAGGGTGCGCGCGGGGCGGAGCTGGAGGCGCAGGCGGGAGCGGTGGAGAAGGCGCTGGGGCAGGCGGATGAGCAGGCGCGGCGTGTGGTGCTCGGGCTTTACGACGAGGCGTACACGGCTCTGATTGAGGCGGCTGTGAACGAGATGTTTCCGCTGGCGGAGTCGTTTGACGTGGACGGGCTTCTGGAACGGGCGAAGAAGGAGGTGGCGGAGCGCAAGGCGGTGAAGTGGGTGCGGTGCGCGATCAGCCCGAACCCGAAGGCGTCAGAGGTGATCGAGGCAGGCACGCGACAGGCTGAGGCAAAGGACATCAAGGCGTACCGGACGGTGAGGAAGACTTCTTTTGCGTATTTGCAGCTGGAGTGGCAGGTGAGCCTGGATGGGCTGACGTCGCTGGACGAGGTGCACCGGCTGTTTGTGGAGATTGGGCAGAGGCAGGCGCTGTTGAGCGAGCGGAACCGGGAGGCTTCGGCGCGAATGCAGAGGGCGGTGACGGAGCTGGCGAAGGAACGTGCGGAGGCGGAGGCCAGGGAGTTTGGGCGACTGCTGGTGGCGGTGCTGGCGGGCTTGCTGGTGGTGTCGCTTGCGGCGCTGTATGCGTATTTGCGGCGGGGCCTGGTGAGGCCGTTGCAAGACATGAGTTCACGGCTTTCGAAGGCGTCGGCGAGCAGTCTGGCGAATGTGGACGAGCTGGGGCACACGAGCACGTCACTGGCGGACGGCGCGACAAAGCAGGCGGCGGCGGTGGAGGAAACGGAGTCATCGCTTGGGATGATTGCGGTGGCGAGCCGGGAGAACAGTGAGCTGGCGTCGCGGGCGCGGGATTTGATCCAGGGGTCGAGTCAGGCCGCGGGTACGGCGTCGAAGGCGGTTGATGAGCTAGCGGCGCACATCCGTGAGTTGGCGCGGGCGGGAGAGGAGACGCAGAAGATCGTGAAGACGATCGACGAGATCGCGTTCCAGACGAACATCCTGGCGTTGAATGCCGCAGTGGAGGCGGCGCGGGCGGGTGAAAGCGGCGCGGGGTTTGCGGTGGTGGCGGGAGAGGTGCGGGCGTTGGCGCAGCGGGCTGCGGAGGCGGCGAAGTCGACGTCGGCGATCCTGACGGAGTCGGCTGAGCGGATCACGCGCGGGAACGCGATGGTGAGCCAGACGTGCACGAGTTTCCGGGAGGTGGCGGAGGGGACGCGGAGCGCTTCGGATATTGTTACGCGGATTGCGTCGAGTTCGGAGAACCAGGTGCAGAGCGTGGAGCAGATCCGTGCGGCGCTTGTGGACATCAGCGCCATGACGCAGGAAAATGTGTCGACGGCGGAGAGCGCGGCGACGGTGGCGAAGGACCTCAACGCGACGGCGAACTCGGTGGTCACGGTGGCGCGGGAATTGAGCGTGCTGGTGGAGGGCGACGCGGCCGGGTCGGCGGGCGACGCGGCGTAGGCACGGCTTACAGGGGGGCCTGGGCGCTGGGGCCGCGGGTGGGGTTTCAGGGTCTGCGGCCGGGCCGCCAGGTGAAGACGCCGCGGAGTGTGCGGGCGGCGGCGCGGTGGCCGCGTGGCCACTCCCGCATGGCGGTGGTGAGGGCGAAGACGCAGGCCGCAATGAGGACGATGGTGGCGCCGGTGGCGGTGGAGAAGTAGTAGGAGGCGAGGAGGCCGGAGACGCCGCAGAGGAGGCCGAGAGAGACGGCGCCCCAGACGTATTGGCGTGAGTTTCGGGCGAGGTTGCGCGCGGCGGCGGCGGGGAGGATGAGGAGGGCGTTGACGAGGAGGATGCCGACCCAGCGGATGTTGAGGGTGACGGCGACGGCAACGAGCACGGCGAAAACGGTCTGGACGGCGGCAACGGGGACGCCGCGGCTGAGGGCGAGGGTGGAGTTGAGGCTGACGAGGAGGAGGCGGTTGAAGAAGAGGGCGTAGAGGAGGGCGACGATGAGGAGCATGCCGAAGATGCCGGCAATTTCCGCGGGGGTGATGCTGAGGAGGTCGCCGACGAGGTAGGGGGTGTAGCGGGCGAAGGCGCCGTCGCGGGAGAGAAGGACGACGCCGAGGGAGACCGTAAAGGACATGAAGATGCTGATGATGGTGTCGGGGGAGACACGGCTGCGGCGCATGAACCACGTGATGGCGGCGGCGAGGAGGGCGGCGAAGGCGACCATGGCCCAGAGGGGGCGGCCGATGCCGAGGAGGACGCCGAGGGCGAGGCCGGTGAAGGCGCCGTGTCCGATGCAGTCGGAGAAGAACGCCATGCGGTTGTTCACGACGAGGGCGCCGAGGAGGGCGTACAGGGGTGAGACGAGCAGGACGGCGAGGAGCGCGTTCTGCATGAACTCGAAGGTGGCCCACTCCCAGGGGAGGAGCTGGACGGCGTTGCGCCAGGCTTCCATCATCGTGTATTCAAAAAGTGGTTACGGGGCGTTTGGGGCGGGGCCGTCCTGGGAAGGGAGGTCAAGCCCGAGGGCGCGGCGGACGCGGTTGTCGCGGAGGACGTCGGCGGAGGGGCCGGCGCAAATGACGGTGCGGTTGAGGAAGACCAGCCTGTCGGCGAAGCGGGCGGCGGCGGCGACGTCATGGGAGACCATGAGGATGGCGAGGTCGAATTTTTCGCGGAGGCTGGAGACGGTGCGGTAGAAGCGTTCGATGCCGCTGGCGTCGAGGCCGGTGACGGGCTCGTCAAGGAGGAGGATGTCGGGGACGGGAGCGAGGGAGAGGGCGAGGAGGACGCGTTGGAGTTCGCCGCCGGAGAGTTCGCCGAGGGTGCGCTGGGCGAGGGAGAGGGCGTCGACGGCGTCGAGGCTGCGGTGGGCGGCTTCGCGGACGGTCTTGGAGGAGCGGAGGAAGACGGGGCGCGGGCCGAGGGCTGCGGAAAAGAGGTCGAGGACGCTGACGGGGGAGGCGCGGTCGAAGTCGAGTTTTTGGGGGACGTAGCCGATGAGGGGGGCGTCGGGGCGGCGATGGGCGAAGTCCATGAAGTGGAGTGCGCCGGTATGGGGGAGGTCTCCGAGGATGCCGCGGAGGAGGCTGGTTTTGCCGGCGCCGTTCGGGCCGATGAGGACGGTAAGCTGGCCGCAGTGGAGGTGCAGGTTGACGTCTTCGACGACGAGTTTGCCGCCGAGGGGGACGCCGAAGTTTTCGAGGCGGGTGCAGCAGGCGCCGCAGGCGGGGGCCCAGTCCCGGCCGTTTTTGCGGTGGAAGTTCATGTGGGCACGTGGGCGAGGGGGGGCGCTCAGGAGGCGATTCCGCGGGCGCCGTGGGTGTTTTCGTAGGTGGCCTGGGCGCAGGAGGGGCCGA
>CAZQIE010000137.1:0-460 GCA_964593675.1 uncultured Opitutales bacterium
CAAGCTGCCGCCCCCGGTTGCAGCCACCCTCACGCCCGCGCCCGCGCACCGCTGGGGCGCCCACCAACCTTGACCTCCCCCGCCGCCCCGTATAATAATACGGCTGCCGCTCCCACCTGGGCCCGCCATTGGCGTAGGGCTCAGGTGCGTAGGATCTGAGGGCACCTCCAATTGTCGCAGGTTCACCGGCGCCTTTTTCCGCCCCCGCCGCCCGGGGCAACCCCACCTAAACGGCGAAACAATTTGTCTTTGTTGACGCCCCCGTGTAATTGGTTCCGTTGCCATGATGGACTTCTTCAAAAAAGGGATGTACGCCGGCATCGGCGCCGCAGTAGTCACCCGCGAGAAAGTCGAGTCCCTCCTGAACGACCTCGTTCAGAAAGGTAAGCTTTCCGCCCCGGAAGCCCGCCAAGTGGCGGACAAGATCATGGAGGAAGGCAAAAAAAAAAAAAAAAAAGCA
>CAZQIE010000137.1:470-5385 GCA_964593675.1 uncultured Opitutales bacterium
TTCGAAAAAGCACAGGAGCAAATGAGCGGCATGTTCGCCGACCTCATGAAAAAAGCGAACCTCGCCAACCGCCAGGAACTCGCCGCCCTCGAAGAACGCGTGCGCAGACTCGAGCTTCAGGTCGCCGCCCAGAACCCCATCCCCCCCTGTAGCGGCCCCTCCAGCACCCCCTCTTGAAGCCCTTCCTCCTGCTCTCGAACGCCGTCCGGGCCAAGGAAATCATCACCGTCCTCGTCCGAAACGGCTTCCTCGAGTTCCTGCGGCAAGTCGGCGTCCCGCACGCCTGGGTGACCCGGATCATCCCCCTCCGGTCCGAGAAAATCACCCTCTGGCAGCGCGTGCGCGTCACCTTCGAGGAACTTGGCCCCACCTTCGTCAAATTCGGCCAAGTCATCTCCTCCCGCGCCGACGTCCTCCCCGAAGGCCTCATCGACGAACTCAAAAAACTCCGCTCCCAGGTCCGCCCCGTCCCCTGGGAACAAATGAGCGCCGTCCTCACCAACGAGCTCAAAGGTGACGTATCGGAGCACTTCGTCGACTTCGACCCCACCCCCGTCGCCTGCGGCTCCCTCGGCCAAGTCTACCGCGCCCGCCTCATCAAAGACGGCCGCGAAGTCGCCGTAAAACTCCAACGCCCCAACATCCAGGGCGCCATCAAGTCCGACCTCGAAATCATCGGCTGGTTCGCCCGCCAGATGCACGACCGCATCCCCGACCTGCGCCCCTTCGACATCCCCGCCGTCGTCGAAGAAACCGGCGCCGGCATGCTCCGCGAGCTCGACTTCACCATCGAGGCCCGCAACGCCATCTACTTCAACTCCATCAACCCCTACCCCGAGCGCGTCTTCGCCCCCGTCGTCGTCGAAGAATACACCACCCGCCGCATGCTCGTCGTCGAGTGGATCGGCGGCAAGGCCCCCGAAAAAGTCGACCTCCCCGAAGAAGAACGCCGCGCCATCGCCCTCTCCGGCGGCAACTCCGTCTTCCACCAGATCGTCATCGCCGGCTTCTTCCACGCAGACCCCCATACCGGCAACATCCTCATCACCTCCGACAACCGCCTCTGCTTCATCGACTGGGGACTCATCGGCCAGCTCACGCGCAACATGCGCTACTTCCTCGCCGACCTCTTCTCCGCCATCTCCCGCCAAGACGCCGAAAAAGTCGTCCAGGTCGCCCTCACCAACGCCCTCGGCAAAACCCGCATCGACCACACCAAACTCGAAAAAGACGTCTCCTTCGTCCTGCGCAAATACCCCGACTTCCACGCCGAAAGCGCCGCCGCAGGCCGCGTCCTCCTCGACCTCCTCTTTGTCTTCGGCTCCAACGGCATCTACCTCGCCCGCGACTACGCCCTCCTCGCCAAAGCCATCGTCTCCATCGAAGAAGCCGCCAAGACCCTCGACCCCCAGTTCGACATCCGCACCGTCTCCGGCCCCTTCCTCCGCCGCCTCAGCGTCGAACGCTGGAGCCCACGCTCCGTCGCACGCTCCACCTATTGGACCGCCCGCGCCACCCTCGCACACCTCCGCGAACTCCCCGGCACCATCCAGCGCATCCTCCGCACCCTCGAAGAAGGCGAAATCGGCATCCGCATCCGCCATGAAGGACTCTACGCGATGCGCGAAACCATCGACCAGTCCGCCTCACGCCTCACCATCGGCGTCATCATCGGCGCCCTCCTCATCGGCTCCTCCCTCATCATCACCACCGGCGTCGAACCCAAACTCTGGGGCTACCCCGTCCTCGGCATCCTCGGCTTCAAATTCTCCGCCTTCCTCGGCATCTACATCATCTGGGACATCATCCGCCACGGCCGCCACAGGTAGCGCAGGACCCCGTTCAAGCCAACCGGCCCTGTATCCAGCCCCCGGATACACAGCACCCACCCCCACCGCCCGCACCACCCCCCGCCTTGCGCCGGCCCTCGGCCCAGACTCGCCCGCACACCGCCCGTAAACATCAGTCCCGCAGCCGCGCCAGCAACTCCGGCACCCCCGCATCCCACACCTCCGGCGGCGTCAGCAGGCTGAGCACGAAGTGCCCCGGCACCTCGAAGTCGTAGAAAAACCCCGGGTGCACATGCACGCCCGCGTCCTCCAAAAGCTCCAGCGCCACACGCTCCTCCCCAAACCGCCGCGGCGCCCGCAGCACCGCATACCACCCGCCCTCCCGCGGCAAAACCTCCAGCCACGGCATCCCCACCACAGCCTCCCGCAGCACCCGCTCATTCCGGTCCAGACGCCCGCACACCGCCTCCCGCAGCGCCCCGGCCCCCGCCAGCAACCGCCCCGCCGCAAGCTGCTCCGGCGTGCCCGCGGACAAATACTTCTCCGCAATAAAGTCCAGCCGCGTCATCGCCTCCCGCCGCAGCCCCTCCGGCCCCGACGTATACACCCAGCCCAGCTTCACCTGCGGCAGGCACGCCGCCTTCGACAAGCCCCCCAGCGCAAACGTCAGCACCCCCTCATTCCCGGCCACCGACCCCAACGCCCCCACCCCCGCCGCCGGAAAGTCCAGAAACACCTCGTCCACAATCAGCACCACCCCATGCCGCGCGCACACCCGGTTCAGCACAGCCAGCCCACCCGCACCCACACACGACCCCGTCGGGTTGTTCGGCGACACCGCCACCACCGCCCGCGTCCGCCCCGTCACCGCCCGCTCCAGCGCATGCTCATCCACATGCCAGCCCGACCCCGCCACAAACTCCAGCCCATACGAGCCCACCTCCAGACACTCCAGCGACCCCAAAAACTCCAGCAGCGGGTATGACGGACGCGGCACCAGCACCCCGTCCCCCGGGTCCGCCAGCAGCTTGAACAGCCACCCATACAACTCGCTCGTGCTCGCCGCCACATGCACCGCCTCCGCCGTCGCCCCGGCAACCCCGCGCTCCCGGTAATACCCCGCCACCGCCTCCCGCGCCTCCCGCATCCCGCGCGGCTCCGGCGCATACCGCAGCACCCCCGCCTGCCCCAGCGCCGCACGCACCTCCGCCTCCGCATACGGCAACCCCGCGCGCGTCGGATTGCTCTCCATCAAGTCCAGCACACGCCGCCCCCCCGCCCGCGCTGCCGCAAGCGCACGGCTAAGCGCATTCTCCTCCAAACTCCACCTGAACCGCTGCGTGAACATCACACCAGACTCTGAACACCACGCCGCCCCCCTGTCCAGCCGCACCCTTCCCAGCCCCGCGCGCCAACACAAAATCGCCCCCGCCCCGTGCCTCGTCCCCGCAGCCTCGGCGCACGCGACAACTTAAAGGAAAACGGCTCTAACTGCGCCGCCCCAGCGCGAACGGCCGCATCTGCTCCACAAAGCGCGTCGGGATATTCCCCCGCACGTAGAACCCGTCATCGCGGGCCTCCTCGCGCCGCACCGCGCCCGCCTCATGCAGCTTGCTCACCAAGTCGTAACGGTCGTGCGGGATCAGCAGCTCCATCGGCTGCGCAAAGTCCTCCAGCATCGCCTCCATCCGCCCCAGCAGCTCGCCCACCCCCTGGCCCGTCCGCGTGCTCAGCGGGATCGCCCCCGCGTAATGCGACTTCACCGCCGCCACATGCAGCGGGTCGGGCTGCAAGTCCATCTTGTTCAGCACCGTGATCACCCGCTTCGTGTCCGCCCCCAGCTCCTGCAACACCGCCAGCGTCGTTTGCAGGTGCCGCTCCGCGTCCGGGCTCGAGCCATCCACCACATGTATCAGAAAATCGGATACAATAGCCTCCTCCAGCGTCGCCTTGAACGCCTCCACCAGCCGGTGCGGCAGGCGCCTCACAAAACCCACCGTGTCCGTCACCAGGATAGGCTGCCCCCCCGGCAGCTCAAACCGCCGCGTCGTCGGGTCCAGCGTCGCAAAAAGCTTGTCCACCGCCAGCACCCCCGCATTCGTCAACCGGTTCAGCAAAGAGCTCTTGCCCGCGTTCGTGTAGCCCACGATCGCCGCCGTCGGCAGCGGCACCTTCATCCGCTGCTTCCGCTGCACCGCGCGCCGCTTCACCACCTCCGCAAGCTCCTCCTTCACCCGCGCTATCCGCTCGCGCACCATCCGCTGGTCCAGCTGCAATTGCGTCTCGCCCTCGCCGCGCTGCGTCACACCGCCGCCCCGTTGACGATTCAGGTGCGTCCACGCCCGCTTCAGCCGCGGCAGCGAATACTCCAGCGTCGCAAGCTCCACCTGCAACGTCGCCTCCTTCGTCCGCGCCCGCTGCGCAAAAATATCCAAAATCACCTCCTGCCGGTCGATCACCGTCAGGCCCGAGTCCTTTTCCCAGTTCCGTTGCTGGGCCGGCGTCAGTTCCTCGTCAAAAACCACGATCCCCGCGCGCGCCTCACGCGCCGCCGCCACCAGCTCCTCCATCTTCCCGCTCCCCACCAGATACCGTGCGTTCGACTCCCGCAGCCGCACCAGACGCTCCCCCGCGATCCTCAACCCCACATTCCCCACCAGCTCGCGCAACTCCCCAAGCAACCCCTCCGCCTCCTCCCGGCTCTCCTCCGGCCGCTGCACACCCACCAAAAACGCCGCATTCGCGTCCAACGCCTCCGCCTCGGCCCGCTCTTCCTCCTCAGCAGCTTCCGCGCTTTCCAACTCAAACGCGCCCTCCACGCCCCCACGCGCCCCCACCTCGGACCCCGGTGCCACGGCACCACCCGCCCGCCCCTGCGCCCCCTCACCCGCGACAGGCTCACCCCCACGTTCCACAACCCTGTTTTGCGCCTCGGCAGACACCTCGCCCGCCACGCCCTCTTCCCGGTTCGATTCCTCAGGTTTTCGCACGAGATAAAAGCTTGTTCACCAACGTCACACACCGACACCCACACGTCAAACGACCCCAAACCCTACCCCGCACCGCCCAGCCGAGTCAACCCCCCCCCCCCCCCCCCCAAAAAAATTAACCCCCAACCCCCCCCC
>CAZQIE010000138.1:0-5264 GCA_964593675.1 uncultured Opitutales bacterium
GCCGCCGGCGGCAAAATGATCTTCCCCATGCCCGAAATCGAGATCGTCTAGCGCGCCGCCCCCGCCCCCTGCTGTCTCGCGCATGGCCTTCCGCCCAAACAGGCGCCAACTTGCCCTGGCCGCCCTTGCAGCCTTGGCCTTGCTCGGCCTTGCCGCCGCCCTCTGGCCCCACCGGGCCGAGGCCGGCGCAGCCCTGCAGGACGCCGTTCGACTGCTTCAGGATCACCTCCGCAGCATCCCGCCCGCGCTCTTCGCCCTGACCCTCGGCGCCGTCTTTGCAATCCCCCTGCCCTGCGCGCCCTTCATCGCACTCGCCGGCCTCATCCACGGCGTCCTGCTCGGCCTCGCCATGACCGCTTTTGCCTTCGTCGAAAGCTACGTCATCTCCCACATTCTCGCCGTCTATCTCTGCCATCGCCCGCTCATGGGCTGGCTCCAACGGCGCGGCCACCGCCTCCCCCAGTTCTCCCCGGCGCAATACTGGCAAGCCACCCTCCTCATCCGCTCCACGCCAGGCATCCCGCTCATCGTCCAAAACTACATTCTCAGCCTCGGCGGCATCCCCCTTCGCATCCTCGTGCCCGGCTCCCTCCCCCCCAACATGCTGGGCGCAACAGGCATCATCCTCGCCACCGGCTCGCTCGCCTCAGGAAACTGGACCCTCGTTATCACCGGGATACTCTTGCTTGTCGCAGCCGCGATCGCCCTTCGCATGATCCATACCGCCTGGGCGAAACGCCGCGCCGCAGCATCCCCGTCGGCCCTCTAGAGCAGTTCCATTTCAAGTCGTCCACTCGTTCACTTCATTCCATTACTCGCGCCGGACGCGAGGATGGGGCGCCCACGCTCGCCACAGCGTCAGCGCACCTGTTGAACTTCAAGTTGTCGCACATAGCGGCCTGGCTTTTCCAGCCGCGCCGGACGCGAGGATGGGGCATCCACACCCGCCGCAGGCGCACCCCTCGTATCCACGAAAACACTACGAAGCCGGGCATCAAACCGACGGCACCACCGTATATTCCAGGTAGTCGAACCACGCCCACGCGTCGCTTTCCCGCCCGTTCCCGGTCGCGTAGAGCCCGAAGTACGTCCCCGTGAACCCGCCGGCCACTTCCTTCGCAAGGTATTTTGAAGACCCCTCGGCCGTCACCACCACCGCGCCCGTCTCGTCCCGCAGCATCAGCGTGTAGCGTTGCGGCTCCCCCACGATCTCCAGCCTCACCCGTCCCGACGGCTCTGGCAGCGCCTTCCGCGCCACCACACCCCCAAGCCCGTCGATCACGCGCCGCACGAACGCCACGCGCTCTCCGCCCTCGCGCACCACACCCACCTCATAGTGATGCCCGTCATTCATCAGCACGCAAAGGCCAGCCTCCTCCCCATCGCACCCCGGCTGGAACTCCATCAGCGTCTCCACGCGACACCCAAAGTGCTGCTGCCGCCTCCCCACCCACGTGTAAGCGCGCGTCGCCGTTAACGGCGCCTCCGCACCCCGCAGCCCCCACCACGAAGGCCGCGCCTGCCGGTCGTAGTGCCCCGCCACCGGGTTTCGCCGCCAGTTCCATTCCAGCCGCACCTCGCCCCCCTCGAATTCATCCCGCCACGTCTTCACAGGACCCGGCGTCACCGCGAACACCCCCGCCTGCCCATACGGGAGCCGCACCGGCGCGCCCCCGTTAACCACAGGCCACCCGCCCACCCATTCCACCGGCGCCAGAAACGTCTCGCGCCCCAAGGTGTGGAAAAACAGCCGGCGCCCGATCGGCCTGATCCCCAGGAACACCGCCCACCAGCGGCCCTCGGCGTCCTCCACGAAGTCCGCGTGCCCCGTCGCCTGCACAGGCTCCGACAGCCTTCCCACCTGCGTCAGCACCGGGTTGTGCGGACAAAATTCCTCAAACGGCCCGGACGCGCTCGGCCCACGCGCGACAACCACGCCGTGGCCGTACTCCGTGCCCCCCTCCGCCAGCATCAGGTAATAATACTCGCCGCGCCGGAAAATATGAGGCCCCTCGGGCCAGACGCCCCCCGTCCCGCTCCACAAGTGCCTTTCAGGGCTCAGCACCGCCCCCGTTTCCACATCAATCCGCACCTGCCACGCCCCCCAGTTGGGCTTCGTGCCCGCGTGGTACGTGAAATACGCCGACCCGTCCTCATCAAAAAACAGATCCGGGTCGATCCCCGGACATTTCACCCAGACCGGCTCCGACCACGGCCCCCGCGGGTCCGCCGCCGTAACGATGAAGTGCCCCCCCTTCGTCACATTCGTTGTGACCATGTAGAACTTCCCCGCGTGATGCCGCAGCGTCGGTGCAAAAATCCCCCCGCTGCTCCGCGCGCCCTCAAGAGGCAGTTGCGACTCCCGCGTCAGGCAATGCCCAAGCTGCGTCCAAGTCCGCAAGTCCCGCGAGTGAAACACCGGCACCCCCGGGAAATATTCGAACGTGCTCGTCGCCAGAAAAAAGTCCCCGCCCACGCGGCAGATGCTCGGGTCGGGAAAAAAGCCGGGAAGAATCGGGTTCGGGAACGCCTCGTCCATAACGAACCCATCTTCGCCAACCCCAGCCCACTTGTCCACAACCACCCGGCCGCACCGTTCCAAAACCCCGCCTCACACCAACGCCGCGACCTCCCGCGCCTCCGCCACCGGAGCCAGACATTGCTTGCCCACGCAAAGCCCGTAACCCGTGCCTTGGCCTTCCCCTACGCGCAGGAACACCCACCGCCAAGGCCGCTCTGCAAGCGCCTCCCGCAGCCGATCCACCGCACCCTCCCCTGTAACCGTGATCACCGGGATACCCACCGCCTCCGCCGCAAAGCCCGCCAGCGCGTGGCTCACCGCCAGCGGCGCCCGCGCCGTCACCCCCGAATACGCACGGCGCAGTTTTGCCACCCCCTGCGCCCAACACGCCTCGCCCGTAAGCGCATGCAGCGCGCCGAACACATGCACCATCGAGGAATTCCCCGCCGGCATCGCATTGTCCCACCACTCCTTCTTCCGGCTCACAAGCTGCTCGTGGTCGTCCGACGTGAAGAAGAACCCCGGCTCGCCGCTCGCGTCCGCAAAGCGTTCCTGCACCACCCGCGCCACCGTCTGCGCCCGCGCCACATACCGTGCCGACGCTCCCGGCTCCACCCAGTCCACCACCGCCGCCAGCGCCAGCAACGCCTCCGCGTAGAACGCATAGTCGTCAAGCGAACCATTGAAACGCGCGCCGCCCTCGTAATACACCGCCCGCAGGCGGTTCCCGTCAAAACGCAGCGCCCCCCACAACCAGTCCGCCGCCCCGCGCGCCTCCTCCAGCCACGCCTTCCGCCCAAGGTAAAAACCCGCCCGCGCCAGCCCGCGGATGACCAGGCTGTTCCACGCCAGCAGCCGCTTCGGGTCCTTTGCCGGTGCCACCCGCCGCGCCCGCGCCTCCAGCAGCCTCGCCCGCAGCCCCGCGAGCTCCTGCCGCTTCGCAAAATCCTTTTCCTGCAACACCGGGTTTGAGAACCCATGCTCAAAATTCCCCTCCGCCGTCACCCCATAGGCCGCGCAGAACCGCGCCCCCTCGGCCGCACCAAGCACCTCCCGCACCTCCTCCGGCTTCCACACGTAATACCGACCCTCCATCCCCTCGCTGTCCGCGTCAATGGACGCCGCAAACCCGCCCTCCGGCACCCGCATCTCCCGCAGCAGCCACCCCACCGTCTCCTCCACAACCGCCGCGTACAACGGCGCCCGGTACGACAGCCACCCCCGGACGTACACATCCAGCAACAGCCCATTGTCGTACAGCATCTTTTCGAAGTGCGGAATCTGCCACTCCCGGTCCACGCTGTACCGCGCAAACCCGCCCCCCACCTGGTCGTAGATCCCGCCCCGCGCCATCGCGTCCAACGTCGTCATCATCACCCGGTCTATCCCCCGCGCCAGCCCCGGCACCTCCTCGCACGCCGCGCTCCGCCTCACCTCCAGCAGCAACCCCAACGTCATCGCCGGCGGAAATTTCGGTGCCCCGCCAAACCCGCCCCACTCCGGGTCGTGCGCCTCGCACGCCTCCTCAGCCGCCCCGATCAGCGCCTCGTTGCGCAGCGCCACCTCCGTGCCCCCCGGCGGCGTGTTCGACTCACCCAGGTTGGCGATGATGTTTTCCGCGTTCTCGACCAGCTCGTCCCGGTGCTTCCGGTAGTAGTCCACCACCCGCATCAGCAGTTGCGGCCACGGCACCACATTCTGCCCCCGGTCCTGCGCCGGAAAATACGTCCCCCCGAAAAACGGCCGCCCGTCCGGCAGGCAAAACACATTCAGCGGCCAACCCCCATGCCGCGCGATCATCGTCACCGCCTCCATGTAGATCTGGTCAAGATCCGGGCGCTCCTCCCGGTCCACCTTCACGCACACGAAGTGCCGGTTCATCAAGTCCGCGATATACCCATCCTCAAACGACTCGTGCGCCATCACGTGGCACCAGTGGCAAGACGAGTACCCGATCGACACCAGCACCGGCTTGTCCTCCACACGTGCACGCTCAAACGCCTCCGCGCACCACGGCCACCAGTCCACCGGGTTTTCCGCATGCTGCCTCAAATACAGACTGTTTTCGTGAACAAGACGGTTCGCCATGGACGCACACACCCCAAAACGTTGCACAGGCGCGCCCACCACGGGCCGCTCCTCTCCCTTCGGCCCTCACGCCCACTCATTAAGCGCACACCACCCCCACCCCGGCCCACGCCTTTCCCCGAGGCACCGCGCCTACCCCACCTGCGTGCCCGCCACCAAAAGCGCCACCCCATACACCGCCGCCAGCCCGCCCAGCACCCGCGCCCGCGCCGGCCGCGCCAGCGCCCAGTCCGTCCAGTCCCGCACCTTGTACGGCACCGTCCCGAAATACAGCGCCTTCAGGATACCGACGTACACCGCCACCACCAGCAGCAACCGCAGCGCCTCGGGCCGCATGTACGCCGCATCCAGCAGCACGCCCGCAACCAGCAGCATCAGCACAGCCGCCCCGCGCACCGCCAGAAAGTCCCTCACGTGGAAAAACGACAAGACGCCCACCCCCGCGAACCCCAGGAACAACCAGTACCGGATGTGCCCAAAGTCCGCCTCACCCAGATGCGCCACATGCCACAGGAACCACGCGCACGCCCCCCCAAACAACACCAGCGCCGCCGTCCCCGAACGCGGCCAGCGCCGCGCCAGCACCTGCACCGGCCCGCCGCACCACGCCAGCGCCAGCCCCAGCAGCAGCAAAAACACCCCCGCCCCCATCATC
>CAZQIE010000139.1:0-5218 GCA_964593675.1 uncultured Opitutales bacterium
ATCCAGAACGATGCACGGGATGCCGGCTCTGCGAAATCATCTGCTCGGTGAAACATGTGGGCGTGAGCAACCCGGCCAAATCCGCCATTCACATCATCAAATGGGACCAGGAAGGCTTCTACCTTCCCATGCACTGTCAGCACTGTGAAGATGCTCCCTGCATGGCCATCTGCCCGAAAAATGCCATTTCGAGGGACGAGTCTCTCGACCGGGTCGTGATCGACTACGACCTGTGCATCGGGTGCAAGCTCTGTGTTTCGGCATGCCCCTTCGGCGCCATGGGATATGATCCCGACCGAAAAAAAGTCTTCAAATGCGATCTTTGTGACGGAGACCCGCAGTGCGTTCGTTTCTGCGACATGAAGGCCGTGGATTATGTGGATGTATCGCGTCACAGCCTGCAGCGGATGCGGGAGTCCTCCGAACGATACGCCGAAGTGATGCGGAAGCACTGCGGAGGATGAGATAGGTTTCGAGGTGCTGCGATGGCATCATCCGCGATGCCGTCGCAGCACTCTGGAAACCGGATTCGTCCGTCAATCCAACGAAAACCCGCTTTTCAGCAGTCAGAAGAAAATCCATTTTCCCCAACATCATGCTCCCTAAACAAAACGCCTTGATTTTCCGACAGATTCGCCCAACTCGATGATTTTCACCGGTTACCCTGCTGATTTTTCTGGGTAGCCCTGCATTCCCTCCAAACTTCCCGATGCCCAAAAAGCCGAAAATTGCTTGCTTGCGTGCAAGGCTCAGGACGGCATCGAGCGAAAACAGAGCTTCCTCAAAGCCCATCTGATCTACGACAGTATCCTCCTGAAACACCGTAGCCCATCGAAGCCATCGGAAAATTCCAACCGCTTTCCCTGCTCATCTGGAACATTCCTTCTTTCGCGAACGTTCCGGCTTAGCGGCTGCGTAAGCCGTCCGCTGCATGCTGTCGTCAGGCGCCCGCCACGCTCATGCACCCACCCAAATCTCGGACAGCACTTCGGCCTGCTCCAGCACCGTCTGCGTCGCCTTCTCCTGCTTGTCCGGCGGATAGTTGTATTTCCGTAGAATGCACTTGACGAGCACCGCGCGCGTGTTGGCGTCGGTCCTCTCGATCGGCGTGCCGGTGAAGCCGACGAACGACGCGTTGGACAGAGCAGGGCATCGCGCATATGCCGCGCAAAGCCGTCGGTCGCACTGGCTGCGGCGCACGTTGTCGGCAACGGCGACGATGTTGCGCCAGTCAGCAAGCGAAAACCTTTGCGTCGTCCCCGCAATCGACGAGAACTCGCCGGGGCGCTCATCGGGCAGGTATTGAGCACGATGCGCGAGGTCACTCGCGCGTGCTGCCTGCGAAACACGTCCGGATGTACTCCGGTGCGCTGTCGGGCGAAAGCTTCACGCTGCCCGGGCCGCTCCTCACGAAGAAGTCGCCCTCGGACGCCGACCCCACCCCCTTCCACTTCAGGAAGACCGGCTCCGGACTGCGCTGGCAGCTCACGACGCACACGGTCTTGCCCTGCACGATCGGTCGTCGGCGACGCCGATCAGCAGGTCGCCCCCCTCGGTGTTCAGAAAAGCGGCGATGGTCTTGAGCACGGCGTGCGTGACGCCCTTGTCGTCCTGCCGATCCTCCTTGAGGTTCCAGCGCAGCGTGGACTTGAACTACAGCGTCTTCGACTCGCCGGCCTTGATCAGCACCTCGGCATTGCGGTGGGCGAGCAAGTAGTGGTCGAACATAAGGTTCTTGATCGCCTCCCCGAATGCGTGGTCGTCGGTGATGCGCTTGTAGAGTTCGAAGTTGGAATCGACGATCTCCTGGATCACGTGCTCGACCTTCTGATCGAAAGTGAGCCGGACGTAATCGGTGAGCTGACCACGGAAGTTGGGCTGCTCCTCCGCGGACAGCGCCCCGAATCGCCCGGCCACCGGGGCAAGCGCCGCGTAGAGCCGGTTCTGCGTCGCCTTGGCGTCGTAGTAGAAGACCCGTGCGAACGCCTCTACGTCGTTCTGGGTGTAGACCGGGAACGCGGAAAGCCGGGTCTGGATCTCGTAGAGCAGGTTCGGATCGGTCGCCTCCGAGAGCAGCGTCGTCTCGTAGTAGGGCTCGAAGGCGGCCTTGATCTCGTCGGCTTCGTTGGCGAAGTCCAGCACCATCGCACCCTTCTTCTCCGGGTGCGTACGGTTCAGGCGCGAGAGCGTCTGCACCGCGTTCGCGTCTCCCACATAGGCATCGGGCCCGTACTGGAGCAATGCTTGCTCGATCGCCTCCTCGAAAGAGCGCTCAGAGATCTCGGAGCTCATGTTGCCTCCGTACCTTCATTCAGGATCGAGAGGTACCCGTCGTACACGAACAGCCGGTTGCGGCGCTTGCCGGTCAGCTCGCGCGCCACGCCAAGTTCGACAAGCAGGTCCATCGCCGCGGAGGCGGCCGGGAAGGACAGGCCCGTGGTGCGACAGGTCTCGGGCATGGACAGGATCGGCCGTGCCTTCAGCGCCTCGTGCACACGCAGCGCCGAGCCCGCGCGGCGGCCGCGGGTTTCGATCCGCGCGCGGTCGGCACGGAATATCTCGCCCAGCCGTTGCGCGGTCGCAACCGCCCCCTCTGCCGTTTGCTGCACGCCTTCCAGGAAGAAGGCGAGCCACGCCTCCCAGTCGCCCTCGCGGCGCACGCGATCGAGCAACTCGTAGTAGGTGGTGCGGTTCTGCTTGAAGTACAGACTCAGGTACAGGAGCGGCTCGTTCAGCACGCGCGCGTGGCAGAGCAGGAAGGTGATGAGCAGCCGCCCTATCCGTCCGTTGCCGTCGAGAAACGGGTGGATCGTCTCGAACTGCACGTGCGCGAGCGCGGCACGTACCAGGACCGGCAGGCCGTCGTCCCTGGCATGCAGAAAGCGTTCGAGCGCGCCCATGCAGTCGGCGACCACGGTGTGCGGCGGGGGGACGAAGATCGCGTTGCCGGGGCGCGTGCCGCCGATCCAGTTTTGCGAACGGCGAAACTCTCCCGGGTCTTTGCCGCTGCCGCGCCCGCGCGAGAGCAGCACACCGTGGATCTCGCGGATCAACCGGTTCGAGAGCGGAAAACCCTCGCGCAGTCGCACCAGTCCGTGATCCAGCGCGGCGACGTAGTTGGAGACCTCGACCACGTCGTCGAACGGCACCCCCGGCGCCTCCTCGATCTCGAAGAGCAGCAGGTCCGCGAGCGACGACTGCGTCCCTTCGATCTGCGAGGAGAGCACCGCCTCCTTGCGCACGTAGGCATAGAGGAAAAGCGACTTGTCCGGCAGCAGCGTGGAGACGCCATCCAGGCGGCCGAGAGCGAGCACGGCCGCCTCCAGCGCGCGCTGGAGATCGCCTGCGAGCGCCAGAGGCGGGTCAGGCGGCAGCGGCGCCGGGACGAAGGCGCGCACCGTCTCTCCGCCGGCGGTGGTCACCACGTAGTAGCCGGTCTCACCGCGTTTCATCCCGGTCGGGCCTCCTGCCTGGTAAGCATTGCTGAATAACGGAAGAGCTTATTAATACTTCGGTGGTAAAGTTTAACCAATGTCGCAGGGCGGCGCAAGGGACATCCGCAAGACCGCGGGGCTGCTGGCAGAGCATCGGGCGAGGCGAGCTCCGGGACGACCGAAGCCCCTAGTGTATGTAGAGCTGCCCTCATCCCACCATCTCCTCCCGCACGTCGATATTCCCCGTCACCGCGGCGGAGATGAGGGCGGTGCGCAAGTCCTTCAGGCGCTCGATCGCCTCGCGGACCTTGGCTACGAGGGCGTCAATCCGCGCCGTCTCCCGGTCGAAGAAGGCGGCGACCGCACGTGGTACAGGACGCAGCCTGAGGCGCTCTCCAATCGTGATCGGGCGCGTCCTTTTCGACTTGTTCTGATCAGTAGAAGAAGTGCTTCAGGTCGATCTCCTGCCAGTCGAAGTGATTCGGCGCCCTTAACGTGATGGTCAGGTCTGCGGGAACCACAACGACCTGGTAGATGGTCCCGGCGTCGAAGACACCACCTTCCGCTATAGCGGTTGCCATAACATGGGCGACTTTGGCGACATCGAAGGCACCTTTGTTGGCCCCGGCGAAGGCCAGCAGGTTGCTGCGCCGCAGAGCCGTCCACGCGTTCTCGCTATCCGGCTCGGGGGGAGGTATCCCCCACGAAGGGTCGACAAAATGATTGGTGGCCGCAATCATCCCGTCATCGTCGGGCTGCCTTCGCACGAAGCCCGTCAGGGGGAGCTCGAAGCTGTAGGCGACAGCCGGGCTTGCCACGTTGACGATGGCGGCAATGTCGGGTGTGACGGTCCGGAGGGCCGCATCCATCTGCTCCTGAGTGGCACACGTTTCGAGAAAAGAAAACAAGGTAGACATCAGCATGGGCCGGCTTGCATCGTAACCCTCCCAGTTGCCGCTGTTGAACTCCGCAAAGATCCCCGAACGGTTCATGGCCGTCGCCGCATAGACGACCCCCGCGTAATTCACGTTTGCCACGGGGATGCCGGAGCCGGTTGGGTTGAAGACCGCCACGACGACGTATGCGCCGAAGGGGCCGTAGAGGATGGGGGTATCGTCGTTGTTACGGCCGAATATGAGCTTGCCGTCCCCGGTGTAGTTCCCCCAGACCCCGAAGCCGGAGCAATGGGGCACGAAACGATCGATCTTGGGTATCCACTCCAAGGCATTGAGGATGATCTGCTGTTCAAGCCCGAGTCCGGAAGTCTCCGCCATGCCCGCGATGATGTCCTTCTGCTGCTGCTCGAGCCGGCTGTACACATTGTATGCGATCTGCTTCATCCGGTTGTAGGAAACGAAAGGGCTGAACGTGGAGATCATGAGGCTGTAGGCGGCATTGAGTTCCGCCCTCAGCAGCGCTCCGTACTGCCTGCCCATCTCGTAATGGGTCCCGTGGAGCTGAAGGACCGGGATCGGGCCGACCTTATAGAGCCTTCCACCTTCAAACAGGGCAACAGGAACCAGCGGGCCCGCCGATGACCCACTGCCCGAACAGGCGCAGAGGAAGGCGCAAAGAAGCAGGAGGAAACAGAGCAACGCCGAAAGCTTCATGCGTGGCTTGCACGTAGTGTACATCGGGCATCTCCAACTCTTCGTTATTGCCGCTGACATTTCATTCAGGATTTTACGCGGTGACGTTACTCTCGATGGAGTCGTAAAAAGTGATGGACTCGCAAAAAGTCGCTTTTCCCGTGCTTTTCGGGAGTGCCGGGCATCAGCGGGGTG
>CAZQIE010000140.1:0-2121 GCA_964593675.1 uncultured Opitutales bacterium
TAGAGCACTTCTACTTTAAGCTGTCGCACCTCTTAAATCACTTTTCCGCCCGCGCCGACGCGAGGATGGGGCGTTCACGCTCGCCGCAGCGTCGGCGCATGCGACAACTTGAGATGGAACTGCCGCTAGAGCGGTTCGACTCTCGCTGTCGCACGCGTTCCCGTCATCCCATTGCCCGCGCCCACGCGAAGGCGCAAGCCGCAAGCCCCGCCACTCCGCCCGGAGCAGCCCAACACCTTTGCCCCACGCCTCGCGTGGCAGGCTTGCCTTTCCCGTGCTAATTTCCACCCTCAACCCAGCCGGCTTTCCCTGAAACCCGGCCTCGCACGTCTTACCTCTCACCCATCATGAAGGCCAAAAAAGTCCTCGGCTGCCTCACCCTCGCCCTTGTCGGCGGCACGCTCGCCCTCGCCCTCCTCCTCCTGCTCGGCGTCTGGCTCGCCGGCGTCATCGGCCCCTCCGTCGGCTCCCGCTTCGTCACGCACAAGAGCGGGTTCCCCACCCACATCGGCAACGACGACATCAGCCTCTTCTCAGGCCGCATCGACGTCGGCGACATCGTCGTCTCCAACCCCACACCCCGCTTCCCCGAAGCCAATTTCGTCCGCATCAACAAACTTCTCGTCAAAGCCGAACCCAAGGCCCTCCTCGAAGACGTCAAAGTCATCGACTACATCGAAGTCGACATCTCCCACGCCGCCTACGTCAAAAACAAGGACCGCCAGGTAAACATCGAAGTCTTCGCCGACGCCTTCAAAACCAAACAAGAAAAGCCCGCCGAGCCCAAGCCCCAGGAAAAGCCGCCCCTTAAGTATCACATCAAAAAGCTCATCCTCAAAGTCGGCGCCGTCCGCTACGCCGACTACTCCTACGCCGAACCCCGCCTCCGCGACTACCCCCTCAACTACTCCAAAGAATTCACCGACGTCCGCGACCCCAAAGACATCGCCGGCATCCTTGCAAAAGACTTCGCCGGTTTCGGCATGACCTTCATGGCCGACGCCCTCGCCGACGCCGTCTTCAGCGTCGAAACCTACGAACAACTCGGCAGCAAACTCCGCGACGCCGGCGGTCAAGTCCTGGAAGCCGGCGAGAAAGCCGGTCAGCAGGTCGGGGAATCCTTGAAAAAACTCTTCGATGCCTTTTAGTACCCGCGTCCACTGAGCCGCCCGTCCGCCGCCACCGCGCCTCCCGCGCCCAACGGCCAGGCCTCCGCGCTAACCGACAAACCTTCAGACCCGGGCCCTTTCGCCCGCGCACCAAACACCTTTTCACCATGAGCGACGCAAAACCCGACACCTCCACCGCCAACGCCTCCACACCCGGCAGCAGTGGTCCTGCCGGCGCTTCCGCCGCCGACTCCGCCACTCGGCCCTCCGCCAGCGAAGGCGCCGCCGCTTCCCCAACCTCGGCCGAAGCCGAACTCGCCAAAGCCACACGCCAGCTTGAGGAAGCCAACGCCCGCGCCGTCAAAATGGAGGACCACTACAAGCGCGCCCTCGCGGACCTCGAAAACTACCGCCGCCGCGCCGCCCGCGAAAAAGAGGAAATCCGCAAGTTCGCCGCGGACGCCCTCCTCGAGGAGCTCCTCCCCGCGCTCGACGCCCTGCGCCTCGGCCTCCAGTCCGCACGCCAGCACGCCGACACCGCGAACCTCACCCAAGGTTTCCAGATGGTCGCCGAACTCCTGCGCACCACGCTCGAAAAACACGGCCTCAAAGAAGTGAACCCCGAAGGCCAGCCCTTCAATCCCGGCCAGCACGAGTCCGTCGCGCAACAACCCCACCCACAAATTCCCGAAGGCAACGTCTCCCAAGTCCTGCGCGTCGGCTACACCCTCCACGAGCGCGTCCTCCGTCCCGCCTCCGTCATCCTCTCCACCGGTCCCGCCTCCTAGCACGGTTCCACTTCAGGGTGTCGCACAAAGCGGCCTGGCTTTCCCCTCCGCGCCCACGCGAGGATGGGGGCCCTACCGCCACAGCATGCGCCGTGAAGCCGGAAAGGACCGGCCCACGCCGTGCGAAACTCGCGGCCTTCCGGGTCCAGATCGTGGACAAAGCCCCCCGTCGCGAAGAACCGGCCCACGCCGTGCGCCCAGCACCCGTATCTCAGCGAAGCGGC
>CAZQIE010000140.1:2221-5095 GCA_964593675.1 uncultured Opitutales bacterium
TCGCGAAGAACCGGCCCACGCCGTGCGCCCAGCACCCGTATCTCAGCGAAGCGGCAGCCCCAGCCCGTGCAGCCCAACACAATCGGCCCACGCCGCGCGTGGTGAAAGCGGGCTTGAGTGGACGGCCCTCCCGCTCCAACGTGTACCCAAAACACAACCCGGGCCGCTCGGCCTGAAATTCCGGACGCCACGCGCTTGCGCACCGCGCCCAATCACACACCTTTCCTGAACCGCAGCGCCGCACTCTCCTGAAAAGGGGACCGCGCCCCTCATCCTTTTTTTTCGATGGCCACACGCGAAGACTACTACGAAATCTTGGGCGTCTCCCGGGAAGCCACCCCCGAGGAAATCAAGAAGGCGTACCGCAAGCTCGCGGTCAAATACCACCCCGACAAAAACCCGGGGAACAAAGAAGCCGAGGAAAACTTCAAGCGCGTATCCGAGGCCTACGACATCCTCTCTGACTCCGACAAACGCTCCGCCTACGACCGCTTCGGCCATGCCGCCTTCCAACCCGGCGGTGCCCGCGCAGGCGGCTCCGGCGGCGGCTTCCACGACCCCTTCGACATCTTCCGCGAAGTCTTCGGCGGAGGCGGAGGCGGCGGCGGTGCCGGCGGCATCTTCGAAGAATTTTTTGGCGGTGGCGGCCGCTCCGGCGGCGCGGGCCGTGGCGCGGACCTGCGCTACGACATGGAAGTCTCCCTTGAAGAGGCCGCGAAAGGCATCGAGCGCGAAATCAAATACCGCCGCGCCGTCCCCTGCTCCCGTTGCGGCGGCAGCGGTGCCGAGCCCGGCGCCAAGCGCCTGACCTGCCCCACCTGCGCCGGCCAAGGCCAGGTCGTCACCTCCCGCGGCTTCTTCAGCATCCGCCAAGTCTGCCCCCATTGCGGCGGCGCAGGCACCGTCGTCGAGCGCCCCTGCACCACCTGCTCCGGCGAAGGCCGCGTCACGGAGATGCACAAGCTCAAAGTCCGCATCCCCCCCGGCGTCGCCACCGGCTCCAAACTCCGCTCCGGCGGCAACGGCGAAGCCGGCCATGCAGGCGGCCCCTCCGGCGACCTCTACGTCGTCGTCCACGTCCGCCCCCACGAACTCTTTGAACGCCAAGGAGACGACCTCTTCTGCACCATCCCCATCAAGTTCACCCTCGCCGCCCTCGGCGGCACCATTGAGGTCCCCACCCTCTTTGGCAAAGCCTCCCTCAAAATCCCACCCGGCACACCCTCCGGCACCGTCTTCCGCCTCCGCGGCAAAGGCATGCCCAGCCTCCGCAGCCACACCGAAGGCGACCAGCTCATCCGCGTCGAAATCGAAGTCCCCACCAAGCTCAACCCCGAACAACGCCGCAAACTCGAGGACTTCGCCATCGCCTGCGGAGACGCCGACCAGCCCGTCTCCCAAAGCTTCTTCGAAAAAGCCAAAAAGTTCTTCGAACAGTAAGCCCTGTGCCCCGCCGCACCCGCGCGCCTGCCCGCACACACCCCGCCGGAACCTCCCCGAACAACACCCACCCGTGCCCGCCCCCCTCCAGCAGAACCCCAAACTCTGGCCCCTCGACGAAGCCGTCCGCCGCCGCGCCACCCTCCGCAGCGAAGGCAAAAAACTCGTCCTCACCAACGGCTGTTTCGACCTCCTGCACCCAGGCCACCTCTACTTCCTCGGCCAAGCCCGCCAGCAAGGCGACGCCCTCTGGGTGGCCCTGAACGGCGCCGCCTCCGTCCGCGCCCTCAAAGGCCCCACACGCCCCGTCCTCGGCGACGCCGAACGCGCCTACTGCCTCGCCGCCCTCTCCTGCATCGACGGCCTCGTCCTCTTCCACACCCCGCGCCTCACCGCCGAAATCCTCGCCCTCAGCCCCGACATCTACGCCAAAGCCGGGGACTACACCCTCGACACCCTGAACCCCGAAGAACGCGGCGCCCTCCAGACCATCGGCGCAGACATCCGGTTCCTCCCCTTCCTCCCCGGCTACTCCACCACCAGCCTCATCCAGAAAATCTCCGCCGCCGCCGCCGCCGGCGCCCTCTAGACCCCCGCCCGACGCGCCTGCCCCGGCCTGTTGGACAACGATACCCCTTCTTGCCGGTTTGACCACGCCGGGACCCCACGCTAACGTCCCGCTCCATGATCCTCTTTGAACCCCTCTACCAGGAGCGCGTCTGGGGTGGCCGCGCACTCGAGCAAAAGCTTGGCCGCAAGCTCCCCCCCGGCGTCATCGGCGAAAGCTGGGAAATCGTGGACCGCCCTGAAGCCCAGTCCCGCATCCTCAACGGCCCCTGGGCCGGCCAGACCCTCCGCCAGGCCCTCGAAACCCACGCCCCCGCAATCATGGGGCCCACCTGGCCGAAATCCCGCCCCTTCCCCATCCTCGTAAAATGGCTCGACTGCCAGGAACGCCTTAGCCTCCAAGTCCACCCCCCCGCCACCATCGCGCCCAGCCTCGGCGGCGAACCCAAAACCGAAAACTGGTACGTCGTCGACGCCGCACCCGGCGCCGGCCTCCTCTGCGGCCTCGCCCCCAACGTCACCCGCGCCCAGTTCGAAACCGCCCTCCGCGAAAACCGCCTCGAAGCCTGCGTCCACCGCTTCCCCGTTCGCCCAGGCGACTCCCTCTTCGTCCCCTCCGGCCGCATCCACGCCATCGACGGCGGCAACCTCATCCTCGAAATCCAGCAAAACTCCGACACTACCTACCGCGTGTACGACTGGGGCCGCGTCGGCCTCGACGGCAAACCCCGCGCCATGCACGTCGAACAGTCCCTCAAATCCATCGCCTTCGACGACGTCGCCCCCGAACCCCTCCACCCCACCGGCCCCCAACAAACCCTCGCCGACTGCGCCGAATTCCGCATCCGACGCCTCACCCTCGCCCCC
>CAZQIE010000141.1:0-5080 GCA_964593675.1 uncultured Opitutales bacterium
GGGGGGGTGGGGGGGGGGGGCCGCGGGGGGCGGGGGGGGGGGGCGGCGGGGGGCGCTGCCGCGGGGGGGGGGGGCGAGGAGGAGGGCGAGTTTGCCGCTGAGGATATAGGCCAGCGCGAGGGCCGGCATGGCCAGGGCGTGGCTGAGGCTCCCCGGCGGGGCGGCCTGGTTCCCCGTGCTGGTTTGGGAGGTGGGGTTCATGGTCTGCACTTGGGTATGTCAACCCTGTGAAGGCCTGCCTCTGAGGCCGTGACCGGGGGGAGGTGTGCGGCCGGATTCAAGGCAGAACCCAGGGTCGCCGGAGGGCCCCCGGGGTGGGGGGAGTGGGGGCGATGGCGCCAAAAGACTTGCCGGGGAGCTTGAAGGGGGGTTCAGGCTCGTCGGTGGGTGTTCAAGTCTTGTTTACAGGAATAACGGGCCGTTTGAGATGGGTCCATCAAAAACGGCGGGAGTGCGGATTTTCGTTGAGGTGTGCTACGGCTTTTCGTGTATGCGGAAAATGTTGCTTATTAAGTGTTCGTTATGCAGGGGCGGTTTTTTGGTAAATGGCTGTTCTGGGGGCATTTGGGTGGGGTGGGGAGGGCGTGAGCCGGGGGGCGGTGCGCCCGCTGGGCGGGTTAGGTCAGGGGCGGGATGAGGTGGGGGCGCGCGAACGTTTGGCTTGCAGGGCAGGGGGTGGTGTTGGAAGCATGGCGGGGCCGGGGCGCCAGGGAGGTTCCGCGCGCGTGAGGCGCTTTGTGTCGGTCCGAGGTTGTTCCGGTTGTACCCCTTATCCTGAGTTTGAAGATGCGTGCGTTTGCGTTGCTCGTATGGCTTGGTCTCGTAATAACGGTTCCGTTCGCGCCGTCCGTATGCGCGGCGGAGGCGACGGTCGTGAAGATGGCCGTTTCCGCGGAGGGGGAGCGCCCGCTAGACCGGCGTATCTTCGGGCAGTTTCTTGAGCGGCCGAGCTGGTCGGGTGAGATTGGCGTGGAGGCCGCGGCGTTGCCGGAGACGGGGCGGCTGAAGCCGGAGGTGGTGGAGATGTTGCGGGCGATGCAGATCCCGATCGTGCGTTTTCCGGGGGGGACGGACATTGATTACACGGACTGGACGGACATGGTATCGAACGCTTACGGGCGCGAGAACCCGGGGCGGCCGGTGACGGTGGGGCACCAGAAGGGGTCGGTTACGAACCGGTTTGGTTTCGACGAGTTTTTTGCGCTTCAGGACGAGCTGAGGGCGGAGACGATCCTTGTGGTGAATTTGCGCGATGCGCTCTACAGGGTGCGGAGCGTGGAGGAGACGGCGAACCGGGCGGCGGGGCTGGTGGCGTACGTGAATGCGCCGGTTGGGGCGAAGATGCCGACGGGGGTTCCGGACTGGGCGGCTGTCCGCGCGAAGAACGGGCACCCGGAGCCGTATGGGGTGAAGCTGTTCCAGATCGGGAATGAGACGTATTTCTTCTGGCCGCCGTCGGCGAAGGACAAGGAGGCGCTGGGGATCAGGACGGTGGAGGAGGCGGCGGCGCGTTACCGGGACTGCGTGATCGCGATTGCGGACAAGATGCGGGAGGTGGACCCGTCGATAGAGTTCATTTTGGATACGGGGGTGACCCATACGGAGGCGGACACGCGGGCGTGTCTGGACTTGGTGGCGAAGGATCCGGAGATCCGGAAGCGGGTGCGGTACTTGTCGATCCACACGTACTCGCCGATGGGGCTGTGGTCGTGCACGCGCGGGGACCAGAAGGCTTCATACATGGACATGAACGACGAGGAGTTGTGGTACTCGCTGGTTTCGCGTCCGGGAACGTTTGACGCGGAGGGGCAGGCTATGGCGTTCGGGCCGTGGTCGGCACATGTGCGGAGTCTGGGCTACGAGGTGGTAAGCACGGAGTGGAACTGGAGCGGGTATAATTTTGAGAAGAGTTTCCCGAACCGCGTGGTGCCGCATGGGTTGGCGAGTGCGCTGGGTGCGGCGGGGTTCTTCCACGGGATGATGCGGGATTGCGACAACGTGAAGATTGCGACGCAGTCGATGCTGGTGGGGAACCGGTGGGACATCACGGCGGTGCGGGTGGACCCGGAGGGCAGGGTAGCTCCGTTCTACTACCCGCAGGGTCATGTGGCGCTTGTATACGGTGCGCACCATGGGGACCGGCTTTTGAACACGAAGCTTTCGGGGGTGCCGCAGATTGCGCAGCCGTGGGCGATGGACAACTGGACGCCGGAGCCGAGCTGCGTTGCGCTTGTGGACGCGTTGGCGACGCGGGGCGAGGGGCGTCTGTATGTGCACGCGATCAACCGGCATTATTCGGAGCCGATGGTGCTGGAGGCGGAGGTGTCGGCGTTTATCAAGGAGGGCCCGGCAAAGGCGTTTGTGATTGTGGGCGAGGTGACGGCGTTGCCGAAGTCGGGTAATGCGACGCGGTTGCTGGAGGGCTCGGAGGGCGTGAAGGGCGGGGTGCTGCGGGTGGTGCTGCCGCCGCGTTCGGTGAACGTGTTTGAGGTTCCGCTGAAGTAGCGGGGCGGGCGCGGTGTGTGTACAGGAAAAAGCCGACGGTCCCTATAACCGTCGGCTACACACCTGGGAGTCCTGTTCAGTTTCGGAGTGCTCTTATCTCTCCGATACCCTCTGTTTCTCCCGGGGGTGGAAGCAGGGGTGGGCCGGGCGGATCAGCGGGTGTTCCGGCGGCGCGCGAAGGCGGCGAGGCTTAGGGCGGTGAGGCCTCCGAGGAGGGCGGTGACTTCGGGCTCGGGGACGGGTGTAACGGCGGAGAAGGTGTCGCCGAAGCGGATTTCGTCGATGCGGAGTCGAGCGGCGTTGTCGCCGGTGGTGTCGATGGAGAGTTTGTTGAAGTTGGCGGTGCTGGCGAAGGCGTCGGTGTTGGTGGCGGAGCCGAGGAAGCCTGCGCCGCCGATGGTGGGTTCAGCGCCGCCGATGGCGGGGTTTACCCAGACGTAGAGGTTGCTGGTGCCACCGGTGCCGGCACCGACGTCGATGCGGTAGGTGATGAGCTGTACGCCGGAGAGGGCGATGGTGGCGAGGTTGCCGTCATTGTTGCCGGTGGCGGGGTCGCCGGCGGCGTCACGGGTGCCGAGGGTCCAGTTGCCTGCTGCGGTGGCGCCGAGGACCATGCGGGTGGTGCCACTGGAGGTCTGGAAGGTGAAGAGGTTGGTGACGGCGAGGGTGGGGGCGGTGACGGTTTCGACGAGGAAGGAGCCCCAGTAGGTGGCGGTATTGATGGTGAGGCCGGTGGTGCGGGAGGCGTTGCGGGAGCCTGTGGCGCTGGAGTCTTCGATGGCGTTGCCGGAGACTTGGAGGGAGCCGTAGGTGAGGCCGGTGGTCGTGACGGTCATGTTGCCGGCCCAGGCATTGGCGGCCCAGGTGCCGGTGCCACCGACGAGGGTGTTGATGGAGCTGCCTGAGGTGTAGGCGAAGTCGTCAGACAGGGTGGTTTGGGCGAGGGCGGAGGAGGCGGCGAGGGCGGGCAGCGCGAGGAGCGCGGTGCGGAGGACGTGGGCAGTTTTCATTGGGTTTTGGCAGCTTAAACGCGGGTTGAAGGGAGGCCAGAGGGCTGGCCTGGTTGACGTGCTAACGATAGCAGGGGTGGCGGGCAAGCCAAAAGTGCGCGTTATGCACGTGGTTGCATAAACGGCGGTGGGCTGGGTGGGGAAGCGGGGGGCGTGTGCGCGCGGGGGCCGCGGGGGGCGTCAGGTGGTTTGACCTGTTACCCAGCGGCCGGGGAGGAGCATTTCGCGGCGGGTGTGGGGGACGCCGCGTTCGTTATGGTTGAGGAGGCCGGAGAGGAGGTCCACGGCGGCGGCGCCGATTTCTTCGCGGCGGGGGTCGATGCCGGTCCAGGTGGCGACGTCGCTGGCGAGGTTTCCGTGTGCGAGGGCGAGGTCCTGGGGGATGCGGAGGCCGAGGGACTCGAGTACGTTGCGCACGGTGGCGGAGTAGCAGAGGAGGGCGTCGGGCTTGTGGCGTTTCAGCCAGGCGGAGAGGGTGCGGCGTTCGGGGGCGAAGGGGAAGGCGGGATCGTCGGTGTCGAAGACGAGGGGTGGGATGCGGCGTGGTGGGGGCAGGAGCTCTTGCTCGAAGAGGATGGCGTGGCGGGGGAGGCCCATTTGATGGGTGTCGAGCCAGCGTGAGACGACGAGGCCGACGCGGGTGTAACCGGCGCGGTGGAGTTCGCGCAGGGAGAGGCGTGCGTTGAACCAGAGGTGTTCTTCGGCGGAGTGGAACAGACGGACGCCGCGGGCTTCGGTGGCGAGGTCGGCGGAGACGGGGCGGCTGAGGGTGACGACGGCGAGGTGGGACCAGTCGAAGTCGATAAAGCGGCGAAACTGGATGAAGGGGAGGATGACGCCGGGGATGCCGCGGTTGCGCAGGGTGCGCTGGAGCCAGGTGGCGTCGGCTTCAGGGCGCAGGCCTTCGGGGACGCGTTTCATGGGGACGCGGATTTCCTCGATGTGGAAGCCGAGGGCTTCCGCGCGTTGGGTGGCTCCGGTGAGGAAGCCGCGCATCCAGGGCTGGGTGCGCCAGGTTTCGGCCTGGGTCTGGTCGTTCACCCAGCCGAGGGTGGCCTGGTAGTGGGGTTTTTTGTGTGCCCGGACGTGGGTCTGGTAGGCGGTGACGAGGGGGTTGGGTCGGTAGCCGAGGTCGTGGGCGAGGGCGAGGATGCGTTCGCGGGTGCTGGGTGGGATGCCGGGGTGGTTCTTGAGTGCGCGGGAGACGGTGGTGCGGTGGACGCGGGCTTTGTCGGCGATGTCTTGAAGGGTCACCATTTGGGGCGGCGGGCGGGGTGGGCTGGCCCGGTGATTTTGGGGGTGTGCGGGGGCGGAGTCAAATGCGGCTGTGCAACCGTGTGCATGGAGGCGCTTTGAGTTGCGGGCGGGTGTGCGGGGCGTGGAGAGCGTGGGAGGTGCGTGGTGAGGGGGGCAAGGGAGGGGCGGGTTAATAAGGTGGTGGCTGATGTCATTTGACACCAACGGGAAGGGCAAAGGGCACTGGATTGCCCTTGCCCCGTGGGGTGGGACCTGCTAGGGCCAATCGACATATGGGTTACAGCCACAGGAGGGCGGAGGCGAGGTAG
>CAZQIE010000142.1:0-5072 GCA_964593675.1 uncultured Opitutales bacterium
TTTCGCAAATACCGTGAAAGACATTTGTTGCTTTCGGCACGCCGTCCCTTAAAAAGAAACGCTCTCACCCAGCGCGCACTCCGCGCGCGGTCCCGACCGCAAACCTCTGGAGACCAACCTTGAGCCTCAAAGTCCTCATTCTCGGCGTTAACGGGTTTATTGGCAACAGCCTGACCTGGAACATCCTCACGCGGACCGATTGGGAAGTCTACGGCATGGACATGGCGACCACCAAGCTCGCCCACTGCCTCGACCACAGCCGCTTCCACTTCTTCGAAGGCGACATCACCATCAACAAGGAATGGATCGAGTACCACGTCAAAAAGTGTGACGTCGTCGTCCCCCTCGTCGCCATCGCCACCCCCGCCCTCTACGTCAGCGACCCCATCCGGGTGTTCGAACTCGATTTCGAAGCCAACCTGGAAATCGTCCGCAAGTGCGTAAAGTACAAGAAGCGCCTCATCTTCCCCTCCACCTCCGAAATCTACGGCATGTCCCAGGACAAGGAGTTTGACGAATACGCCTCAAACCTCGTCCTCGGCCCCATCCCCAAACAGCGCTGGATCTACTCCTGCCTCAAGCAGCTCCTCGACCGCGTCATCTACGCCTACGGCGTCCGCGACAACCTCGACTACACCCTCTTCCGGCCCTTCAATTTCGTCGGCCCCAAACTCGACGACATCAACGAGCCCAAAGAAGGCTCCTCCCGCGTCGTCACCCAGTTCATCCATAACATCATCCACGGCCGCTCCATCAAGCTCGTGGACGGCGGCAAACAACGCCGCTCCTTCACCTTCATCGACGACGGCGTCGAAGCCCTCACCCGCATCATCGAGAACAAGAACGGCTGCGCCTCCCAGCGCATCTTCAACATCGGCAACCCCTACATGGATTACTCCATTGCCGAGCTCGCAGCCATGCTCATCGAGCTCGTCAAAGAGTACCCCGAATACCGCGCCCGCGCCGAAAAAATCGAAGTCCAGACCGTCGATTCCAAAGAATACTACGGCTCCGCCTACCAGGACATCCAGTACCGCGTCCCCTCCATCAAGGAAGCCGAAACCCACCTCGGCTGGAAACCCACCACCGACCTCCGCACCGCCCTCAAGCTCACCCTCGACTACCACCTGCTCAACCAGGACTACGAGCTCAACAAGCTTCAGACCCGGTGAGCCGGTCGGCCGCCAAAGACACACCACACCCACCCACCGCAACGACCGCGGCCTACGCCACCGTTGCTCCACCCAGCGCGCCCGCGCTCCCGACAAAACCGCTCCGTGCGGCCATCATCGGGACCGGGCGCGTGGCGTCTCTACTCGAAAAAGACCCCCTCCGCGGCAAACCCCATACCCACGCCGGCTACTACCACGCTGACCCACGCGTCGCCCTCGTCACCGGCGCCGACATCGACCCCGACCGCCTCGCCGAATTCGGCCAAGACTGGTCCATCCCGCCCGAACACCTCTACGCGGACTACCGCGACATGCTCGCCGCCGAGCGCCCCGACCTCGTCTCCATCTGCGCCTACGCCCCCGACCGCGCCCAAATGACCGCCGACGCCCTCAGCGCCGGCGCCCGCGGCCTCTGGCTCGAAAAAGCCATCGCCTGCTCCCTGCGCGAAGCCCAGCACATGCGCGAACGCATCGAACGCGCCGGAGCCGTCGCCGTCGTTGACCACCGCCGCCGCCTCCACCCCGCCTACCGCGCCGTCCGCGACCTCATCGCCGACGCCCGCTACGGCGCCCTCCGAAGCATCCACGTCAACATGTGCGGCCAACTCATCCACACCGGCACCCACGCCTACGACGTCCTCCGCTACTGGTGCGGCGAAGCCGCCGAAGTCCGTGGCTGGGTGGACGGCCCCCCGCCCCGCCGCAAACGCGTAAGCGACGCCCAAGGCCACGCCCACTTCCTCTTCCAAAACGGCACCCACGCCTTCATCAGCGCCTCCCTCCGCCGCTACTATATCTTCCAGTTCGACCTCATCTTCGAAGACGCACGCATCCACCTCGGCAACGACATCCAGACCGTCCTCCGCCCCGCACCCTCGCGCCTCTACTCCGGCTATAAAGAACTCGCCCCCGACCCCGACACCCCCCTCGACTCCCCCTGCCAGCTCAACCTCCTCACCGACCTCCTCGAAGCCCTCCACACACGCCGCGAGCCCGTCAACTCCGTCCAAAACGCCGTCGAAGCCCTACGCCTCGGCCTCGCCATCTTCCAAAGCTCCGCCCGCTCCTCCAAACCCGTCTCCCCCGCTGACGTCGACCCCGCCTGGCGCGTCGACAGCCTGTAGTAACCAACCCCACAGAACCGGCCCCCGCCGTGCGCCCAGCATCCGCATCTAAGCGGAGCGGCAGATTCAGCCCGCGCAGCCCAACATAAACGGCCCCCGCTGTGCGGGGCTAGGCCAGAAGCACCAGCGCGTCGCGGTGAATCACCTCGAAACGCTTCATATTCGGGAACAACGGCTTAATCTCCGCCGTGCTCTTGCCCGCAATCGCCGCCAAACTCCGGTCGTCGAAACGCATGATCCCGCGCGCAAAAGCCACGCCCTGCGCATTCTGGATCGTCACCACATCCCCCGCCCCGAACGGACCCTTGCACCCCGTCACACCCCGCGCCAGCAAACTGCTGCCATCCTCGCGCAGCGCCCTCTCCGCGCCCGCATCCACCGTCACCACCCCGCGCGGCATGTGGAAAAACGCGATCCAGCGCTTCCGCGCCCCAAGCGGCATCCGGCTCGGCACAAAAAACGTCCCCGTCGGTTCGCCAGCCACCAGACGCTGCAACGTCGCCGGGTCCTCGCCACTCGCGATAAACACGCCGCAACCCGACTGGCCCGCAACCTTTGCAGCCTTGATCTTGCTCACCATCCCGCCCACCGCCGTCGGACTCGTCGTACCCCCCGCCATCGCCTCGATCTCAGGCGTGATCTTCTCAACCACCGGCAAAATCTTGCCCGTGCCCTTCATGTCAATCAGCCCCGGTGCCGTCGACAAAATCACCAGCATGTCCGACTTCGTCAGGCTCGCCACCAGCGCCGACAACGTGTCGTTGTCGCCAAACTTGATCCCCTCCGCGCTCACCGAGTCATTCTCATTGATCACCGGGATGATCGCCTCCGCCAGCAGCTCCTCAAGCAACTCCTTCACCGCAAGATGCCGCTGCCGCACCCGCACATCGTCCGCCGTCAGCAAAAGCTGGGCGACAATCATGCCGTGCGGGTCAAACGCCTTCTGCCACGTCTGGATAAGAATGCTCTGACCCACCGCCGCGCACTTCTGCAACGACGACAACTTCGCCGGCCGCGCCTCCAGCCCCAGGCGCCCCATCCCAAGCCCCACCGCCCCCGAGCTCACGATGATCACCTCGAAACCCTTGCGCCGCAGCGCCGCCACCTCACGGCCCACCGCCGCGATCTTCTCGGTGTCGAGCTGCCCCACCCCGGACGTCAAAATCCCCGTCCCGAGCTTCAGGACGATACGCTTCGCCTTTTCAAACAGAAATGCCATGACAATACCCTCGTGACCCCTCGGGCGTGGGCAGCAGCGCGTTGACCCGCGCCCTCCCCGGACCCGCTGCGCGGCTCAAACGCCGCACCCAGCCGGCCCGGACGCGCCCAACCCCGCGGCGCCGAAACCCCGCCCCAAGCACGCCTCCCGGCGCACCCCTTACACCTTCATCAATTCCTTTTCCTTCGCCTCCAGAGACTTGTCGATCGACGCGTTGAACCTGTCCGTCTCCGTCTGGATGTCCTTCTCCAGACGCTTCGCGTCATCCTCCGACAACGTCCCCGCCTTCTGCGCCTTCTTCACCGCCTCCAGCACATCGCGCCGGATCGTGCGCAGACGCACGCGCCCCTCCTCCGCCATCCCCTTCGCCACCTTCGCCAGCTCCTGCCGACGCTCGCGGCTCAGTTCCGGAATCGGGCAACGGATAATCGTGCCATCGGACACCGGGTTCAGCCCCAGGTTCGCCACCTGGATCGCCTTCTCAATGTCCTTGATCACGCTCTTGTCCCACGGCTGGATCTGGATCGTCCGCGCATCCGGCGTCATGATCGCCGCAATCTCCTTCAGCTTCACCACGCTCCCATAAGCCTCCACGTTCAGCAACTCCACCATCGACGGCGAAGCCTTGCCCGTGTGCAGCTTGTTATACTCGTTTACAGTGAAGTCCACGGCCTTCTGCATCGCCGCGCGCAGGTCCTTGAGGGTCTTGTTGACGTCCATTTGGGAAGTCTCCTTTGAGGGGGTTTGGATTTGGAAAAATGTAACTAAGCCTGGTGGATCAGCGTCCCGATAGGCTCGCCCAGCACCGCCCGGCGGATCGCCTGCGGCGCACCCATGTCAAACACCAGGATCGGGATATTGTTGTCCAGACACAACGAGAACGCCGTCGAGTCCATCACATTCAGCCGGTTCTTCAGGCAGTCCATGAACGTCAGGCTGTCAAACCGCTTGGCATCCGGGAATTTCTTCGGGTCCCTGTCATAAACCCCGTCCACCTTCGTCGCCTTCATGATCACCTGCGCGCCCACCTCGCTCGCGCGAAGCGCCGCCGTCGTATCCGTCGAAAAATACGGGTTGCCCGTGCCCCCCACGAAAATCACCACGCGGCCCTTCTCCAAATGCCGCACCGCGCGCCGCACAATAAACGGCTCCGCCACCTTCTCCATCGGAATCGCCGTCTGCACGCGCACATGCACCCCAATCCGCTCCAGGCTGTCCATCAGCGCCATCCCGTTGATCACCGTGGCCAACATGCCCATGTAGTCACCCGTCGTGCGATCCACCCCACGCGTGTTCGCGCCAGCCAGCCCGCGGAAAATATTCCCGCCCCCAACCACCAGGCAGATCTCCACCCCCAGATCGTGTACCTCCTTCAACTGCGCCGCCAACCCCTCCAGAATCCCCACATCCAACGTCTCTCCCGTCGACGCGCTGCGAAGCGCCTCGCCACTGAGCTTCAGCACGATGCGTTTGTACTTGGGTCTAGCGCCGCTGGCCTTGTCCATGGCTGTCCTTTTGAGACATCCGCCCGCCCGCGTCAACCCAATGACGCCACCG
>CAZQIE010000143.1:0-5041 GCA_964593675.1 uncultured Opitutales bacterium
CTACCTCGCCTCCGCCCTCCTGTGGCTGTAACCCATATGTCGATTGGCCCTAGGAAACCGGGGAGGTCATCGGGATGAACCCGGGGGAACAGGATTTCCTCGCTCTGGAAGACCAGGCGTTCCGTCCCGAGTATGCGCGCGGCACCGCGGGACAGCACGAGCCGGTCGGTGCGCAGGTCTTTGATGAAATGGCCGAGATTGCCCACGCGCTCCGCCCGATCCGCCGCGCCCTTCTCGCGCCGCAGGAGTTGTTCGTTCCGGATCTTCTCGGTCTCGTCCATCGCGAACAGCAACAGGTGCGCCGGAGCCCCGCTCTCCGCATCCATTACCGGACGCAGCCACAGCCGCAGAAAACGGTCCCGGGCCGCAATGGTGATTTCCGCCGGACACCCCCCACTGGAACTTGCGAAAGCAACGCCAAAATCCGGCGTGATGGCAAAATACTCTTTTACGTCCGTTCCCGCCATCAGGCCGGGGAACAGCGTCTCGGCATGCTGGCCTTGCACGTAGAGGACGCGGCCTTCGCGGTCCAACCCGTACAGGACAAACGGAAAGAGCTGGATGAGGGCGAAAAGCTTTTGCTCGCTCGCGCCGAGAGCCGCCGCCATTTCCCGCAACCGCACGTTCTCGTGCCGCAACGTCGTTATTTGCTGCATCAACGAGTGCGATGCCAAGAGATCAGAGGGTTGCGCTGGCGGGGGTAGGCTCACCGGTTCTTGTCCCGTCCTGAGGGATAGAATCCAAATATTACCAAGTTTTCCAGCGTTAGCAAACCCGATAGCAGGTTGCTTTACGGCATGGCCTAACAGAAAAGGCGTAATCTTCGGTCAAAATCTATCGGGAAGGAGGTCTCCGGCGCAACCAAACGAGCAGCATAACGCCGACGAGAAGAAGGAATATCGAATAAAACGACCCGCGATTAAGCCCGAAAATGAGCGATAGACCTTCATCAGGCTCCCGAAAGATCTCCCCGAACATTCTAACCAGAGCATACGCAATCAGGAATTCCCCGGTTATCTTACCGGGGCAGCTCTTAATGCTGGAGGACTTCCAGAAACGCCACTGCGTGTAGACGAGCAGAGCAAGGCCTTCCAGGGCCGCCTCGTAGAGCTGCGAAGGGTGCCGGGGCTCCGTGTAAGCGAGGACGCGGCCAAAAGCGTCTGTCTTGGGGAAAATGACTGCCCATGGCACGTCGGACGGCTTTCCCCAAAGTTCGCCGTTTATAAAGTTTGCGACGCGCCCAAACAGGATGCCGGGGGGGGCGAGCGTAACGGCAATGTCGGAAACGTGCAGGAGCGGCAGGCGTTGCCGGCGGGTAAACCAGAGGAGACCGAGACACCCCCCGACAAACCCGCCATGCGAGGCCATGCCGCCCTTCCAAACCTGAAAAAAGATGAGCGGGTTGGCCAGGAAGGCAGGGAGGTCATACAGGAGCATATAACCCAGGCGACCGCCCACCAGAATGCCCACGATAAGGGCCGTCATCAGGTCCGCCTGCTGGTCGGGGTTCAGGGGAGAGCGCCCCTTGCGGTAGTAGAGGTGGAGGAGGACCGTGGCCACGACAAACCCGGCGACATAGGCCATGCCGTACCACCGGATGCCCTCGACTGGCCAGCCGGCCGGGAAACGCACCAGGAAGGGGTCGAGGTTGTGAACCCAGTGGGCGGGTTGCCCGGCGTCGGCGAGCATGGGGGTGATTGCGGAAAGCAGCATGGCGTAATGGCAGGACCTGTCGGTAGGGGCGCCCGCCACGTTAGGCACGCGCGCCAAAGGAAGCAACTCCGGGGCGAAACCCCGGAAAACGAAAAGGCCCCGGCGTGTTGCCGGAGCCTTCGCTCAAAAAATGTCCTTTTGAAAGCGGGTTTCCGCCTTACTTGCGGCGGCGCCGCATGAAGGCCGCTGCCGCCAGCGCCAGCGCACCGGCGCCTGCCGCGTAGGTGGAGGGCTCGGGAACCGCGGTGTAGCCCGCAATCTGCACGGAGTTGCTGTTGAAGCCGTGGGCATTTGCTCCGACAAAACTGATCGTGCCGGCGGCATCGTTCACCGTGTAGTGATAGATGTTCTGGTCCGTTACGGCGTAGATGTCATTTCCCAGCAGGAGCAGGTCGCGGGCGCTCGCCCCCATGTCACCCGTGCCCGTGTTTTCGGAGGCCGAGAACGTGACGGCCTGGGTAACAGTGATGGTGGTTGTCGTAACCTGCGAGGTCCCGGAAAGCCAGATGCCCGCGCTGTCGATCACAAGGAGGCGCCCATTCGCGGTGAACGCGAGGTCCACGTTGTTCGCGCTGGTGCCTGTCACCGTAATAGCCGTCGAACTGGCAAGCGTACCGGCGCCCATTACATAACGCCGCAGGCCCGAGCCGCCCGTGCCGTTCGCGAAAAGATAATCTGTGCCGGCGTCCGAAACGACCCGCAGGTCATTGCCCTGCCAGTTACCACCGCCCGCGCTGGTGAGCGGCACGCTGGCAAAGCTGCTTCCGTTAAAGGAAGACGAACCGTAGCACTGCCCCGAGACACCGCCTGCCAGACCGGCGTTCACATACGCATACCCGTTGAAGAAGGCTACGGGGTGCTGATTGAAGCCGCCCGTGGTGTCGTAGGTCGTGGAGGCGAGTTGGGTGCCCGAGGAGTTATAGGCGTAAAGGGGGCGGTTTGTGGCGGTATTGGCGCCAACGTCGTTTACAAACACCCTGCCTGTCGACCCGTCCACGGCAATGCCGCGGAAGTTCGTGCCACCGGTCACCCAGTCAGACCAGGAGGTCCCACCGTTTGTGGAGGTGCGGATCTTGGTGGTGTTCGCCGTCAGGAACAGGGTTTGTGCGTGAGCCGAAGTAACACCGGCCAGCGCGAGGGTAGAAAAGAGAGCAGCCAGCTTGAGGGAGGTCTTCATAAGCAATAAGAACGGGGTGCTATTTTTCTACATTTCCAGCACGAGTTTGCAAACCCATTTCCACTAAACTGGTCCAATACACGAAAGGGTGTTTCGCGCCCGCGCCGCGGAGGGAATTCGGGCACAAGCGGGACACAAACGACAACGCCCGCGCATTTACAAATCCCCCCCGGGGGTCGTGCAGCCCACGCCCCTGTGAGGCCCCGGTAAAAGAGGCGAACGCGCAAAGTAGCAGCCCCTCTATGGTAGCAGCCCCTCTACACGAGCATGAGGGCCGGCGATTCCAGGAGCTCGCGCAGGGCGGCAAGGAATTGCGCCCCGGCGGCGCCGTCGACGACGCGGTGGTCACAGCTCAGGGCAAGCATCATGCGTTGGCCCACGACAAGGCGGTCCTGCGCATCCACGACCGGTTTTTTCACAGTAGCCCCAACGGAAAGGATGGCGGCGTTGGGCGGGTTGATGATCCCGTAGAAGGCGTTGACGCCGTACATGCCGAGGTTGGTGACCGTGAACGTGGAGCCCGTCATTTCCTCGGGCTTGAGCTTGCGGGAGCGCGCCTTGCCGATCAGGGCCTTGGCGTCTTCGGCTATCTGGCGCAGGCCTTTCTGGTGGGCATTGCGGATGACGGGCGTAACGAGCCCGTCGTCGATGGCCACGCCAAAGGCCACATGCACGCCCGCGTGCTGGAGAATGCTCTGCCCTTGCCACGACGCGTTGACCGAGGGCACGCGGCGCAGGGCCTCGGCTGTGGCCTTCAGGATGAAATCGTTTATCGTGAATTTGATCCCGCCGCGCTCGGGTGGCAGCTCGCCAAGGCGGGCGTTGAGGGATGCCCGGAGCGCATGCAGGGGCTCCGCGTCCACTTCCATTTCCAGATAAAAGTGCGGGATCGTCGTCTTCGATTCCAGAAGGCGACGTGCGATGACGCCGCGCATGTTCGAGACCGGCAAGACCTGATCCTGGGCTGGCGCCGCCGCAACGGGCGAAGGAACCGGAGCCTGCGGGCGGGCGGGTGTCGGAGCCGGCGCGGGACGCTCGGCCGCAGCCAGGATGTCCGCCTTCACAATGCGGCCGCCGGGCCCGCTGCCTTTTAACCCGGCGAGGGATACGCCCTTTTCCGCTGCCACCCGGCGGGCGAGAGGCGACGCCTTGACGCGCCCACCTTCCGCGCCCTCCCCTTCTGGGGCGGGCACAGGTTCAGGTTCCCGCACGGGCTGGGCTTCGGCGGGAAGCTTGGGCGCGGGAAGGTCGGGCGACGGCGGGGGCTCCGCGGGATGGTCTTCCGGTGTGCCCGGGCCTTTCACCGCTCCAACCGAAGTCTCTTGCCGGGGCTCCGTCTTCTTTTCCACCGCCTTTGGTGCGGACGGCGCAGGCGCCGCAGGTGCAGTCTCCCCGGCCTGCCCGATCGCGCACATCGCCGCCCCAACGGGGATCTGACCGCCCACGGGCACGTACTGCTTCAAAAGCACGCCCGCGAAAAAGTTTTCCACCTCCATCGTGGCCTTGTCGGTCTCGACCTCGCAGAGCATGTCGCCAACAGCGACCTTGTCGCCTTCGGCTTTGAGCCATTTTACCAGCGTACCGACCGTCATGGTGTCGCTGAGCTTGGGCATCTCGATGATCTCGGCCATAGGAAGTGTGTTGCGGGTCTGGAAACCGGTGCTTCTGGCGTTGGCTATGAAGGAAAAGACGGAGCGGCAGCCGCCCCCGGCGAACGCCCGCATGCCCTGTTAACGGTCATTTTCGCCGCCCCCTTAGAGGGCGCCCGAAAAGCCCGGTTCACGCATTCAGGCGTAGCACCGTATGCGAACGCCGCTGGGGCGCAACGGGCCCAGGGACAAGCCGTAAGACGGCGGGGCCACCTTTTCCCGTGCGCGTGCCGCCAATGCGGGGTACGTATGTTCGCATACATCAGGGCGTTTGGCAACAGGACAGCCCAACGCCGGAAGCCTTTGCCTATGAAGCGTACGCGACGGAACGCCCCCTGGAAATCCGGCGTCACGGGCCAAAGCGCAGCAAAAGGCCCTCACCTAATAACGCAAATTAGGTCATGTGATACCTCGGGGCACTTAGTGCCGCAGGGCTCAGGGAACTCGCACTAGGGCCAATCGACATATGGGTTACAGCCACAGGAGGGCGGAGGCGAGGTAG
>CAZQIE010000144.1:0-5005 GCA_964593675.1 uncultured Opitutales bacterium
GGTTCGCGCTGCCACTGATGCGGCACCGGGTGATCTCTTGGTATTTGTTCATCGGACTGTGGGATGATGAGGGGATGGTGCACAGGAGCGAGGCCGTTGCAATAGCCGTTTGTCTCGCCCTGCGCGCCCGGGGGGGGCGTCCTTAAAGGGGGAGCGCTCTAGAAGCGGAGGCCGTCCGCGAAGTTCACTTCGGTCTTAAAGCCGAGTTTTGCGGTGGCCCGGGAGACGTCAGCGACGGAATGGCGGATATCGCCGGTCCGCTCGGGGGCATGGTGGACTTTGCCTTGCCAGTGGGGGAACTGGAGCCGGAGGGCGTCGACGAGTTCGAGGAGCGTGCGCCCGACGGCGGTGCCGATGTTCATCCGGTGGTGCTCTCCGGGGGCAGCGGGTGTGCGCAGGGCGAGGGAGACGGCGCGTGCAACGTCTTTTACGGCGATGAAGTCGCGCGTTTGGAGGCCGTCGCCAAAGATGGTAAGGTCTTTGCCTTGGCGCATGCGGTCACGGAAGACGGAGATGACGCCGCTGTAGGGGGAGGTGGGGTCCTGTCTGGCTCCGTAAACGTTGAAAAAGCGGAGGCTGAAGGCGGAGAGGCGGCGTTCGCGGCAGAAGAGGCTGAGGTATTCCTCGCCCATCAGTTTTTGCGCCCCGTAGGGTGACTGAGGCCCGAGCGGGGCGTCTTCGCGGACGGGCATCACGGTCTGAGCCCCGTAAACGGCCGCGGAACTGGAGAACACGAGGCGCGGGATGGACCGTTGGGTGGCGAGGTCGAGGACGTGGAGGACGGTGGTGAGGTTGTTTTGGTGACACGCCAGGAGGCGGTCCCAGGAGGTGGTGACGGACGGGGTGGCGGCGAGATGGGCAATGCCGCGGATACGTTCAGGGACGTCCGCGGGCGTGACGTCCAGGACGTTCTTTTTGAGTACGCGGACGAGTGGGCTTTGGGGCAGGTTCTCGATTCTGCCTGCGCTGAGGTCGTCGATGACGAGAACGCGTTCGCCGCGGGCGCAGAGTTCCTCTACCAGGTGCGAGCCGATAAAGCCCGCTCCCCCGGTTACGACCCAGGTCTCGCCGTTACGCCCTTGTGGCACGCTCGCGTCCATCGTGATAGGTCTCGTTGGGCAGGTGTCCTGCCGTCGTGGCGGGCGTCCTGCAAAAACCTGTGATTTGGCCAGTGTGGGTGGGCACGGTCAAGCACAGACGCGACCGTTAGGCTCAGGGCGGTTCCCTTCAGGTTTTCGCGCAGCGCCGAGCTGGGGCGAGCGAGAGCGCCCCAGCCTCGGGTCGGCGTGGGCCGAGTTGTGAGGCCGGCTTCTGCGGCAACGTAACCTGGAGCTGGCTTAGAGTTCGGCGGAGTCCTGGGCGAGGGCCTTGGCGCCGGCGCGGCGGATCTGGCGGCGTTCGCTGGCTTTGAGGACGCGCTTGCGCAGGCGGAGGTTTTTGGGGGTGACTTCGACGAATTCGTCTTCGGCGATGTACTCGATGGCGCGTTCGAGCGAGAACCGCACGGGCGGGGTGAGCTGGATGCCTTTGCCTTCGCCTTGGGAGCGGAAGTTGGTGAGGTGCTTGGTTCGGACGGCGTTGACGGGGATGTCGTCGGCGCGGGGGTTTTCGCCCACGACCATGCCTTCATAGACTTCTTCGCCGGCGCCGAGGAAGAGTTTGCCGCGTTCCTGGACGGAATCGAGGGCGTAGGAGGTGGTGACGCCGGGCTCGGTGGCGACGAGGGTGCCGGTGAGGCGGGTGGTGAGTTCGCCGGCGTAGGGGCCGTATTCTTTGAATTCGTGGGTGAGGACGCCGCGGCCGCTGGTTATGTTGACGATGTCGATTTCCATGCCGATGAGGCCGCGGGTGGTGATGGTGGCCTCGATCATGGTGGAGTGCGGGAGCTTCTCCATGTTGGAGATCTGGCCTTTGCGGTTGGCGAGGTTCTGCATGACGGCGCCGACGCACTCGTCGGGGACTTCGACGCGGACGATTTCGTAGGGCTCGTGGCGGTGGCCGTTGACGAGCTTTTCGATGACGGTGGGGCGGGAGACGAGGAACTCGTAACCTTCGCGGCGCATGGTTTCGGCGATGACGGCGACCTGCATGGCGCCGCGGGCCTTGACGGTGAAGACGCCGGCGCGGTCGGTGTCTTCGACGGAAATGGAGACGTTGGTTTTGAGTTCGCGCAGGAGGCGTTCGCGGAGCTGGCGTGAGGTGACGAGTTTGCCTTCGCGGCCGACGAGGGGGCCGTCGTTCACGCAGAACTGCATTTCGAGGGTGGGCGGGTCGATCTGGGCGAAGGGCAGGGCGTGGCCGTCTTCTTCTGCGGCGAGGGTGTCGCCGATGTCGATGTCTTCGAAGCCGGAGAGGCCGACGATGTTGCCGGCGATGGCGGCTTCGGACTCGCTGGTGCCGAGGCCGGAGTATTCAAAGACTTTGGTGATCTTGGCGCGCACGCGCGTTCCGTCGGCGTGGCGGATGACCCAGGCGGCGTCGCCCACGCGGACGGAGCCGCCGAGGATTTTGACGGCGGCGATACGGCCGACGTGGTCGCTCCAGTCGATGTTGGAGACGAGCATGTGGAAGGGCTCGCCGGGCTTTGCGAAGGGTGGCGGGATGTGGTTGAGGATGGTCTCGAAGAGGGGCACCATGTTCTTCTTCTCGTCGGAGAGGTGGTGCATCATGTAGCCGTCTCGGCCGGAGCCATAGACGACGGGGGCGTCGAACTGCTCTTCGGTGGCGTTGAGCTCGAGGAGGAGTTCGAGGACTTTCTCGTACATGCCCTTGGGGTCGGCGTGGTCGCGGTCGATCTTGTTGATGACGATCACGACTTTGAGGCCGTGGGCGAGGGCTTTGCGCAGGACGAAGCGGGTCTGGGCCTGGGGGCCGTCGTAGGCGTCGACGACGAGGAGGACGCCGTCGACCATGCGGAGGGCGCGTTCGACTTCGCCGCCGAAGTCGGCGTGGCCGGGGGTGTCGACGATGTTGATGATTTTGTCGCCCCAGTGGACGGAGGTGTTCTTCGCCTTGATGGTGATGCCTTTTTCGCGCTCAAGGTCCATCGAGTCCATCGCGCGTTCCTCGACCTGCTGGTTGGCGCGAAAGGCCCCGCCTTCCTTGAGAAGCTGGTCCACGAGCGTGGTCTTGCCGTGGTCTACGTGGGCGATGATGGCGATGTTTCGGATGTTCTGATTCATGTGCGCGCGCGCTGTACAGGCGTCCCGGGAAACGGGCGAACGTGGGGGGCCTGGGGCTCGGACGCAACACCGAAGCGCAGGGGCGGGGTGTGGGAGAGGGGGGCATGGCGCGTGCACGATAGCGTTTGCCAGCGTGGGTGGTGCGCGCAAAATCAGCGACTCCGCGGATTAAATGCGGTCCACGATGCAAAACCCGTTTCCATCACCCGCAGACGTCGCGCTTCGCCGTCCGGGACTTCTCCTGTTCCTGCTGGCCGTTGCGTATTTTCTGAGCATTGCGGCGAGCGGGCTGTGGCTCGACAACGACTTCACGGCGCACCGCATCTGGTACACCCAGATGGACACGTATTTTGTTTCGAAGGGGTATTTCCCGTTGTGGAACCCGCTGTACGAGCTGGGTGCGCCTTATTTGGCGAATGTGTTTGGTTCAGCCACGCTCTACCCGTTGCGGTGGTGGCTGTATGTGCCCACGTATTTTGGCGGGGTGCTGGATTACTACGCGCAGTATCTACAGATCGCGCTGCACATGGGCATCGGGATGTATGGTCTGTACCGCGTGCTCACCCGGTTTGGCGGGTGCTCTTCCCCGGCGGCGCTGTTTGGGGCGTCGTGTCTTCTCCTGAACCAGAATTTCAACCATTTCACGCGTTTCCCGCATGGGATCGAGAACATGTCCTGGGTCCCGTGGGTGCTCTACTTCGCGCTTTCCGTGCAGGACGAGGCGCAGGGCGGGCGTGGGAGTGTGGGCAAGACTTTTGCGTCCCGTGATTTGCTGCTTTTGGCGCTTGTGACGTGTCTGTCGCTGCTGACGGGGTATGGCCAGTACTCGTATGGTGGGGCGATCGTGGTGGGGATTGCGTTGGTTGCGCGGACGCGTGGCTGGCGTGACCTTCTTGTGCCGTGTGTGGGGGCGTTTCTTGGGGGTGTTGTGTCGGTGGGGGCGTTGTATCCGGCGATGGAGTGGATCAAGGGGCATCCGATCCGCAACGGTACGGACATGTCCCAGATTTCGACGGTGGGGATAGAGAGTTTCGTGGGCGCGTTCACGCGGCCGTTCTCGCTGGATCTGCATGTGAACACGTTCACGTTCCCGGTGTATGTGGTGCTTGGCGTGTTTGGGCTCGCTGCGGCGTTCCGTGGGCCGCGTTGGCGTCTGAGTCTTGGGCTGGGGGCGGCGCTGCTGCTGCTGCTGGATCTTTCGCGTTCGGTGAACGGGGTGTTGTTTACGGCGTGCTATAAGACGTTGCCGTTTTTCGGGGCGTTCAACAGTCCGAGCAAATACATCTGGCTGGCGTTTTTGCCGTTGGCCTGGTTTGCGGCGCTGGGTCTCGACTACGCTCTTTCGACGCCGGGGCGGCGGAGGGTGCTTTACGTCGCCCTTGGGGTGGGCGCGCTGGTCCTGCTGCTTCAGTACCGCCCGACGCTTTCGGACGCGGAGTATGGCATTTGGAAGCCGCTTGGGCGCCAATGGATAAGTCCGGGCGCGTCGCGGTGGGCGTACGCGGCGCTGGTGCTTGGTTCGACGGCCGCATTCCTGGGATTTGTGGGGCTGCGCAGGCCGGGCTTGCGTGCGCTTTGCCTGCTGTCCCTGGCTCCGCTTTTTGTATTTGGGTTTGGGCGCTACAGCACTTTTTTCGCGGAGGAGCCTTCGGTGCAGTATACGACGCCGGTTCCGGAGGCTTTTCCGAAGGGGCTGCTGGCTGCTCCGGAGTGCATCGGATATCCGGGTTTGACGGCCATCGGGCTGACTTCACCGACAGTGAATCCGCCGGTGTATGAGGGCCAATCGACATATGGGTTACAGCCACAGGAGGGCGGAGGCT
>CAZQIE010000145.1:0-4975 GCA_964593675.1 uncultured Opitutales bacterium
CCCATATGTCGATTGGCCCTAAGTTGTCGCATGCGCCGACGCTGCGGCGGGAGTAATGGAATGAAGTGAACAGCGCGACAACCTGAAATAGAAACGCTTTAGCGCATTTAAAACCGCGCACCCGCGAAAATTCCGAGAGGCCTGGGCGCTCCTTGCTGCCCGGGCCTTTTTTCGTCCGTTATTCCAGGCCCCGCGAGGTCAGGTCGTCCTCATCAAGGCCCAGGAAGTGCCCCAGCTCATGGAGGTAAGTGATGCGGACCTCCTCCTTGTACGCCGTCGCGTCCCCTTCCGCAAAGTCCCAGATGTTCTCCAGAAACAGCAGGATTTGCGGCGGCAACGGCGTGGGCGAATCAAGGGACGAAAACGCGTCGCCCACAAACAAACCCAACGTGTCCGGCTCTATCCCGTCCTCGCAGATTTCGGGCGTCGGCGCCAGCTCATACACGACCGGCACCTCCAGCGCCCGCTCGCGAATCTCGTCCGGCAGCGTCTCCAGCACGCGCTGCAGCTCAAGCTTCGCCAACCGGTAAAGGTGAGGCCAGGGCGGGTATTTCATGGAAAAATTGTGCCGCCGGAGCGCCTGCCCTCAGAACACCAGGAACTCGAGCTTGTCCCGCAGCGGTTCAAGCTGATCCGGAGCAAGCTCCGCGCCCGAAATGTCAAACGTCTCCTTCGTGCGGGGGTGGATGTACCGCTGGCGCCCGTCCCTCGGCCGTCCGACCGGACGCACGATCCGCTTGCGTTCCAGCAACAACGCGAGAATCTGCTTCAGCATCTCCTTGTCGTCACCTTCCCCACCGGACCCCTTGCACAGCGAAAGGAACAGCTCCTCCGCATTCTGGAGCGCCTGCGCACGCGCCATCCGCATCTCCTCGCCCACCTCCCCCACCTCGCGCGTCCACCGTCCCAGCACGGAAAGCGTGCGGACAAACCCATCGGCTTCCGACTCCTTCATATCCGCGCGTTCCACCTCCCCCGAGCTTCCCCGGTAAAGAACGCACACCACCCGTTCACCGATCGCAAAAGGTTCTCCGGAGACCACCGAATGCCGCGCCAGCGGCTTGAGCTGCCAGTCCATGGGAATTTATTGAAAATAGCGGGCCCTAAATTTTGATTGGCCTACGCCCCGACCGATATATGGCGACAGGAGCCGCAAATGAGCCGAACGATTGTCATTGGAGACGTGCATGGGTGCGCAGAAGAACTGCGCGCCCTGCTTCTGCGTCTGGGCCGACAACCGGGGGACGAATTTATCTTTTTGGGGGACTTGGTCAACAAGGGACCCGATAGCCACGGCGCCATCCGCCTCGTCCGGGAGCTTCCCCAGGCCTCGTGCCTTCTGGGGAACCATGAGCTGCGCCTGCTCAACTACCGGCGCGACGGCGACAAGAAGCCGCTGAAAGACTACGATTGGGAAACCCTGCGCACCCTCGAACCCGCGGACTGGGCCTTCCTCGAAAATCTGCCCCTCACCCGCTACCTCCCGGCACTCGGCATCGTGCTCGTGCATGGCGGCTTCCTCCCCAACCAGCCGTGGCAGGACCAGCCCGCCGACGTCGTCACGCGCATTCAGGTGATCGACGAAAAGGGGCGCCCGCGCAAACGCAACGACGCCCCCCAATGCCCGAGCTGGGCCGACCTGTGGCAAGGCCCTCCCTTTGTCATCTACGGCCACACGCCGCGACCCGAAATCTACCGCACCACCTGGGCGCTCGGCATCGACACCGGCTGCGTTTACGGGGGCCACCTGACAGCCTGCATTCTGCCGGAAAAGGAGATTGTGCAGGTGCCGGCCCTCCGCAAATACTGACGCCCGCGCATGCCGCGCCCCCACCCGCTGATTTTCCCATAATGGAAGCCCAACCCGATTTCCTGTCCCAACTCGCGCTTCTGGTCGTAGACATGCAGGACGCGTTCCTGAAGGCCATTCCCGAGCCCCAGCGGTCGGCCCTCGTGCGGCGCACCACCTTTGCCGTCGCAGCCGCACGGCTCCTGGGCGTGAAAATCTACTTCACTGAACAGAAGCCCGAGAAACTCGGCGGCACCCTCCCCGGCCTCCTCGAGGCCGCCGGGCCCGAAGCCAAGGTTTTCGGCAAGGCCACCTTCTCGGCCCTGGGCGCGCCGGGCCTGAAGGAAGCCTTCGCGGAAGCCAACGTGGAACACCTGCTCCTCGCGGGCCTTGAGACGCCCATCTGCGTCTATCAGACCACCGTCGCCGCCCTCTCCGCGACCCTCGATGTCACCCTCCTGAGCGACTGCCTTGCCGGACGACGCCTCGACGACGCCGAAGTCGCCCTTCGCTCCCTCGCAGCCTCCGGTGCGCACGTGCTCCCGAGCGAATCCGTTTTCTTCGCCAGCATGGCCACTGCGGACCACCCGCACTTCCGCGCGTTCCAAGGCCTGGTGAAGCAGTACACGTAGCACCACGCGAAAGCTTGGGTTTCCACGCGCCTTGGCGAACGCGTCAGCCCCAGCCACGCGCGAAACGATGAGTCCCCGCCCAGGCAAGGGCGCCAGGCGACGGAGACCTCACACGCCGAAACTCCCGTTACGAAACCTCGGGGTTCGCGAGACGCTGCATCAGCGCTTCCACGGCGTCGCGTGCGAGCGGTTTCTGGAGCAGGTCGTTGAAGCCCGCCGCCTGGAGACGTTCGAGGTCCTCGATCTCCGACGACGACGACAGCGCGACCGCCGGCAGGTGGGCACCGTTGGGTTCCTGCCGCAAAAGCTGGATGAACTCCGCAGCCTCACTGCCCTTGGGCGGGTCCGCGTCAACAAACACCGCGTCGTAGTGGTCTTTGCCGACGAAAAAGAGGCCTACCTGCGTGTCGTCGGCAAACGTAAGGTTCGCCTCGCGCTGGAAGACGATTTCCACGGAACGGCAAGTGTCCTGATCCCCGCCAATGAACAGGAACGCAGGCTTCGGCTTTTCCGCGACCGGCTTCGGGGCTGGCGCCGGCTCTGCCTTGATTTCCGAAAAATCGAGATGCCGCGGCGGCGCGACCGGCCGACTCCCGCGACGCGCCGGAAGCCAAATCGTGAAGATCGCGCCCGCTCCCGGTTCGCTGTCCACCCGGATCGTCCCCCCCATGCACTCCACAAGCTGCCGGGCAATTGCGAGCCCAAGACCGCTGCCCTTCTTGCGGTCGTGGCCCTCACGCCATACGGGGCTGAAAAGTGTCTCCCGAACCGCGGCGGTGATGCCCGGGCCCGTGTCCTGGACCTCGATCGCGCCACCATTGCCCTCTGGCCGCACCGTCAGGATCACATTCCCCATTTCCGTCACCTTCACGGCATTGGAGACAACGTTGAAAAGCACGCGGCTCAGTGCCGTCCAATCCGCCTCTACCCACACGTTTTCCTGACGCGATTCCACCCCGATCGAGATCCCCTTGTCGATGGCCTGCGTCTGGAACAGGTGCACCGTCTCACGCGCCGCCGCCACAAGGTCCACACGCGACGGCCGGAACTGGACGACCCGGCCCTCCAGGCGCGCAAATTCCAGAACGGAGTTCAGCGTCTCGGACAGCGACTTGCTGCCCTTCAAAATGTGCCCGACATACTGGTCCGCGCTGGTGCTCCACGGGTTATCCTGCAACGTCTTCGCGAACCCGCTCACCGACGTCAGCGCCTTCCGCAGGCTCTCCGTCATCTGGAGCAGGAAGGCCGCCTTCGCCCGCGCATCCGTCTCTGCCTGGTCCTTTGCGATCTGTAGCGCGACTTCCGCTTCGTGCCGCTCGTGCACGTCCAGACTCGTCCCGCACCATTCCAGCACGTTGCCCGCCTTGTCCACACACGTGTGGGCGCGCATCAGGTACCAGCGGTGGCCCTCCGTCGTCTGGAACCGCGCCTCATACTGGAACGGCGTCTGTTCCTCCACCGCCCGCCGCCACGCGCCAAGCAGCTCGCGCACATCCTCCGGGTGAACCTGCCCCGTCCACCCTTCGCCAAGGACTTCCTCCAGCTTTACCCCCATCTCCTGAAGGTAGCGCTCGTTCACATACGTGATGCGCCCCTCCGTGTCGGCTGTCCAAATAATCGCGGGAATCGTACTCGCCAGCGTGCGCAAGCGCTCCTCGCTGCGCCGGACGTTCTCCTCCTCGCGGCTGCTCTCCGTGCGGTCCAGATTAATCCCCACCCAGCACACCACCTGACCTTCCGGGTTGCGGACGGGCTGCCCGCGGCAAAGCACGAGCTTTTGCACGCCGTCCACACCGCGCAGGAAATGCAGCGCCTCATACGGTTCCCCGGCCTTCACGCTCTGAAGGAACCGGTCCAGCGTGCGAGAGGCTTCCTCCTGCGTCGCAAACGCGCGCAGCCAGCCGTAGCCCTGCGCCTGCTCCATCGTCAGGCCGGTGGCACCCAAAAAGCTTGGCGACAGGTACAACATGCGGCCCTCGGGGTCGGCCATCCAGATGCCGTAAGGGAGGGTCTCCGCCATCAGGCGCAAGCGTTGCTCGCTCGCCCGCAACCCGTCCTCCTTCTCCCGCGTTTTTTCCGCGGAAAGCAACAGCCCGCCGAAGCAGGACACCCGGCCATGTTCGTCACGGATCGGGCACGCGCGCAGCATCACCCAGTGCCACTTCTGGTCCGTAAAGCGAAAACGGAACATGCGCTCCAGCGTACCCGCGCCCCGGCTCGTCCAGCGCCGCCAGTCATTGAACAACACAGGCGCATCTTCCGGATGCACATAACTCAGCCAATTGTCGGTCAGCTCGGGCTGGGCCGCCCCCAAGGCCTTGAGCGCCATCGGGCTTGCATACAGGCACTTCCCGTCAGCCGAACAAACCCAGATCCCGTAGCTGATGGACTCCTCCACCGCGCTCAGGCAACGCTCTTTCAGGGTGTTGTTGGGCCGAATCATAAATCAGGAAAAACTTCGGAATGCAGTTCCGAGCGAGGCAGATGATGACGGTCTCATACTAGGGCCAATCGACATTTTAGACTGTACAGATTGTGACCGAGCTGTTTGAAG
>CAZQIE010000146.1:0-4885 GCA_964593675.1 uncultured Opitutales bacterium
CTTCAAACAGCTCGGTCACAATCTGTACAGTCTAAAATGTCGATTGGCCCTAGTCCCCGAGGTCCTTCCATGAGCCGGGTTTGCCCGGAAGGGTGAGCGCGTCCCCAAGTTCCCCGAGGAACGTTGTGCGCGGCATGTCGAACGCCCCAAACGTACCCAGATGCCGCGTGCGCTGCTGGCAATCCACCAGCGCGAAATTCCAGACCTCCAGCCGGTCCAGCAGCCGCGCGAACGCCACCTTCGAGGCGTTTGAGACGCGGAAAAACATGCTCTCGCCAAAAAACACGCCCCCCAGCGCAATCCCGTAGAGCCCGCCGGCCAGCTTGCCGTCGAGCCAGCATTCCACGCTGTGGGCAAGGCCCTCGCGGTGCAGCGCCAAGTAGGCCCGTTGCATTTCCGGCGTGATCCACGTGCCCACCTGCCCCGGCCGCGGCGTCTCCGCGCACGCCGTCAGCACCTCCGGAAACGCCTCGTCAAACGACACCCGCCACTGTGGCCGCTTCATTTCCCGCCGCAGCCCGTGGTTCAAGTGCGCCGCCTTTGGCCGCAGGACAAAGCGCGGGTCCGGACACCACCAGAGGACCGGCTGCCCCGGCCCGTACCACGGGAAAATCCCCTGCCGGTACGCCATCACCAGCAGCTGCACACTCATACGCCCGCCCTGTGCCAACGGCCTGTCAGCCGGCGCCCAACGCGGATCTGGAAACGGGTTTTTCATCCTGCCGGCACGCTCTCACCCGGCACGCGCAGGTGCCTCCATGAAAACCGGAAAAAACCGGCCCCTCGACTGCCCTCCCCGCGCCCCCGGTGACGGTGCGCCCCTAACCTGCGCCAGCTTTCCCCGCGCGTCCAGCCCACGCGTGCAGATTGCAGTTACCCTCCGGCTGCGTCCACCCCCGCCCCTCCGCTTCCGCCGGATGCCAATGCACGCCCAAACTCCCGGCTGGCTTGACGCCGCACACAGGCCCCATGAAACTCCGCCCTTTCGCCATGTCCACGCCCGCCGCCACCGAACGCCCCACCGTCCTCACGTGCGCCCAGCCCACGGGCAAGCTGCACCTCGGCAACTACCTCGGCGCCGTCAAGAACTGGGTGCCCCTGCTCGAAAACAACGACTGCTATTTCGGGATCGTGGACATGCACGCCATCACGGCCCCCTATACCCCGGCCGACCTCCGCAAGCACACCCTCGAAACCGCCGCCATCTACATCGCCAGCGGCCTGGACCCCGCCAAGTGCTCCATCTTTGTCCAGTCCCACGTCATCGGCCACGCCGAGCTCGCGTGGATCCTCGGCTGCATCTGCCCCCTCGGCCAGCTTGAGCGCATGACCCAGTTCAAGGACAAGTCGCGCAAACAGGAAAGCGTCGGCGCCGGCCTCCTGTTCTACCCCGTCCTCATGGCCGCCGACATACTCCTCTACAACGCGGACTTCGTCCCCGTCGGCGAAGACCAGAAGCAGCACCTCGAGCTCACCCGCGACCTCGCCCAGAAGTTCAATCACGTCTATTCCGACACCTTCAAAGTCCCCGAGCCGCTCATCCCCAAGACCGCGGCCCGCATCGCGTCCCTGCGCGACCCCGAGAAGAAAATGTCGAAGTCCGACCCCGACCTCGACGCCACGCTCTTCCTCCTCGATACCCCGGACGTCCTCAAGCGCAAGATCATGAGCGCCGTCACGGACTCCGGCTCGGACGTCCGCGCGGCGGACGACAAGCCCGGCATCTCGAACCTCCTCAACATCATGAGCGCCGCCACCGGGCGCGACGTCCCCGCCCTGGAAGCCGAGTTTGCCGGCAAAGGCTACGGCACCTTCAAAGCCGCCGTCGCCGACGCCGTCATCGCACTCCTTGAGCCCGTCCGCACGCGCTATCAGGAAATGTCCACAAACAAGGACTACCTCACCTCCATCCTCAAGACCGGGGCGGACGCCGCCCAGAAGCGCGCCTACAAGACCCTTTCGAAAGTCACCCGCAAAGCCGGCTACGTCGAACGCCCCCGCTAAAGCTCCGCCCTCCCGGACAGCCGCGCCCCTGCACCCGACAGCGCCCGCCTGCCCGCGCCCGCCCCCCCCCCCCGCCGTGCCCGCCGAAACCGACAACCCGCCCGCCGCGCCGGCACAAGAGCCCCTTACCCGCTGGGTCTGCGCCTGCGCGTATGACGGCACGGACTTCCTCGGGTGGCAAAGCCAGGCCGGCGGCAACACCATCCAAGACTACATCGAGACCCGGCTCGCCGCCCTCTTCAAGCGCCCCGTCCGCATCCACGGCAGCGGCCGCACGGACTCCGGCGTCCACGCAAAAGCACAGGTCTTCCATTTCGACGCCCACTGGCCCCACCCTGTGGAGCATCTCCTGCGCGCCCTGCGCTCCGGCCTCCCCGCAGGCATTCAGGTCTACCGCGTCCGTCGCGCCCCACCCGGCTTCCACGCCCGCTACGACGCCACCGGCAAGCGCTACATTTACCGCATGCACCTCGGCTGGGCCTCTCCCATGGAAGCCCGCTACTGCTGGTCCCTCGGCGCCCGCCGCCCGGACCTCGCCCTCATGCGCGACGCCGCTTCCCGCCTCCTCGGCACCCACGACTTCACCGCCTTCGGCGCCCTGCGCTCCGGCGCCTCGGAGCAAGACAGCCCGGTAAAAGACCTGCGCCGCCTCGACCTTACCCTGCGCGGCCGCAAGCTCACCCTCACCACCGAAGCCTCCGGCTACCTCTACAAGATGGTCCGCACCCTCACCGGCACCCTCGTCGAAGTCGGCCTCGGCAAACTCACCCCCGACGACGTCGAGCGCATCCTCCGCTCCCGCGTGCGCACCCCCGCCATCGTCACCGCCCCCGCCCACGGCCTCATGCTCGACCGCGTCTGGTACCCCCCCACAACCCGCCCCAAAGCGCCCTAAGCTTTACCCTGACCCCGAACCTGCCCGGCCCGGCAGGTTGCCCAGCAGAACCTCCCTTTCCCGCCCGCCCCCGATCTGGACCCACGGCGCCGGACTCCCCGTTTTGGACCGTTCAGGCACGTAGAACCGGCCCACGCCGTGCGGGGCCCCTTTTCAAATTTACAGAGCCCGGCTTCCGGCGTATCTTTTGCATCCTTTTAACCTTTTAGGCCTCCCAGCAAACCCCCGCCCGGCCCAGACGCTCCCGCACGCGGTGCCCCCCCCACACTGCGGTTCAGGCGTTTTTCGTGTCGTGGGTCTGCGCCTGGACCCCCAATGAGTGCTTGCCCGTCCCCTTCCACCTCTCAGGCACCCGCCACGCCCCCTGCGTCGTTTGATCCCGACGCCCACGAATGCCGCCTCCGGTGGTGGACGCGCCAGTCCGTCATCCTCCTCATCCTCTTTGTCCTCCCGTTCCTCTGCTACTGGAACACCATTTTCCTCACCTACGCCTTCCGGGACGACTATTCCTACCTGCGGGAAGCCACGCAGGAACCCGGTAAAATTGTTCGCGTCTGCACCGGCATGGCGCGCCCCTTTTACGGCGCGTGCGTGGAAGAAAGCTTCGCCGCCGCAGGCACCATAGCGAACCTCAAGTGGTTACGCTTCACTGGCGTCCTTGGCCTGGGCCTGCTGTCCATCGTCGCCTACCGCGCCCTCATCCGGCTGGACTGGAGACCTACCACGGCCGCCGCAGCCGCGGCAACGATGGCCTTCATCCCCAGTGCCCAAGTCATAGCGAGCTGGGCCATAGGCTGGGCGTATACCATCCCCCTGATTTTCTCCGTCATCGCCTTCGGGCTAAGCCAGGGAGCCCTCACCCATACCCACTGGCGCCTCCCCGCAAGAGCCACCGCCATCGCGAGCGCCATCATCTTGCTCATCATCGCGGCCCTCACCTACCAGTCCAACGCCCTCCTCTACTGTGCGTTTGTCGTGGCCGCCCTCCCGACCCGCCGCGCCATTTCGCTCACGAAGAATCTACGCTGGCTCACCGCCCATGGGGCGATCCTCGCCTGCGGGCTCGGTTTCGCCTACATCGGGTTCAAGCTCCTCCTCCCCCTCCTTGAAATCGCCCCCTCGGGCCGCGTGGGCTTCGTAAAAGACCTCGCCCACAAAGTGAGCTGGTTCTTCCGGGAGCCCCTGCTCAACGCCCTCAACCCCCTCTCCGTCGCCAGTTACCTCGGCGGCAAGGAGAACCTCCTCGGTGTCGCCGCCGTCGTCCTGGCCCTCATCGCCCTCGGAGCCTGCATTGAGGTACGTCGCCGCGGCCACGCTGCCGGCTCCTTCTGGTTCGCCACCCTCATCCTGATGCTGCCGTTCTCCTTTGCGGTGAATCTCGTTGTGGCAGACTGGTTTACGACCTATCGCACCCTTTTTGCCATGGCTGCCCTCATCGTCGTGGCCATTTACCTCTCCCTCGAAAACATCCTGGAGTGTTTCCCGCGAGCCGCGTGGACGTACCGCCGCACCCTTTACGCCATCCTCGCCCTTACCGCGCTCTTCTTCGCAAAGACGAATTCGTTCGAAAACATCGCGCTCCCGCAGATGAAAGAGCTCCTGCTCCTCAAGATGGCGGCGGAAGAAATCCACCTCGTCCAGAAGCACCCGCCCAAAGTCTACCTCATCGAGCCCACGATCAGCGACATCTCCAGCGAAGTCTACTTTGCCGACGAGTTCGGGTCGCTCACCACCATGTCCGACCCCACCTCGAACTGGGCACCCCGCGAAGCCTTCCTTCGCGTCCTCACCGAACGCTTCCCCCGAAGTCTCCCACCTGAACTCCTATTACGAGTTCGCCTCCGGCATGAAGCCCCCGGAAAAAGGCCGCTTCGACTACATCATCGACATGCGCGACCTCCGGTACCTCCGCGACGAGTAACCCCCGCCCCCGGCTAGGGCCAATCGACATATGGGTTACAGCCACAGGAGGGCGGAGGCGAGGTA
>CAZQIE010000147.1:0-4837 GCA_964593675.1 uncultured Opitutales bacterium
GGCGAGGCCGACGAGGGGCGGGGCGGGGAGGTTGGCGTCGGTGAAGGCTTTTTGTGCGGCGTGGACTTGGCCGAGGCCGCCGTCGATGAGGACGAGGTTTGGGAAGGGGCGTTGTTCTTGGTGGAGGCGCTGGTAGCGGCGGCCTACGACTTCGTGCATGGCGCGGAAGTCGTCGTTGCCGATGAAGGTGCGGATGCGGAAGCGGCGGTAGCCGGCTTTGTCGGGGAGGCCGTCGACGAAGCGGACGAGGGAGGCGACGACGAAGGTGCCGGAGATGTGGGAGATGTCGAAGCACTCGATGACGGCGGGGGCTTCGGGGAGGTTGAGGGCGTCGCGTACGGCGTCGAGGGCTTCGGTGGCGCGTGGGTTTGCGGCGATGGGGTCGGCGCGGGTGAAGCGGCGGTCTTTGGAGAGGGTGGCTTCGAGGGCCTGGATGGTGTCGCGGAGTTGGGCGGCGCGTTCGTAGTTGCGGCGTTCGGCGGCGGCGTGCATGGCGTCGCGGAGTTCTTCGAGCCATTCGCGGGCTTTGCCTTCGAGGAAGGCGCAGGCGGCGTCGACGCGGGCGTGGTATTCGGGTTCGGTGACGGCGTTGGGCTGGCCGTAGAGTTCCGCGCGGGCGTCGTCGTAGAGGAGCCAATGGGTGTCGTCGAGGCGTACGGGTGCGGCGTCGGAGAGGAGGATACCGAACTTGCGGCGCATTTCGGCGAGGGTGCGGCGGAGGAGGGCGGAGAAGGCGAAGGGGCCGAAGTAGCGGGCGCCGTCGTCGCGGCGGTTGCGGACGAGGTGGAAGCGTGGGAGGGGTTCGCGTGGGTCGAGGCGTACGAGGAGGAAGCGTTTGTCGTCGGTGAAGTCGGTGTTGTATTTGGGGCGGTATTCTTTGATGAGGCGGCCTTCGAGGAGGATGGCTTCGGCTTCGGAGCGGACGGGGAAGGTGTCAAAGTCGTGGATGAGGGAGATCATGGCGGCGACTTTGGGTTGTTGGACGGCGAGGCGGCGGGAGGGCTGAAAGTAGGTGGAGACGCGGCGTTTGAGGTCTTTGGCTTTGCCGACGTACAGGATGGTGCCAAAGCGGTCCTTCATGACGTAGACGCCGGGGGTGGGGGGGAGTGCGCGGACCTTCTCCTTGAGTTTTGAGGAGGGTGGAGTTGGCATTTTCGGGGATTGGTGCTTTATATATTGTGTTTGAACCGGCTGGGCGGGCAAGGTTTGGACCCCAGAAGTTCCGGGGAAGTCCCGCCCGGGGCGGCGGGTAATTGGCCGGGGAATGGGCGTCTATTTGACATCAGGGGCGCGGTCTGGGTTTTTTGAAACGGCGCGTGCGTGGAAGTGGCGCGCGGAAAAGCATTCATACGTCATGCCGAGTTTGCCGAGAGTTGAGCTGATAACGTTGGGGGACGAGCTGTTGCTGGGGATCCGGGAGAACGGCCACTTGGCGTATCTTGGGGGCATGCTGGCGCAGCATGGGTTGGAGATTGCGCGCAATCTGGTGATCCGGGATGACTATGAGGAGATTTTGGGGCAGTTCCGCGAGGCGTGGGAGAGCGCGGATGTGGTGATTACGACGGGGGGGCTTGGGCCGACGAGTGATGACAATACGCGGGAGGCGGTGGCGGAGGTGCTGGGGGTGCCGCTGGAGTATGACCCGCTGATTGAGGAGTCGATCCAGGAGCGGTTCAAGCGCATGGGGAACCGGACCATGAATGAGCGGGAGCGCAAGCAGTGCTTCCGGCTGGCGGGGGCGGAGGTGCTGGTGAACCGGCACGGGACGGCGCCTGGGATGTATTTCCGTTTCAATGGGAAAACGCTGGTGATGCTGCCGGGGCCTGCAACGGAGCTGAAGCCGATGTTTGAGCGGGAGGTGCTGCCGCGGCTGAGGGACGCGGGTGTGCTGTCGGGGGACCACGCGTATTTGCAGATCCGGACGTATGGGATTTCGGAGAGCACGCTGGAGGAGGGGTTGCGGCCGGTGCTGGGGCGGCATCCGGGGCTTGGGGTGGCGTATTGCGCGCACCAGGGGCTGATCGATGTGCGGGTGAGCGCGGGTGAGCGCACGGACATTTCGTGGGATGTGCTGCGGCAGATCGGGCGTGAGTGCCGGGATGTGCTGGGTGAGGATTTTGTGTGCTGCGGGAACGCGGGGCTGGCGGCTGTAGTGTTCGAGCAACTACGGGCGCTGGAGAAGACGCTGGCGGTGGCGGAGTCGTGCACGGGGGGGTTGCTGTCGAATGCGTTCACGGACTTGCCGGGGGTGTCGAAGGTGTTCCGCGGGGGTGTGGTGTGCTACAACAATGACGCGAAGATGGCGCTGCTGGATGTGCCGGAGTCGATCTTGCAACAGCATGGGGCGGTGAGCGCGGAGACGGCGGTGGCGATGGTGATGGGGGCGGCGGAGCGTTTTGAGGCGGATTATGCGCTGTCGGTGACGGGCTTTGCGGGGCCGGGGGGCGGAACGGCGGAGAACCCGGTGGGGACGGTGTATATGGGGTATCAGTCGCCGGTGGGGGTGTGGTCGCGCAAGTTTGTATACCCGGGTGACCGGCTGACGGTTAAGGCGCGGGCGGTGAATGCGGCGCTGGATTGGATGCGGCGGAAGCTGAATAAGTACAAGGTGGAGGATATGCTGGCCACGCTGAACCACTAGGGCGGTTCCGTTTCAAGTTGTCGCATGCGCCGACGCTGCGGCGAGCGTGGATGGTGTGATTGGGGGGCGCGGGCTTTGATCTGCGGGATGTTCTACCTCTGCCAGATGCGCTGTGGCTGCGGCCAGCGTGGGGGCCTCATTGTGAGGTCGGCGCCCGTTGGACCGGGTGTGGTTGGGGGCGCACGTTCATGGGGCTGGCGGGGCGCGGGGTGGAATGCTTAGGGTGGGTGGATGCGGGGCACGATCGACACAGATTTTCCGGGTGGGGGCGGTGTGCTTGAGCCTGTGGAGGGCGAGGTTGTGCGGCTGCGCGCGGCTGCGAGCGGGGTGGGTGGGGGGCAGTATTGGTGCGTGCGTGTGCGCGGTGCGCAGAATGGGCGGTTGTGTTTTGTGCTGCCGGAGGCTGGGCAGGTGTCCGCGCTGGGGCCGGCGGTGAGCCGGGATGGTGGGCGGTCGTGGGGGTGGTTGCACCGGGAGCCGAAGCCGGGTGCGGCGGGGTTTTCGGTGGAGTTTGGGGCGGCGGATGCAGAGGTGCTGCTGGCGGCGTGTTTGCCGTATGTGGGGCGGGATTGGGAGGCGTGGCTGGGGCGTGTGGGGCAGGTGGGCGGGGCAGGGGTGGAGGCGCACGCGGTGTCGGCAGGGGGGCTGGCGGTGCCACGGTTGCGGGTGGGGCGGGGGGGGGGGGGGGCCCCGGGTGGGGGGGGGGGGGGGGCGCGGCGGTGGGGCTTGTTGTGACGGCGCGGCATCATGCGTGCGAGACGCCGGGGAGTTTCGTTTTGGAGGGGCTGCTTGAGGAGGTGCTGACGGGGCAGGGGGAGGCGGTGGGGTGGTTGCGTGAGCAGGGCGAGGTGCTGGGGCTTCCGTTTATGGACCGCGATGGGGTGGAGCGGGGCGAGGAGGGGCGGGGGCGGTCTCCGCATGACCATAATCGCGATTATGGGGAGGTGTGCGTGTGGCCGGAGGTCCGGGCGCTTCGGGAGCTTTTGCCGGGCTGGGGGGCGGGGCGGCGGTTTGTTGCGCTGGACTTGCATAGCGCACGGCTGGCGGGGCCGGAGAGCGAGCGGGTGTACCAGGTGGGGGCGCGGGAGGCGGAGGCTTGGGCCGGGCAGCAGCGGTTTGGGGTGTTGCTGGAGCGGGCGGCGGCGCGGGCGCCGGGGGCGTTGCCTTACCGTGCGGGGGACGATCTTGTTTTTGGCAAGGGGTGGAACGCGGGGGCCGCGGGCGCGGAGGGGCGGACGTTCCGGAGTTTCGCGGGGGGGCTGCCGGGGTGTGTGTTGGCGACGACGCTGGAGGTGCCGTTTGCGTGGGTGCGGCCTGGGACGCCGGTTACGGTGGAGGGCCTGCGGGCGCTGGGGCGTGCGGGAGCGCGGGCGGTGGCGGCTTTTTTGCGGGGGTTTTAAGCCGTTTTGGTTTGCCGGGCGGGGCGTGAGGGGGCACGGCAAGCCAGGGCAGGCGGCAAGGGAATCGAGGGGCTCTGGGCGCGGCTTGCGGCGGTGTTCTGGATTGCGGGGCAGGCGCATTTCCTTATGATGGTGAGAACTGCCGCGCAAAAAGGTCCAAGGGCCTGAAGCCATGACGTCGAAAGAACCTACATCGGCCTGGAAAGAGACAGTGAAGGCGATAGCCGTGCTTGTGCTGGCGTTCGTGGTGAGTGGCGTGATCTTGACGGTGGTGATGAGCGCGAAGTCGGACACGAGCAAGGGGGACAGCACGCAGGAGGCGATAGATCGTCTGGTGCTGGAGGATGACGCGGTGCTGGCTTCGCTGGCGCGGGCGCGGGTGGCAGGGGTGAAGTTCTACTCGCAGCGGCAGACGTCCACAGGGCTGGGGTTGGCGACGTACACGGTGGAGTCGCCTTCAGGGGGCAAGCTTGTGGTGTCGTTCCAGAATGACCGGGAAACAAAGAGGATCGTGTTGAACGGGATCGTGCTGGAGGAGGGGAAGATGGTGACCAGGATCTGGCCCTAATCGCCACGCACGCCACGCACGGCGTGGGCCGATTGTTCGCGGTGGGGGGCGGTGTCCACGATCTGGAGCCGGGAGGCCGCGAGTTGCGCACGGCGTGGGCCGATTCTTCGCGGTGGGGGGGCGGTGTTAACGATTTTCTGTGTTTTGGCCGCGGTTGGTGGTTTGGTGAGGGCGCGGGTGCTGGGCGCGGGGTTGGGGGCGGGTAAAGGCGTGGGGGGGGGTCGGGGG
>CAZQIE010000148.1:0-4814 GCA_964593675.1 uncultured Opitutales bacterium
CCATCCTCGCGTCGGCGCGGGCGGAATGGCCGCTTCAAGCGGTGCTGCCGCCTGACGTGCACGGGCCTAAATCTGTCGCTTTGCTGGCTCGCGGGTTCCACGCACGGCGTGGGCCGATTCGTTTGGGGCACACGGGCACTTTGGGCTCCTTTATGGGGATGCCGTTTGTGCGCCGACGCTGCGGCGAGCGTGAGCGCCCCATCCTCGCGTCGGCGCGGGCGGAATGGCCGCTTCAAGCGGTGCTGCCGCCTGAGGTGCACGGGGCCTAAATAGTCCGCGCGTCTACCTGGAGGTGAGGAAGAGGTAGAGGTTGAAGAGGGCGACGTAGAGGAGGATGGCCAGCACGATCCATTTCAGCGGCCACGGCTTGCGCTGGGGCGGGTCTTCATGCGGCGGGTTTTCCATTTGGGGTCGGGAAAATAAGGCGAGGGGCGGTCATTTATGGCGCTGACTTCTACGATTGCCCCAGCTTTTATGATTTGTAAATTTCATCTCTGAGTTTTGCGGGTTTGATTGCATTTGGCAACGCACGGATTAGTCTGCGGCAGGAAACGGGAGGGCCGCGGCCGAAGCCGTGCCCGCCCCTGAAGCGATGGCGACACGAAGCCAACGGTTGAGTACATCCGCTTCCGTCCACGCGGAAAGCCTGGCGCAAATTATGCCCTGGCCTTACCTGATCGTGGACGCGCAGGGGCGTTTGCGCTTTGCGAACGGGCATCTGGGGCGGCTGATGGGCTGCGACGCGGCGGCGCTGGTGGGGTGTGCGTTGTCGGAGGTGTTGCAGCCGGACGAGGGTGGGGCGCTGACGGACGAGGTTCTGGCGCGGGTGTTCGGCGGCGAGTGTTGGCACGGGCGCTGGAATGTGTGTGCGCAGAGCGACCGGATTCCGCTGGAGGTGCTGGTGCAGCGCGATCCGGCGGTTGAGGACCAGGTGTGGGTGATCGGGTTGGAAAACCCGGTGATCAACAACCAGCTTGTCTTGAGTCCGCGCAGTGAGCTGCGGTTGCTCCAGATCCTGATAAATCACACGCAGGACTATGTGTTTTTCACGGACCCGGAGGGGCATTTCATCATCACCAACCGGGCGTTCCAGCGGGCGATCAAGGCGCCGTACCCGGGTTATGAGATTGGCCGGAAGCTGAGTGATTTTGTTTCGGCGGACACGGCGGAGGTTTTTTCGGAGACAAGCGCGCAGGTGCTGGAGACGGGGCAGCCGCTGGTGAATCACACGACGATGTTCCGGCTGCGCGATGGCGAGGGGCACTGGGTGCAGAGCGTGAAGATGCCGGTGTTCAACCGGAGTGGGCGCTGCATCGGCCTGGTGTGTGTGAGCCGCGACATCACGCAGTTCAAGGACAACGAGGAGAAGTTGCGGCAGGCGATACGGCAGGCGAACATGGCGAGCCAGGCGAAGAGCGACTTCCTGGCGAACATGAGCCACGAGATCCGGACGCCGATCAACGGTGTGATCGGGATGACGGAGCTTTGCCTGGAAACGCCGCTGAACAGCGAGCAGCAGAAGTACTTGCAGGCGGTGTTGTCGTGCAGCAACCAGTTGCTGGCGCTGATCAACGACATTTTGGACTTTTCGAAGATCGAGGCGGGGCAGTTGCAGCTTGAGGCGATCCCGTTCGACATCGTGAACGTGGTTGAGGAGACGGTGGACCAGTTCACGCACCAGACGCATGAGAAGGGGATTGAGCTGGTGCTGGATGTGAAGGCGGACGTGCCTTCGCGGGTGAAGGGAGACCCGACGCGGTTCCGGCAGATCCTGAACAACCTGCTGAGCAATGCGGTGAAGTTCACGGACGAGGGGGAGATCGTCGTGCGGCTTGAGGTGATGCGGCAGGACGCGGAGTTCGTGAACCTTCAGTTGACGGTGGCGGACACGGGGATCGGGGTGCCGAAGAACCGGCAGGACAGCATATTTGAGACGTTCACGCAGGCGGACACGTCGACGACGCGCAAGTACGGCGGGTCGGGGCTGGGGTTGTCGATCTGCAAGAAGCTGGCGACGCTGATGGGCGGCGACATTACGCTGGAGAGCACGGTGGGGAGCGGGTCGACGTTCCGGGTGGAGGTGCGGATGCTGGCGGTGGAGAAGCCGGCGGCGTCGGCGTTTGCGAAGCTGGCAAAGCTGCGCGGGATGCGGGTGCTGGTGGTGGACGACAACAAGACGAACCGCGACATTCTTTCGGACCTTTGCGACCAATGGGGCTTCCTGTGCGCGACCGCTCCTGGCGGGCTGGATGCGCTGGATATGCTGGAGACGGCGGCGTTGAAGAAGAAGCCGTTCCAACTGGTGCTGCTTGACCAGCACATGCCGGAGTTGAACGGGCTGGACGTGGGGGCGCTGATTTTGAACCGGCCGACGCTGGAGGGGATCAAGATCATCCTGCTGTCGTCGTCGATCAGCTTGTCGGAGGCGGAGCGCGCGACGCAGCTGGGGATTGCGCGGAGCCTGACGAAACCGATCAAGCAGGGGGTGTTGCTGGACGCGATTTTGGAGGAATTCCTGCCGGAGCGTAAGCGGGTGTCGCCGGAGCAGTCGGATGAGTTGAAGCCGAGTGCGGGGCAGCGTCCGATGCACATCCTGCTGGCCGAGGACAACCCGATCAATCAGGAGGTCAGCGTAAAGCGGCTGACGAAGATGGGCCACCGTGTGTTGGTGGCGCCGACGGGTGCGGAGGCGGTGGAGGCGTTCCGGAAGCACCATTTCGATTTGATCCTGATGGACGTCCAGATGCCGGTGATGGACGGTTTTGCGGCGACGCAGAAGATCCGGGAGATTGAGCGGATGACAGGGTCGTACACGCCGATCATCGCGATGACGGCGCGTGCGATGAAGGGTGATGAGGAGCTTTGCCTGAAGATGGGGATGGACGCGTACATGGCGAAGCCGTTCCGGGCGTCGAAGCTGGAGGAGATCCTGAAGACGTTGACGCCGGTGACGCAGCCGCTTGGGGACGCGGAGGGGATGCTGGTGGACGAGGTGCGGCCGCCGGCGCGGCATTTCGACATCGAGGAGGCGATAGATGGGCTTTCGGAGGATGATGCGGAGGACCTGATTATCGCGTGCCGGATTTTCCTGAAGCACTACCGGGAAGATCTGGACGGGATCTTGCAGGCTTGGCGCGATCGCAACATGCAGGGCGTGCATATGCTGGCGCACCGCATCAAGGGGGGCGTGGGAACGATGCGGGCGGAGATTGCGCGAAAAATGGCCCACAGCGTTGAAATCGCTGCGCAGAGCGGCCAAACTAAGGTGGTTGAGGAAACGCTGCCGCAACTCGCCGAGGAACTGGAATCGATGGCGGCACACATCTCCGATTTCATGGCCCGGCACCCGGAGTTCCAAGATTGACGGTAATGTGGTTCTGGCGCCACCGGCGGCAGTCTCGTATCAACCCAGCGGTGCCATGCCATCCGCCTCTCCTTTCCACAAAACGGCTCCTGAGAGCTCGCCTGAGACCCAGGTTGCGAAGGAACCGCCGTGGAATGTGGTGGTGCTCAACGACCCGGTGAACCTGATGTCCTATGTGGTGATGGTGTTCCGGCGGGTGTTTGGGTATGACCTTGAGAAGGCGCGGAGGCACATGCTGGAGGTCCACCAGTTGGGGAGGTCCGTGCTCTGGACGGGCGAGCGCGAAAAGGCCGAACATTTTGTATACACGCTTCAGCAATGGCAGTTGACGAGTGTATTGGAGAAAGATGCCCGAGGTTAACCTTCGATTGAACGCGCATCTCGTCCAGATGCTGACGGAGATCATCCGTATTGTCCTGGATTCCATCCAGGACCCGCCGGCGGCGCGGCGGATGGCTTGGGAGGACGAGGAGCTGAGGGAGTCGTGGGAGGAGGGGCTGGTGGAGGGGCTGCGGGAGGACAGCCACGCGCTGCTTGCGCTTTTTGCGGACGCGAAGTTCGGGAAGGGGGGGGTAAAGCTTTCGCCGGAGCAGGCGGATGCGGTGTTACGGGCGTCGTCGGCGACGCGGCTTCGGATACACCAGACGTTGCTGCGGGGGGTGCCGGACGGGGAGCTGGAGGCGGGGCAGGTGGAGCTGGTGTCGTTGCAGCCGCAGCAGCAGAAGGCGTATTTGTGTTACTTGTTTCTGGCGAGTTTGCAGGACTTGTTGTTGCGCGAGGTGGACCCGGAGCTGGAGAAGCTGGATTGAGGATCTGCCACGTATGGCGTGGAACGGGTGGGGTGAGGGCGGCAGCTCAAATGGGAGGGGCTCCTGGTGGGCGGTTTTTTTTGGGGAAAAAAAACGGTCTTCGCGCTATTGAAACGGGGCGGGTTTCGTCCAGAATGGGAATTGTCCTCTGCTGTGTTCGAGCCTCTTAAAGGCTCTTCCCCTTATAAGAAGACAGAATCGGGAGCTTGATCCGTGGCGGTGGCTGTCATGCCGCTCATCGGAAGACAAAAGTCGTCCGGGGAGCGCCCACCTATACCATAAAGAGGTCATAGAGCCTTATCTCATTCGGCACGAGTGGAGGACATTTCACTTTCCGAAAATTGAGGGCGTTCCGCTTCACGCAGGCGGGCGCCTTTTTTTTTCTTCGCGATTCGGACGTAGCTGCCGTGGCGCGTGAGTGCCTCGTCTTCGGGTCGGCGGGGGAAGCCGGGTGGCTTTGTGCGACAACGTGGAATAGAGCTGCTCTAGGGCAGTCCCATTTCAAGTTGTCGCAGGCGGCGACGCTGCGGCGACCACGCACGGCGTGGGCCGTTTGTTCGGCTGCACGGCTCGGAATGCGGCTCTTGGCAGTATGGACGCCCCATCCTCGCGTCGGCGCGGGCGGAAAAGTGATTTAAGGA
>CAZQIE010000149.1:0-4783 GCA_964593675.1 uncultured Opitutales bacterium
GGCGGGGCGGTGGGGGGCTCCGCCCAGGGGGGGGAGGGTTTTGGGGGGGGGGGGGGGGGTGGGGGGCGGGATGTCGCCGTCCGGGGTGCTGAAGGCGGGGGCCTCCTACAGCCCCGCCACGAACCAATGGAAGTCCATCGACGGCGGGCCGTCGACGGCGAGGCAGCGCCCGCAACTGCTGGCGGTGGAGCGCCCGGGAGATCCGTTGCACGGTGTTTATATCGTCGGCGGCATTACGGCGGAGGGTGAGCTGTCCAATGAGGTCCAGTATTACAAACCGGATGTGGCGGCCTATCTGCGGTCTCTGAACACAATGAATTACCCCGTGTATTCGGGGGCCGTGAACAAGTACCGGCCGTTTCTTTGGGGTGGGGTGTTGGCGAAGGTAACCCCGTGGAGCTACGGACCATACCTGCAGCCTATGGATGGGACGGCCGCCTATTGGCGCACGAGCCTGAACGCCGGGGTTCCTAAAGACCTGTCGGCGACGACGCGCGTCGTGCTGTTACGCCTGCCAACGCCGCCGGTGCCTCCCGCGTTATGGTACCTTCATTCAAGCCGGTATGTGGATGAGACGCATCCGTGGATTTTGGCGGTCTCTCCGCAGGTGACGCGTTACGAGGGTGTGAGCTTGCCGGTGGGGATGAGTGTGAACCCGGTGACAGGTCAGATCAACGTGACGGCAGAGACGCCGACGGGCGTTCACAAGATAGGGCTTCTCGCCATCGGGCCTGGTGGGGTATCGGCTGTTGATCTCGACGTGCAGGTACGCATCCGGTCCTTGGTGGCTTGGGGGCAGATTGTCAAAAATACCGCAACTCCGACTGGGCAAACGGATGTGGTGTCGGCTTCCTGCAGTAACATCAATGGCGCTATCGTCAGGTCGGATGGCACGACGCTTTTCTGGGGCGTCACAATGTCGTATCCCCCGAAAATAACGGGAGCTAAAGAGATCAATCTAGCGGATGCTGTTGTTGCGCTGAAACAGGACGGCACTGTCTCCATGTACGGGGGCGATGTTTGGAACGGCCACTACAACAATAAGCCCGCGGAAATCTCCGGTGTGGTGGATATTGCCTCCGGGTGGGCGCATACGCTGGCCCTGAAGCAGGATGGCACGTTGATCGCCTGGGGGAATAACACGGCAGGACAGGCGATCGTGCCGTCGGGTTTGGGGAGCATTGCGGTTATAGCTGCGGGCGGGAACTACAGCATGGTCCTAAAAACAGACGGAACGGTGGTGGCTTGGGGCGATAATTCGCAAGGACAGTGCAATGTGCCTGCGGGGCTTTCGGGCGTGAAAGCCATAAGCTGTGGAGGCCAATTCGCCATGGCCCTGAAGACGGATGGGACCGTCGTGGCCTGGGGGTCGAATATTGATGGGCAATGCAACGTGCCCGCAGGGCTCTCCAATGTGACGGCCATCGCGGCCGGGGCGAGCCACGCTGTTGCCCTGAAAGCGGATGGCACGGTCGTGGCTTGGGGGCGAAACGATTACGGACAATGCAACGTGCCCGCGGGACTGTTTGGTGTCGTCGCGATCTACGCGGGTGGCAACAGCGTCTTGGCGATGGCGCCCCGGACAGGCCCATGAGTCTGAGGATCTCCAGGTTTTGCGCTGGTTTGTGGATGGCGTTTGCGGTGCAGGCGCAGTCAGGGGAGGTCGTGCAGTCGGGGGTCACTTGCGGGGGCGGTGTGGGCGTGGTGGGCACGTATGCGTCCGCACAGGCGCTGACGGTGGCGGGGGGGGGGGGGTATGGGGGTTCGGCCACGTACGGGGTGGAGGCGTCGATGCTGGCGGAGGCGGTTCCTGCCTTGATGCCGGAGCCCGTGGTCGTGGGGGCACCGCGAGCTGTGCGGGTGGTGCGCGGGGCGCGCCTAAAGCTGGTGGTGGCGGCATCCGGGGGTGTTGGCGGATTGTCTTTCCAGTGGTTCCGGGACGGGCAGCCTGTCGCGGGGGCGACCGCGTGTGAGCTGGTTATCGAGCGGGCCTCGGTTTCCGACGGCGGGGCCTACCAGCTCCGCGTGCAGGACGGGACGGGGCGCAGGGCATGGAGCAGGGTCTCGGTGGTTGAGGTGGGGATGCCGACATCGTTTGCCGCGTGGTTGCAGGCGAACAAGCTGGAAGGCGGGGCAGGCACAGATCCCGGGGAGGTGGGGATGCCGCTGCTTCTGCGCTACGCGACAGGGCTCGATGCGCTGGACCCCGATCGCACGGGGCTGCCGCGGGGTGTGGTGTTGCGGGAGGGAGGCGCCGAACGGCTGAAACTTACGTTCCGCCGGCTGAAGGGCGGAGCAGGCGTGGGTTACCGCGTGCTCGCGTCGAACGACATGTTGTCCTGGGTGCCCGTGCCCGCGGCACCGGTAGTGACGGAGGATCTGGGCGACATTGAGACAGTGGAGGTCACGGACGCAGTCGATGTGGGCGGTGCGGGGAACCAAAGGCGGTTCCTGAGGCTTGAGGTGAGCGAGCAATAGCGCGCCCAGGCGCCGCTTGGCGGCGAGAGGCCTCGGCGTTGCAGGAGCGCCGGAGCGACGGCCCCGTGTACGGCGTATTTGCACGGCGGGGATTCCCTGAGTGCCAGCGGGGGAGGCTAGCGGGCGGACGGAGCCGCCGGTTGGCGTGGAAGGCGGGGCGGCCGCTCAGGTTTTTCCGTTGCGGGGCCGGGGTTTTGGCACAGGGGCTGCGCATTGTCCTGCCACACGTCGGTAACCGGGGGCAAGGACATGGCGCAGACAAACAAGGGGGAGTCGAAGGAGGTAAGACCGCGGCAGGAGCAGGGCCACCAGCCGGGGCTTACGGAGGAAATGAACCCGAAGCCGCGGGACCGCATGCAGGCCTACCGGGGAAGTGCTAAGCTGGCGGGTAAGGTGGCGCTGGTCACCGGGGGCGACAGCGGGATCGGGCGTGCGGCTTGCGTGGCTTTTGCGAAGGAGGGCGCGGATGTCGTGGTGGTATATTACAATGAGCACGAGGACGCGGCCCAGACGCGGGCCTACGTGCAGGCGGAGGGGCGGCAGTGCCTGACGCTGGCGGGGGACGTTTCGGACCCCGGTTTTTGCGAGCGCATGATACGCGAGACGGTGGGGGCGCTCGGCGGGCTTCAGGTGCTTGTGAACAACGCCGCGATGCAGTTCCCGACAAGCCGGGTGGAGGACATCACGCCGGAGCAACTGGTGCGCACTTTCAGCGTGAATATTTTCTCCCACTTCTACGCCGTGCGGTCGGCTCTGCCGTTCCTGGGCGAGGGCGCGGCGATCATAAACACGACGTCCGTGACGGCGTACCGGGGGAGTTCGCATTTGATCGACTACGCTGCGACGAAGGGGGCAATTGTGGCGTTCACGCGCTCGCTGGCGCTGAACCTGGTGAAACGGGGAATTCGGGTGAACGCGGTGGCGCCGGGGCCGATCTGGACGCCCCTTATTCCCGCTACGTTCCCGGGCGCGGAGGTTTCAACGTTTGGGAGCGACGTGCCAATGAAGCGCGCCGGCGAGCCCGACGAGTGCGGCCCGTGCTTCGTGTTTCTGGCGTCGGGAGACTCGAGTTACATCACGGGACAAGTCCTGCACCCGAATGGGGGCGAGATCATCAACGGGTAAAGGGGGGAGTCATGCCGAGAAAGAAAGATCAAAAAGGCGGAAGCCCGGACAAGGAGGAGCGGAAGGCCCAGCATATCGAGGAGGGTTACGAGAAGAAGGGCGTTCCTGAGAAGCGGGCAAAGGAAATCGCGTGGAGGACAGTCAACAAACAAAAAGGAGGGGACCGTGGCGGTAAGAAGGCCGCGTAAGGTCCCGTGCAAATGAGTTCATCGTCGAAAGGCAAGCGGGCAAAGAAGCCGGCTGCGCCGCAAAAGCACACGGACAAGGACAAGGGAGACTGGCAGGCGAGGTCGTATGACACGGAGGCCGGCCAGGCGAAACTCAACCCGCAAATCAAGAAGGCAAGCTCGACGGGGAAGCGGCGTGCCTCGCACGGCCGCGCGGCCTGAGGGCGAAAGCGCACATGGGAGCAAGGCCAATCTGGAAGGGGCATATATCGTTCGGGCTGGTGAATGTGCCGGTGACGTTGTACCCGCTTGAAAACCGGGCCTCGGAGGTCCACCTGCGCATGGTGGACAAGCGGGACATGGCGCCGGTGAAATACCAGCGGGTGAATGAAGCCACGGGCGATGAGGTGCCGTGGGAGAGCGTTGGAAAGGCTTACGAGGTCGATGAAGGCCGGTTCGTGCCGGTAACGGAGGAGGAACTGCGGGAGGTCAAGGCTAAGGGGAGCAAGGTGGTGGAGATTGAGGACTTTGTCCCGGGGGCTGAGATTGATCCGGCGTTCTTCGACAAGCCCTACGTGATGGTGCCGGGAAAGCAGGGCGAGAAGGGCTACGCGCTGCTGCGGGAGGTGCTGCGGCGGTCCGGGCGCGTCGGCGTGTCGCGGGTGGTGATCCGGACGAAGCAGTACCTGGCCGCGCTTACGGCGCACGGGCCTGCGCTGTACTTGCTGGTCATGCGGTATGCGGACGAGCTTCGGGGGCTGTCAGAGTTCGAGCTCCCGGGTGAGGACCTCGCGGCGCTGAAGGTCTCGGAGCGCGAGCTGGAGCTGGCGGAGAAGCTGGTGGCGGCGATGGAGGGGCCGTGGAAGCCGGAGAAATACCGCGACGAGTATCAGGATACGCTGCGCAAGACGCTTGAGGAGAAGGCTGCGGCGGGTCAGGTGACGGCTGCGCCTACGGCGGGAGCGGAGGCCACCGCGGCAAACGTGGGGGGTGTGAGGGGTTACCTGAAGGGG
>CAZQIE010000150.1:0-4716 GCA_964593675.1 uncultured Opitutales bacterium
CGTTTTTTTTTTTTTTTTTTGCTGAAGGAGGCTTGCGGTGGTGGCAAACTGGGTCAGACTTAGGGGCTATGGCCGGCGCCGAAACTTACCGCGGAAGGATCGCTCCCACGCCCACCGGTTTGTTGCACCTTGGGCATGCCCGAACGTTTTGGACGGCATGGCGGCGTGCGCGGGAGCGCGGGGGGAAGCTGATTTTGAGGATCGACGATCTGGATGAGGCGCGGAGCAGCGTGGAGCACGCGTTGGCGGCGGTGGAGGATTTGCGGTGGCTGGGGCTGGATTGGGATGAGGGCCCGGATGTGAGTGGTCCGCACGAGCCGTATGTGCAGAGCGACCGGCGCGAGTTGTATTTGCGGGCGTGGCGGCGTCTGCTGGACATTGGGATCATTTACCCGTGTCTGCGGTCGCGCAAGGATGTGCAGCGGGCGGTGAGTGCGCCGCATGCGGAGGATGAGGACGCGGAGCCGCTTTACCCGAAGGAGTGGCGGCCGGAGCCGGGGAAGGGGCAGGACTTCGGCGCGCCGGCGGGCGCGAACTGGCGTTTCCGGGTGCCGGATGGGGTGGTGGTGCGGTTTGAGGATGCGCGGTTTGGTCCGCAGTCGTTTGAGGCGGGGAAGGATTTTGGGGATTTCGTGGTGTGGCGTCGGGATGATGTGCCGGCGTATGAGCTGGCGGTGGTGGTGGATGACCACGAGATGGGGATTACGGAGGTGGTGCGGGGTGCGGACTTGCTGAGGTCGACGGCGCGGCAGCTTCTGGTGTATCGCGCGCTGGGGTGGACGGCGCCGGTTTTCCATCATTGCCCGTTGGTGCTGGATGAGTCGGGCAAGCGGCTGGCGAAGCGGTCAAACGCGCTGAGTTTGCGGGCTTTGAGGGAGGCGGGGAAGTCGCCGGCGGAATTGGCGCAGGCGTTTGAGGCGGGTCTGGCGGCGGCGCCGAGCGCGGTGGGGGCGACGTAGGTTGCGGTTGGGGCCGATGCTGCGTTACAGGCCGGGAGGTGGCGGTGCGGCTGGTGGCGTAAACAAAAAAACCCGGGTTGTGGTCCCGGGTTTTTTGTGGCTGCGGTGGTTTCCGCAGCGGGTGTGTTGTGGAGCCGTTTTGCTTCAAGTGGCCGCGTGCGCCGAGGCTGTGGCGGGCGTCGGAGCTTGATCTGGAGCGGCTCTAGCCGGCGATGCTGTCGTCGATTTCGTAGTTGGCGAAGACGTTTTGGACGTCTTCGGTGTCTTCGAGGGTTTCGATCATGCGAAGGAGCTTTTTGGCGGCTTCGGGATCGGTGACGGCGACGGTGGTGTTGGGTATCCAGGCGAGTTCAGAGGAATCGGGCTGGATGCCGGCTTTTTCGAGGGCGTCCGAGACGGCGTCGTAGGCGGAGACGGGGCAGAGGACTTCGAAGTGGTCGGACTCGGTTTTGATGTCTTCCGCGCCGGCATCGAGGACGATTTCCATGAGCTTGTCCTCGGTGGTTTTGGTGGCGGAGATGAGGAACTGGCCGCGTTTGTGGAAGGTGAAGGCGAGGGCGCCGGGGGAGGCGAGGTTGCCGCCGTGTTTGGTGAAGACGGAGCGGACTTCGGAGGCGCTGCGGTTTTTGTTGTCGGTGGTGACTTCTACGATGACGCCGACGCCGCCGGGGGCGTAGCCTTCGTAGGTGACTTGCTCGTAGGTGGCGCCGGGGAGTTCGCCGGTGCCTTTTTTGATGGCGCGGTCGACGTTGTCGGCGGGCATGTTTGCCGCTCGGGCCTTGATGAGGAGGCTGCGGAGGCGGGCGTTGGAGGTGGGGTCACCGCCGCCGGCTCTGGAGGCGAGGGTGATTTCTTTGGAAAGGGCGCTGAAGATTTTGCCCTTTTTCGCGTCAATGGCCGCTTTGTGACGCTTGGTTGTGGCCCATTTGCTATGACCGGACATGGTAGGGGAACCTGTTACTTGTTCTTCTTGGGTTTACCGGCTTTGGCTCCGCTGGGTTTGCTGGTTTTGCCGCCGCCTGCGGGGGCTGCGGGTGCGGGCTCCTCGTCCGTGCTGCGATTGGTGATGTATTGCTGCAGGATGGTGAGGAGGTTCTGCACGGTCCAGTAAAGCACCAGGCCGGAGGGAAAGCTATAACAGAAAACGAGGAAGATGAAGGGCATGAACTGGAACATGCGGCGCTGGATGTTATCCGTGGCGGGCATGGGGGTTATGCGCATCTGGATGACCATCGTGATGCCCATGAGGAGGGGCATGATGTGGATGGGGAAGGAGGCGATGTGGCCGACGGTATCGGGGAGGGAGAGGTCGGAGATCCAGAGGAAGGGGGCGAAGCGGAGCTCCGAGGCGGTGCGGAGCATGTAGAAGAGGCCGAAGAAGATGGGGATCTGGATGAGGAGGGGGAGGCAGCCTGCGGCGGGGTTGACGCGGTGTTCTTTGAAGAGCTCCATGGTTTTCTGCTGGAGCTTTGCGGGGTCGTCTTTGTAGCGCTCGCGGATGACGGCGAGGGGGGCCTGGATTTTGGCCATGCGCTTCGAGGAGCGGACTTGGATGGCGGTGAGGGGCCAGAGGGCGAGTTTGATGAGGGTGGTGACGAGGATGATGGTCCAGCCCCAGCCCCAGGCGGGGGAGACGTGGACGACGAGGCCGTGGATCCACATCATGGCGACGAGGAGGAGCTTGCTGATGGTTCCGAAGAACCCGAACTGCATGACGAGGTCCTGCTTGTTGCCGAGGGCCTGGAGGCGGGCGTATTCTTTGGGGCCGACGTAGTAGTTGAGGCCGAGGAGGTGCTGCTGGCCGGGGGCGAGTTTGCCGATGGGGATGCCGATTTCGCTGGTGAGGCCGCGCTGGGGTGTGCCGTCCTGGGCTTTCAGGCCGAGGTCAACGGGGCGGACTTCGATGCCGGTGCCGCGGTTTTTGGGGTCGGGGGTGAGGACGCTGGCGAAGAACTGGTTTTTGATGGAGCCCCAGACGAGGGGTGAGATGTCGCGGCGGAGGAAGGGGGCGGCTTCGTGGCCACCGAAGCCGAGGAAGCCGCTGCTCTGGGTGAAGGGGCCCATGCCGATGAATTCGGCGTCTTCGCCGTTGTAGTAGCCGAAGTTGAGGTACTCGCTGGTGGGGTCGCTGTCGGTGGGGGGGATGGTGCCGAGGTTGAGGGCGACGCGGTTGAGGGAGAGGGTGTTGGCGCCGTGGTTGGCGAAGGTGGTTTCGTTACGGATGACGTAGGGGTCGTCTTGGCCGGGGGCGGCGAGGGTGTAGGTGCGGGAGATTTCGAGGCCGTCGGGGGAGCGGTGGGTGAAGGTGACGCTTTGGGGGGTGTGTTGGGTGACGGCGAAGGTGGGGGTGAAGGGGGTGGTGCCGCCGCCGGGGCCTTCGAGGGCGAGGGCGAGGGCGGGCATGAGGCTGCCGCGGTTGAAGACGACGGGGGCGTCGGCGTCGATTTTTTCGCGGTAGCGTTTGAGTTCGACGTCTTTGATGGCGCCGCCGCGGGTGGTGAAGTGGACGGTGATGTAGTCGTTGCCGAGGGTGAGGAGTTGCTCGGGGGCGTCGGAGGTGGTGGGTGCGCCAAGGGTGGGGATGGCGGCGGTCTGGGTGTTGGCGGGGGTGGCGTGGGCCTGGGGAGCGGGTTGCTGCTGGGCGGCCTGGGCGGCGGGCTGTGGGGGGGTGGCGCGGCGGTGCTGGTCGTCGCGTGCCTGGACGAACATGAGCGCGAAGGCGCCGAGGAGCAGGCTGATGCCGATAACTAGGTTTTTCTTATCCATGGGTCTTGGGCCCGGACTGGGGGAACCAGGCGCGGTGCGGTGTGTACTTGCGGGGCACCGGGTCGTATCCCCCGGGGTGAAATGGGTGGCAGCGCAGGAGGCGTGCGGTGGCGAGGCGGAGGCCTGTCCAGAGGCCGTGCTCGAGGAGGGCGAGGCGCGCGTACTCCGAGCAACTGGGGTGGAAGCGGCAGCCTGCGCCGGGGCCGAGCAGGCGCTGGAGGGGCGAAAGCGTCAGTTGGTACGCGCGGACGAGTGTGGCCGCGAGTCGCCCGCCAAGGGGACGCTTTTCGCCGGGGGTGCTCATGAGGGCTGGCCGGGCGGGGCGGCGGGTGTGGGCGTTGCGGGTGCAGACGCCGAGGCTTGCTTGCAGAACCGCGTAAAGCGGTCGGCAAGCTGCTGGTGGGTTTTCTCGTGTACGCTGGGGCGCACGACGACGACAACGTCGCAGACGGGGGGCAGGAGGCCCTGGTTCAGGCGGAAGAGTTCGCGGAAGCGCCGTTTTGCGCGGTTGCGGTGGACGGCGTTGCCGACTTTGCGGGAGGCGATGACGCCGAAGCGGCGGTCTGCGAGGCCGGGTGCGGGGTCTCGGCGCTTGACGGTGAGCATGAATGCGCCCGCGTCGAAGCGCCGGGAGCCTTGTCGCTGCCGGTCGAAGTCCGCTTGGCGTTTAAGCCGCTGGCTTGCGGGAAAGCGCATGCCGCGGGTCCCGGAGGGAGCTAGTCCGCGAGACGGGCGCGGCCCTTGCGGCGACGGTTGGCGAGGACTTTGCGGCCACCACGGGTCTTGAGGCGGGCACGGAAGCCGCACTTGCGGGCGCGGCAGAGCTTCGAAGGTCTGTAGGTCGGTTGCATATGCGTTCGGAAAAAGGTTTGACATGAAAACAGGTACGGGCGGCGTGTCAAGCGCAGCAAATGGGCAGTTTTTTTGGGGGGGCTTGAGCTTGTTTGCTTCAGGTTGCCGCCGGCGCCGTCTCCGCACGGCGTGGGTGGGG
>CAZQIE010000151.1:0-4588 GCA_964593675.1 uncultured Opitutales bacterium
AACGCCCCATCCTCGCGTCGGCGCGGGCGGAAAAGTGATTCAAGGAGGTGCGACAACTTAAAGTAGAAGTGCTCTAGAGCCATTCCATTTCAACGGAATGCGGGCTCTGCCGGTGTGAGTGCCCATCCTCGCGCGGCGGCGCTGGCGAAAAAAAGCCCGGCTATTAAGGCGACGACCGACGCGGCGGCAGGTAGGTCCGCGACTTGAATTGAACGTGCTCTACGCTGTTACGGAGCCAGCTCGTTTTGCTGGCCAGCGGGGCGGAGGGAGACGGGGGGACGGAGAATTTCCTGGGTAACGAAGGCGGCGCGGAGGCGACGTCGATCCTTGAGATTCAGGATCACTTCGCGGGCAACGGCGTGATTGCGTGAACCGCCGGCTCCCCCACCCTCGCGACCTGCCGCCGCGGTGAGATCGCCCTGGTTGATATTGATTTCGCGGGTGCTGCCGCGCAGGTTTGCCCGGTTGCGAATTTCCTCGGCGCGGCGGATGGAGTCTTCCAGCAGGCGCTTCTGCTCGGCGAGTTGAGCCTCAAGGTTCGGGACAGCCGGGAGCGGCGGCGGAGCCTCCATGCGGGCGGGGGCCGGCATGGGTTCGATGCGGCGGGGCGGCAGGAGGGGGGAAGGATGCTGATAGGTGCGGGGCTGCTGCGGCTGCGGGGGCTGCGGGGGGGGCGGGGGGGGGGGGGGGGGGGGCGGGGGCTGCTGGCCTTCCTGCGCCTGGCGCGCGCGTTCGGCGATCTTGCGCCGGATTTCCTCGCGGATGTCGCGGACGGTCTTGTCTTCCGTCTCCTGAGGGGGCGGTTGGTCGTCTTCCTCGCCCTTGGGCTTAAAGAGCTTACCGAGGACCATGAGGATCACCACGATGATCGGGAAGATCAGGTCCTTGATGAGCTTGTCGTCCATAGGGTAGAGACGGGAGGTTTTGCAGGCTGCGCGTGGTCAGCGCAGCCTGCGTGAAAACGGCGTGTTACTCGCGGGGCTGCTGGCCTTCCTCGGGCTTGCCGATGGCCTGGCGCATACCGGTGTCGGCCTGGACGTTCTGGAGGCGGTAGTAGTCCATGAAGCCCATGTGGCCGGTGCGGAGGGCTTCGGCGAGGGCGAGGGGCACCTGGGCTTCGGCTTCGACGACCTTGGCGCGCATTTCCTGGACCTTGGCGCGCATTTCCTGCTCCTGCGCGACGGCCATGGCGCGGCGGATTTCGGCCTGGGCCTGGGCCATGTTCTTGTTCGCGATGGCCTGCATTTCCTGGAGCTTGGCGCCGACGTTGTCGCCGACGTCCACGTCTGCGATGTCGATGGAGACGATTTCGAAGGCGGTGGAGACGTCGAGACCGCGCTTGAGCACAGCCTTGGAGATATGGTCGGGGTTTTCGAGGACGATCTTGTAGCTTTCGGAGGTACCGATGGTGGAGACGATGCCTTCACCGACGCGGGCAACGATGGTCTCTTCCTGGGCGCCACCGACGAACCGGTCGAGGTTGGTGCGCACGGTCACGCGGGCACGGACTTTCACCTGAATGCCGTCCTTGGCGACGCCGTCGATGGTGGTGCGGCCGGACTGGGGATTGGGACAGTCGATGACTTTCGGGTTAACGGAGGTGCGGACGGCCTCGATGACGGACTTGTGTGTGCCCTTGGTGGCGAGGTCGATGGCGCAGGCGCGCTCCCAGTTCAGGGCGAGGCCGGCCTTGTTTGCCGCGATGAGGGCCTGGACGGTCTGGACGAGGTTACCTTCGGCCAGGTAGTGGGACTCAAGCTGGTCGGTATCGAGCTCAAGGCCGGCTTTGGCGGCGGTGATGCGGGCGTCCACCACAAGGGAGTAAGGGACACCGCGGAGGCGCATGGCGACCAGGGTGGCAATATTTACGGGCGCGCCAGCCAGGAAGGCCTTAAGCCAGGTGGTGAAGAAGGAAAAGAGGATGAAGACGATCCCGAGCGCGATAACGCCGAGGATGATCAGGGCAACGCCGCCGATTGCGGAACCACTCATTTGAGCCAAGGGCATGGGTGTGAGACTTGAGGTTAGAGAGAGGAGAGGAAAATCTGGGGATGGGTGGGAGGCCGCTTCCGTAAAAACGGGGTTGCTCCCAACGGTCTGAAGCACGCGAGTAACTTACATTCCGTATTAGGCGTTTCGCAAGTGGTTTCGTCCGTAAAACGACGCTTTGTGAAGCAGGGATCGGGCAAAACCCGCAAGGGTTAAACGCGGCGGACAAGAAGCCGGTAATGATCTTTGCCGATCACTTCAAGCTGCTGGCCGCGTTCGACGGCACCGTCGGTGCAGGAGGCTTCGTAGGTGCGGCCTTCAATCTGGATGACGCCGGTGGGTGTAAAGGGGGTGAGGGCTTCGCCAATTTTGCCCAGAACGGCGTCTTCCGCAACGGGCGGAGCACTTTGGCCTTTGCGGGCGTTGCGCAGGACGAAGCGGTTGCCGAGGCGGGTGTGGGTGAGGAGGCGGAATTCGAGGAAGATGACCGTGACGCACAGGAGCGCCGACGAGATAAGGGCCAATATGCCGACGAAGGGGCCCCAATGGTAGAAAGCGGCGCCGGAGGCGCCGAGGAGGCAAAGGCCGCCCGCGATGCCGAGGATCCCGCCGGGGACGAAGATCTCAAACGAGATGAGAAGGATGCCGCAGACGACGAGGGTGATGACTAGGGATTCCATGTGGTGGTCTCGGTCACGATTAGAGCGAAATCATCTTGGCCAACAACGACAACCCGCGTGCCGCGGGAGATGGTGCCAAGCCTGGCGCGGCCGTAGTAGCGTTTGCCGGCGATCTCGACCTCGCCCGTTGGGAAGAGGTCCGTTGCGGCGGTGCCAGCCGTGCCGGCGGCGGGGAGTGCTGGCCGTGCGGAGGCTGCCGGGGAAGGGGCGTGCGGTGTCTCGGCCACGCTGGTCTGGACGGAAGAGGCGACGGGGGCGGGGGGTGTCTCGACGGCCTTGCGCAGGATGAGGCGGTCCCAGAGCCAGCCTTTGGGCAGGAAGCGCGCAAAGAGGAAGGCGGCCATGACGGCGACAAGGAGCCCGAGCATGAGGTCGAGAACGGGCATAAGGAAGGCGTTGGGGGCGAACGTGAAGCCGCCGCCATCTTTGGGCCAGATGTCGGTCATGGAGAAGACGAGGGCGCCGAGCATGAGCATGGCGCCGAGGACGCCGACGATGGCGGTGCCGGGGAAGAGGAGGATTTCGGCAAGGATAAGGGCGGCACCGAGGAGGAAGATGATGACGACCTCGTAGCCCGCGAGACCGGCCACGTAATTACCGGCGAAAACGATCAGGAGCAGACTGAGGCCGGTGATGGCGAGGGGTCCGAAGTGTCCGGTTTTGATGTCGATGATGAGCAGGAGCAGGCCCAGGCCCATGAGCACCGGGGAGATGTGGGACAGCCATTTGGCGAAGTGTTCAGACCAGGTGAGCTGGAAGTCGCGGACGACGTAGTTGCCTTTCCCAAAGCGCGCGTTGAGCACGTCTTCCACGGACGGCGCAACGCCCGCGGCGAGGAGGGGTTGGGGCGGGTTGCCGTAGGTCTGGATGGCTTCGTCGGCGGTGAGGGAGAGAAGTTCGCCCTGGCGCTTGAGGGTTTTGCCGTCGATTTCGAGCACAAAGGCATCGTCCATCATGGCGCGCTGGACGTCCGCACGGTAACGGCTTTCACCAGCCATGGTGCGGACTTTTGCGCGCAGGTAGCTGTTGATCTTGCGTTTCATGCTCTCGTTCACTTCCTGCCCGCCGGCCTGGACGGCCTCCGCGGCCCCCATGACTCCTTTGGGGGCGAAGTAGATGTGGTTGGTGGCGATCGCGATGTAGGAGCCTGCGGAGATGGCTTCGTCGTTTACGTAGGTGATGGTCTCGCCTTTGAAGTTTCCGAGGGCTTCCATCATTTCGAGGGTAACGCCGAGACCGCCCCCGGGGGTGTCCATGTCGAGGACAACGGCGTGGACGCCCTCAGAAATGGCCGTCTTGAGGGAGCGGCGAAGAATGTAGAGTTGCGGGGAGCTGATTTCGCCTTTTATGGGAACGACGTAGACTTGGATGGGCTCGCCGGGGCGGAGGCGCGGGGCGAGCGGGGTCGGAGCCGTGGCTGCGGGAGGCGGCGTGACGGTGGGGGCCTGCGTGGCAGGCTCAGAGCGGGGGGCGGGTGTGTGTGCGGGCGCGGGGGATAAAGGCGCTTTGTCCGGGGCGGGATTTTCGGCGGGCTTGGGCTCGGCTGCGGGCGCTGCTTTTACGGGCTGGGCGGCGGGTGCGGGCGTGTTCGTTTGGGGGGCGGGTTGGGCCCGGGTGGTGTCTTCCTCCGGGGTCGTGGCAGGCTGTTGGGTGGGGGTCTGCGGTGCCGCCGGAGTATCCGCGCACGCGGTTGCGGGAAGCAGCGCCCAGAGGGCCAACAGGATGAAAACCAAGCCTTTCATCTGACGGGACATGGGCACATGCAAGCACGGGTATGCCGATGACGCAACGGAAACCGGTCCTTCTGCCGAGGGAACAAACGGTTGGAACGGCAAGGAGCCGGCCTGCTACTCCGCAAGCAGGTTGGCCCTAGGGCCAATCGACATATGGGTTACAGCCACAGGAGGGCGGAGGCGAGG
>CAZQIE010000152.1:0-2269 GCA_964593675.1 uncultured Opitutales bacterium
TCCGCCCGCGCCGACGCGAGGATGGGGCGCCCATACTGCCGAGAGCCGCATTCCGGAGCCGTGCAGCCGAATAAAACGGCCCACGCCGTGCGTGGTCGCCGCAGCGTCGGCGCATGCGACAACTTGAAATGGAACTGCCCTAGCGCAGCGGCGGATCGAGCCCGCGTACTCCAAAAGAACCGCCCCACGCCCTCCGAGGCTACCTTTCCCCCCTCGCCTCTGGCGCCTTCTCCACGGCCTGGATGGCTGCGTGCGTCGTCGTCCCTAGCGCCGCCTTTTCAAAGTCCGCCGAACGCGGCAAATGCAGGGCAATTTCGGAAAGCAGCAACACCTTCGCCCGCACCCCCGTGCCCGTCCTCAGCGCCAACAAGTGCCCCCCGGCGTTCCGCTCTGCGTTCAAATAGTGCAAATGCCAACCCGGCACATTCAGCGACCCCACATACCCCGGACACCGGAACCCCACCACCGTCCCCCGCGTTTCCCCCAACGTGAAATACGTCTGCGCCTTCACCACCTCGGTCAGCGGCGGGTAGGGCCGCGCCTGCGCCGGCACGCTCCGCGCCCGCACCTCCGAAAACGCCCCCTCCATCCGCACCACATACGGGTAATTCAGCGACGGCAACCGCGCGTCCAGATACGCCAAAAGCCCCTCCCAGTCCAACCCCGCCTCCACCTCCAGCGTCAACGTCGGCCGCTCCCAGTCCGCCGCCGACCCCGCCACACACGCAAACGGCGTCATCGCCCTATCCGGCATCCGCTCCACCCGCCCGTCCGCCCGCACCTGGAACACCGCCCCGTCCACCACCACCATCTCCCCGTCCAAGTCCGCAAAAGTCCCGTTCCCCACCAACCCCGCCTCCCGCACGCGCCCCACCGCAAACTCCCCCGCATACTGCCCCTTCATCAACGCATCCAACGTCGAAAACTGGTGCAGCACAGGCTCCGCCACCGCGCCCAGCGCGCCAGCCACCACCACCGCCAAAAACGCGATACCCCGCCTCATCATCCGTTCCCCCATGCTCATGTCGGGTCCGCCGCTTCCTTTGCCAGCAGCGAAAACAGTGAAATCGCAAAACGCGCATCAATCTGCCGCAACCTCCGGCAAAGCTGCCGCGCCAAATTCAATATCATCCGCGCATGCAGCGCAGGCCGCTCCTTTGCAAGCTGCTCAAACGCCGCCTGCGGCAAGCACAGCGCGATCGTGTAATCCAGCGCCCGCACCGTAGCCGACCGCGGCTGCAAGTCCAGCAACTGCATCTCCCCCATCGTCTCCCCAGCCTCCAGCGTCGCTATCCGCTCCAGCCGGAAACCCGCATTCGTCGGCACCGTCTTCAACACCTCCACGCACCCCTGCATCAGCAGGAAAAGCCCATCCCCCCACTCACCCTCCGACACCAGCAGCGCGTTCGCCTGGAAGTCCTGCTGCCTCATCTGACGCAGCAAATGGAAAAGGTCCTCGTCACCAATCCCCGCGAACAGCGCGTGGGCCCGGAGAAAATCGAGGCTTACCGTGTGAATGGGGGCAGTCATCGAAAACGCTCCTTTTATCCGTCGGAATAACGCAGCCGTATAACGGCGCCACCCATGATGCACGAATCCGCATACCTGACCAGCACCGAGTGACACCCTCCACCCCCGCCCACGCACTCCCCCTCCTGTACCCGGAACCTGGATACACACGCGCCCCGCGCCTACGACAACGCCGCCAGCCCCGGCGGCAGCCCTCCCAGCAGCGCCTCCCTAAGCGCCGGCGGCAACGGCCCCACCCACGTCGCCGGTTCCCGCATCAGCACCCACGGCAACTCCGGATACCTGAAAAGCGGGCAGGGGAGCCTCCGCCCCAGCGACTCCTCCAAAAACCACCCGAACCCCTCCAGACCGCACGCCGACGCCAACGCCGACGCCCCGCCATACCGCGGGTTGACCTCAATCAACGGCGCCGCCAACGCCGGATCTCCCGGCGCCACCGCCTGCGCCACCGCGTGCCCACGCACCCCCAGCACCCGCACCGCCTCCGCAATCGCCGCCTCCCACCCCGCGTGCCGAAACGTCACCGTCGTCACGGACTCCCCCCTCCGCGTCGCCAGCCGCCACCGCAGCAACGGCCCCGCCACCGTGCCGTCCCGCGCCACAAAAACATCCGCGCTAAATTCCGGCCCCTCCACAAAAGGCTGGAAAATCGGCTCCCCCAAACCCGCCGCATGCGCACGTGCCGCCTCAAGCCCCAGCCCCAGCCCGATCCCCTTCGACCCCGCACCCCGCCGCTCCT
>CAZQIE010000152.1:2279-4553 GCA_964593675.1 uncultured Opitutales bacterium
ACCGCCCCCCCCTCCAGCAGCTCCTCCGGTCGTGCCGCCGCCGGGATCACCGCCACCCCCGCCCCCCGCAACACCTCCGCAAAACGCAACTTGTCCTGACACGCCTCTATCGCCTCCGGCCCCGACACCATCACCGCGATCCCCGCCGCCTCAAACGCCCCCAACCGCGCCGCAAACCACGCCAGCTCGCCGTCCCGGGTCGGGATCACATGCGTGATCCCACGCCTCGCGCACCCCTCAATCATCGCCTCCACCGTCAGCTCCCCGAGCCGCGGCATCTCCCAAAACCCCTCCACCCGCGACCGCGCCTCACACCGCGCGTCCACATCCGCCCCCCACACCACCGCGCCCGCGTCCACACGCCGCGCCGCCGCCCGCACAGCCTCCACCAGATCCACCTTCCGCGAAAGGCTTGTAACCAGAATGCCAAGACCGCGCTTCATCGCCTCAAGAGTTTCACCCCCGCGTCAGCTCCGCGCCCGGAATTCATCCTTCAGCAGCCCGTGCACCAGCGCATCCAGCAACCGCCCCCCCTTGTACGCATGCTGCCGCAACCGCCCCTCCGCCTTGAACCCCGCCTGCTCCAGCACCTGCACATGGTGGGGCCTCAAATCGTAGCACTCCGTGCAAAGACGGTTCAGGTTCATCGCATCAAACGCCAGCGGCTTCAGCAGCTCCAGAAACGCCGCGAAATCCCGCTTGTGCGTGTGGATGTCCTTGCTCCGGCTCGTCTCCAGAAGGAACGACACCTCCGCCCGCCGGGCCGGCCAGTCGATATGCACCAGCCCCCCGTAACCGATGCACTGCCCCTGCCTCAGGAAACTCAGCAACACCATCGGCGGCTCCTTCTGCCCATACGTCGGCAACACCATCTCGTCGTAGTACCGCCGCTGATGCTGGTCCGTCAGCGGCTCGCGCTGCCGCAAAATGTCCATCTGCTGGTTCCGCCACTCCTTAATCAGGAAAATGTCCTGCGGCCGGAGCGAAACGAGCTCGTAGTCCCCCGAAATGAAACGGCGATCGCCAAGGATGAGGTAGCGCATGGTGCGGAATCGGACCCACCCACACCATTACAAAACCCCCGCACCCCAGCAAGCCTTCCCCAAACTACCCCCGCAGCAAGCGCCCCAACTGCTCCAGCAGGTCATCCGGTGTCGCCACTGCGATCCCATGCTGCTCAAACGCCGACAACACATGCGCCTCCAGCGCCCGCCGGTACGGCACGCACAGCACCACCCCGTCCACATTCGGCAGACTCTTCACAATGATCGCCTGCCCCAGCGTCACCGTCGCCCGGTTGCGCACATTATGCGCACACTCCACCGCAATCCGCAGCGTCCGGTCCGTCTCCGGCTCCACCCGCTGCACCAGGAAATCCGTCCGCAAATGCGCCACCGCCGCGTGCCGCGTGAAACACAAATCCGCCCGCCGCAAAATCTCCTCCACATCATCCTCAAACCCAATCGCCTGTGACTTCCTCGACGCGTAGTCCGACCCCTCCTCAATCGCCGCCGAAACATCCACCGCGCCGCCCCCGCCACCACCCACCGGTTCTTCTTCGCCCGCACCCCCTCCCAGCACCCGCCCCCGCAACTCCCCCTCCACCGCCTGCGCCACATACCGGCTGAACGACACCCCCAGCTCACGCGCCCGCGCCGTCGCCCGCCGCCGCAGATCCGGCGACAACGATACCCCCACCGTCCGGTGCTTCTCCGCTTCCTCTATTCCCATAAGTCGTTACTCCCCAAACTTTAATGTTACACCGCGCCCGTCCTTCCGCACGCACGCGTCCTCGCTTCACCGTCACCCTAGGGAAAAATAATAAAATAATCAACAATTGAAAACCGTCTTGCCGGTCCTGAAAAGGCGTGTTCTAATGTTCACCATCATGAGCACGACCTCCACACCCCGCGTCAACATCTCCGTCAGCCTCCCTGCTCCCCTTCGCGAAGCCACCCGCCGCGCCGCTTTCGCCGAAAACCGCACCATCTCCAGCCTCGTCGCCGCCGCCCTCCAGGAACGCCTCACCCGCAAAGGCTTTCTCCCTCCCCCCACCCCCCCCCCAACCCCATCCATAGTCCCGCCCAACCCCAACCCCAACACCACCATGCCCCTCCTCACCATCCAGCCCGACGGCCGCTCCGCCGAACTCATCATCGACACCGGCCGCCCCCTCCGCTCCGGCAAAACCTGGCGCACCTACGCCAAAGTCCCCTGCGCCGACATCTTCACCGCCGAACTCGTCGCCCGCGAACTCCGCCGTCGCATCGGCGA
>CAZQIE010000153.1:0-4552 GCA_964593675.1 uncultured Opitutales bacterium
TCAAACAGCTCGGTCACAATCTGTACAGTCTAAAATGTCGATTGGCCCTAGGCAAAGCAGGGAATAAGCTGAAACTCGGCTACCGGTACAAGAACTCGAACATGATAGAGATCGAGTATGACCTCTCCGAATCCAATATCATCCGGTTCCAGAAAGCCCGAATCGAGGTCATAAGCGCAACGGATCAGACCATCACGTACAAGGTCCTTGAAAACCCATCGCCTGTAGATTGCACGCCTAAAGCTCGATCCTGAAGTCCAGGACATAACGGGTGGAGGCAGAACTCCACCGAGGACGAAAAAGCCTTCCTTGCACTACGCTGGGAGGCTTTTTTTTCGCCAAACGCCTGGGGTGGGCAGCGCTTTTGGGGGCCTCAGGGATTCCCCGCCCACCCATACCGGCATTGCTGTATCCGAAAATCAGGGGCATAAACCCCAAGTGGCTGATTTTCAGTTACAAACAAAACTCCCTGGGGTATAATTCACTCTGTCGGCAGGATGGTGGCGGTGGTAGCTCCATCCTTGGCCGGAACGCGACCACAGCCCCTCCCAAAGCAGCATGAGAAGAGCAATTCCTGAGGATATAGCCATCCTGCGCCTCTACAAGATAGACGCGGAGGCGGGGCATTACGTCGATCTCGACGAAATCAACGATCAGGAAGGCATTACCCGCAGCATGATTGAATACACGATCTGCTACGGCGTGCCGCCTTTGGACGGAGGGAGGCTGTGGTCGCGCTACTACGTGTTTGAGGAAGACGGGGAGTTTGTCGGTTACGCGGAAGTCTCCGACGTCACCGAGCGCATGAAGGCACGTTTGGGGGACTGCATCGAAATCCGCCAGTTTTCGATCACCCCTTCACGCAGGGGACAGGGGATAGGCACACGGGCGCTCCAGACTCTTCTCGGGGAATTCCCGGACCACAATGCGATGGTCCGCTGCTCCCCGTCTTCCGAGACTTTCGTTGGGCTCGTCACCAACGCCGGGTTTGAGGCTCGGCAGCGAGGGCTTGAGGGTGAGCTTGTCCTCGTTCTGCGCCGTCAGCCCCGTTGGTGGCAGCCCGCGCTATTCTACTCCGCCGGGCCCCAGCGGTGCGTGAACGGATAGAAGATGAACAGGGCGCGTCCCACAACCGCCCGCTCTGGCACAAAGCCCCACATACGGCTGTCGTGGCTGTAGGGAGAGTTATCCCCCATCGCAAAGAAGTTCCCCGGCGGCACCTGCACCGTGCTCCCCGGCGAAGCCAAGGACCCCAGCGCACGGTAACCCGGATACTCGCCCGTGCGGCCAGCATTCAGGGTGAACGCGTCCACCCCCTCGATAGGCTCGCCATTGCGGTATAACGCAGGCTCCTGGATCTGGAGCACGTCGCCGGGCTCCCCGACAAGACGCTTGATGTAATACTGATCCCGCAGGCTCAGCCCCGGAACCTGACTCGTGCGGAACACGATGGGGTCCCCGAGTTCAGGCCGGATGAAGTGGTAGCTCACGCGGTCAACGAAAAGCCAGTCACCGGCGAGAATGTCGAACGACAGCACCCGATCCCCCTCCCGTGCCAACCGGCGCGTATCGAGGAAAAACACCTGCCCGTCCGGGCTGGCCCGGATCATCCCCCGGCGGTCCGCCTTTACGACGACCTCCATGAGGTCCTGCACTTCCGGAAAGAACGCCTTCGCCACCACGTCGTCCAAATTGAACTCCGCGGGCACACGCAACGTCGTCAGCTTCTCCCCGACCAAAACCTGATACTCCCGGAACTGCGTCGGCCAGAACCCAAAGCGCAGGCCGTTCACGATACGGTGTCGGATCACGCCGCCCTCAAAACTCATCCGCCCGTCAGGCGTCTTAACCAGTGGAGCCAACGGCAGCATAACAGGTCCCGCCGAGGGAGCCCTTACCTCGAAGTGCGAAGCCCCGTACTGCACAAGCCGTTTCATCCGCTCCACCGTCCCGGGTTCGGCCTCGCCCGCCTGATAGATGCGGCTGGTCATGCCCGAGTAGGTCGGGTACATGGAGTTCGTCGGTATCACGAAGGGCTGGAAAAGGAACGTGCGGATACCGATTGCGAGGATGGCCGCCACGAGCAACGTTTCCACGTTATCCGGCAGGAACCGGACTGGGTACAGCGTACCGCCGCACTGCCGCAAAATTGCATCAAGCCGCCGCCCCGCCTCCGAAATCTCCTCCACCGACGTCGTGGGGCCCGAAACTGCGGCGTTTAGCGCCCCTACCGCGCGCTCCAGTTCCGCCCGCTGTGACTCCGACATGACGTCCCGCCGGTAACAATACACCTTTTCCGCGCAGCGCAGCAGGTCCTCCGCTTCCTTTACAGCCTTCCTGCGGGGGTCTTTCTTGAAAAACATGGGGATAAAAGCGGCGCTGCAGGTTTCGGGGTAAGCGGGTTATCAGGAAGAAGCGCTCGTCTTCAGGATCTTGATGAACGCATCCTGCGGGATCGAGACCTTGCCGATCTGCTTCATGCGCTTCTTACCTTCCTTCTGCTTCTCCAGCAGCTTCCGCTTACGCGTGATGTCACCACCGTAGCACTTCGCCGTAACGTCCTTGCGCAGGGCGCTCAGGGTCTCGCGCGCCACGATGCGGCTGCCTACCGATGCCTGAATGGCGACTTTGAACAATTGCTGCGGCAGGATCTCCTTGAGCTTTTCGCAGAGCGAGCGTCCCTTGGATTCCGCCTTCGTGCGGTGCACAATCGACGAGAACGCATCGACCGACTCGCTGTTCACGAGAATGTCCAGCTTCACGAGATCCGAAGCTTCGTAGTCGCCCACCTCGTAGTCCATGGAACCGTAGCCGCGGGTGATGCTCTTGAGCCGGTCGTTGAAGTCCACGAGGATCTCGTTCAACGGAAGCTTGCAGAAAAGCATGATGCGCGATTCGTCCACCGTCTCCGTGTGGTCGCAAATGCCGCGCTTTTCAGAAATGAGCGCGAGCAGGTCGCCAATGTAATCATTCGGCGTGTGGATGACGGCCCGGATGGTCGGCTCGCTGATTTCCTCAATCGTGGACGGGTCCGGCATATAGACCGGGTTATCCAGCTCCATCTCCTTCCCGGACGTGAGCTTGATGCGGTACACGACGCTCGGGTACGTCGAAATGATATCGAGCCCGTATTCGCGGCGGATGCGCTCCTGCACGATCTCCATGTGCAGCAGCCCCAGGAACCCGCAGCGGAAACCGAAGCCCAGCGCAGCCGAGCTTTCGGACGTGTACACCAGGGCGGAGTCGTTCAGGCGCAGACGCGACAGGCTCGCCTTGAGCTTCTCGTGGTCCGACGTATCCAGCGGGTACAGCCCCGAAAACACCATCGGGCGGACCTCTTTGTAGCCCTCCAGCATTTGCTGGGCGGGCGCCTGCGCCATCGTCACCGTCTCACCAATCTTGATGTCCCGGACTTCCTTGATGTTCGTGACGATGTAGCCCGTGCATCCGGCGGGCAGCTCGGGCAACGGCTTCATCTCGTGCGGCGGTACAAACTGCCCCACCTCCTTGATGACCGTCTTTGCGCCCGTCGCCATCATCAGCACCTCGTCCCCGGCCTTGATCGTGCCCGAGAACATCCGCACGTAGCAGATCACGCCCTTGTAGGTGTCAAAGACGCTGTCAAAGACGAGAGCGCGGCACGCGGGATAGTCCACCCAGCGCGGTGGCGGCACGCGCTTTACCACGGCCTCAAGGATCTCGGTGATCCCGATGCCCGACTTGCCGCTCGCCATGATGGCGTCTTCAGCGGGAATCGCCAAAACGTCCTCGATCTGCTTCTGGGCAACTTCCGGGTGGGCGCTGGGAAGGTCGATCTTGTTGATGACCGGGATGATCGTGAGCTTCTGGTTCATCGCCAGCGTGGCATTGGCCACCGTCTGGGCTTCCACGCCTTGCGAGGCGTCGATGAGCAGGAGCGCCCCCTCGCAAGCCGCAAGGCTTCGGGAGACTTCGTACGAAAAGTCCACGTGGCCCGGGGTGTCGATCAGGTTCAGCAAGTACTCCTCGCCGTTTTTGCTCCGGTACGTCATCGAAACCGGGTGGCACTTGATCGTGATCCCGCGCTCGCGCTCAATGTCCATCGCGTCCAGCAGTTGGTCCTGCATCTCACGGCGCTGAATCGCTCCGGTGGTCTCAAGAAGCCGGTCCGACAAGGTCGTCTTGCCGTGGTCAACGTGCGCGATGATGCAGAAGTTGCGGATGTGCGCGGTATCGGGCATGGGAAACCCTCTTGTAAGGGAGGAATTAGGGGGGCTTTGCAACCCAAAATCAGCCCGACCGGTTCAAAGGGATGCGCTTCAACCGTACAGGCCCAATGGCGTCCCAGCCTGGTCTGAAGCCCCGAGGGTCTGGCTGTATTCCCGTCGACTCCCTCCCGCGCGTACAGTTCCGAGCTTTTTTGAGCGGGCGAGCCCCCTCCCCCTAAGGACCGGCTTTCGCCGGCTTCGAGAAAAAGCGCCGAAGCCCTTACAAGATTCGCTTATCAAGATCAGGACTGATTAGGGCCAATCGACATTTTAGACTGTACAGATTGTGACCGAGCTGTTTGAAG
>CAZQIE010000154.1:0-4340 GCA_964593675.1 uncultured Opitutales bacterium
CGGCTTCAACGAAAAAACCCCGCGACCACCCCATAAAACCCGAGGCCCCCACACACACCCGAAAATACCCTTCCCGCCCCGCCCCGGACTCGACCCCGCCCGCACGGGCACAAAAAAACGGCGACCAGGCCACCTCGCCTGAATCGCCGTTTTTGTCCGGGCACCTAAACCCGACTTGGCCAAGCCTTACTCAGCCGAATACGCCGGCAGCTTCTTCTCGACCGGGTGCTTGTCCAGATGCACGAACTTCGGCGCACCATTCTCATAAGGCACCTGCACCTCGCCCTGCGTCAGCGGCGCAGCATACTTGTTGAACTGGTAGTTCATCGTGAGGCCCTCCTCATTGATCCAGTTCGCCGGCAGCGCCTTCACATTGTTCGCCACATCCGACAGCGCGACCATGCCCGTCTCGCAGGAATACTGTTCAGATTCCCCGCGCACCAGCGTGATCATCTTCCCGGACTCGCCGTTGATCGCCGCCTCCACGGCCGCCTGGCCGCACAGGAACGCCTCATCATTGTCCGTCTGCGACGAGCAATGCGCCGCCGAACGCTGGGCGATGCCCAACTTCGCCGAACGCGCCCGCACGCCCAGGTTCTGCTCCACAAGCCCGCGCAGGTATTCACCCACGCCGCCGAGCACACTGTGCCCAAACGCGTCCTGCGTCTTGTTCGCTTCACCCAGGAAATTGCCATCCGCGTCCACCAGACCCTCCGCAGCCACCACGAAGCAGTGGCGGTGCTTCTTCAACGTCGCCTGCACCAGCTCAAGGAACCGCTGCTGGTTGAAACGCACCTCCGGCAGCAACACGATGTGTGGCGGATCTTCCGGCATGTTCCGGCGCTTCGCCAACGTCGCGCCCGCGGCAATCCAGCCCGCATTGCGGCCCATCACTTCAAGGATGGAAACAAAGTCATTCCGGCCCATCCCGTCGTGGTCCAGCGCCATCTCGCGCACCGTCGTCGCCAGATACTTGATCACGCTCCCGTAGCCCGGGCAGTGGTCCGTCACCGGCAGGTCATTGTCCACCGTCTTCGGAATCCCGATCACGCGCAGCTCGTAACCGCGCTCCGCGGCCAGCTTCGAGATCCGGTCCGCCGTGTCCATCGAGTCATTCCCACCGATGTAGAAAAAGAAACGGATGTTATGCGCCTGCAACACATCCAGCACACGCTGATACTCCGCCTCGCTCTTAAGCTTGTAGCGGCACGTCCCCAGCGCCGAAGCCGGCGTGTAACGCAGCCCGCGGATCGCCTGCTGCGATTCCTCAGCCAAGTCAACAAGCTCCTCGTTCAGGATGCCCTCGATGCCGTTCAGACCACCGTAAATGTCTTCAATGCAATCGTGGTTCAACGCTTCCGTCACCACACCCGCAAGGCTGGCATTAATGACGGCCGACGGGCCCCCGGACTGCGCGACAAGGACATTTCCTGAAAGTTCTTCTGCCATGGTGAATTGTAGCTTCGTTAAAGTCAGTGACTTTGAAGCCGCCCGTACACCTTGGCAACTTTTTATTGCGGATTCAGCCCCCTACGCACCCTCGCAACCCTTCCTCGCCATCGCGCCGCAAGCCGCCCGCCCCGCCCGGCCTACACCCGCTGCGCCTGCGTCTCTACCGCCGGAATCCACGTCCCCTGCACCGTCTTTAGGTTTCGCACCAACGCGTTCAACAGGAAAACCACACGCTCAAAATGAGCGAACAACTGCAACGATTCCGCCCGCTCCTGGAACGACATCGACCGCTCCTGCAGCAAGTAATTGTCACGCAGCCGCGACACCGTCTCGCTACCCTCGCTCGTGATCGCCGCCGCCAAAACCAGGTCCTCCATCGCGCCGCTCTTCACCGCGTCCATCACCGTCAGCGTCGCCGCCTCCAGCCCCTCCACAAGACGCCCACCAAACGAGTCCGACCGAGCACGCCACACCGTCGCGTCCGGCGCCACATGCGCAAACAGGCGGTTCAAACCATCCAAAATCTCCATACGCTCCAGCAACGCCGTGTACCGCGTCGCCGCCTCACCCTCCAGCGGGTTGTTCATGATGTCGCGCAAACACGTCCTCACCTCAGCCGCCACCGCATTGAAAGCCTCCAGCCGCACATCCGCCTGCTCACGCACATACTGCGTCCCTCCCCGGAGCTCCAAATACCCCGGCAACCGCTGCGCCAGGTCCGACGCCTCGCGCTCCGCAAGCTCCAGCGCCAGCGCAGGCTCCATCGGCACGAGCGACGTGAGGTACTTCGGCCGGCTCGCGTCCTCCTGCGGTTCCGGCGGGTACCGGCGCACCAGCAACCCCAGCAACGGGTTCAGCGTCACATGCAGCAACGCCGCCACCACCACATTGAACACCAAGAACGCCACCGCGCCCTGCTTGTCCAGATCCACCCCCAGCGACCCCAGGAAGGCCAGCACCAGCGGCACCCTCCACAAAATTTCCACATAAAACAGCGGAATGAAAATCGCCGCCCCCACGAAGTTGAACGCCGTCTGGAACATCGCCACCTGCTTGGACGTACCCTTCAGGCTCGCCGACAAAATCCACGAAATCACGCTGTCACCCAAGTTTGCCCCATAAATCACCATCAGCGTCTCCGCCATACCCAGCAACTGCGCCTGGCACAGGATCACCGACACCACCGCCACCGCCGACGAACTCTGCGTCAGCATCGACAGCAACAAGCCCACCAGGAAGCCCAGCATATACTGCCCCTGCACCCCCGCCAGCATCTCCCGGAACCAATCGAACCCGCGCATCACCGTCGCGCCATGCTGGATCAGGTCGATCCCGAAAAACAACAAACCCACCCCCAACGCCACGCCCACCGGGTGCCGGAAATCCTTCGGCTTCTCGAACGCGAACAACAACCCGAAGAACCCCACCATATAGTAAATGGCATTCTTCAAGTCCAACGTCGCAAACAGCACCAGCGTCGAAATCCCCACATTGCTCCAGTTCAGCAACATCACCGCCTGACGCAGCCGCGCCAGGCCGCTCGTCACCAGGTTAACGCACAAGAACGTGTTCGCCGTCCCGCTCTGCGTCATCGCCCCCATCACCACGCCCCACACCACGTTCAGCGACGCCCGACCCGTGAGCTTTGAAAACACCACGCGCAGCCGACGCCCCACCATCTGCTTCAGGTGCTGCCCGATAAAGCCCACACCAATGAAAAACAGCGCGAGTCCCGCGAGTATGTCCCCAAGAACGTCGATCATGGCACAAATCCCAAACGCAAAGTTTCAGCCGCGCAGCATGGTCAGCCACCCCCCATCACACAACCCCAAACACCGTTCGCCGACTCCCCTAAACTTTTGCTAAAACCCATCTCGACAACCCCAACCGCCGCAGGTAAAACCCCGTATTCTCGGATGAAGCTCGACCAGCTCATAGCAAGCTCCCGCAAGCTCTCGGCCACACCACAAATCCTGCCGAAGCTTCAGAAGCTCCTCCGCGACCCGGAGTCGGACCTCGACCAAGTCGTCCAGCTCGTGAAAATGGACGCCCCCCTCAGCGCCCAAGTCCTCCGCATGAGCAACAGCGCCTACTACGGCGCCGCCACGCCCTGCAAAAACATCGAAGAAGGCATCTACCGCCTCGGCTTCCACGAGCTCTATAAACTCGTCGGCGTCGTAGCCTCCCGCCAAGTCCTCGGCAAAGCCGCCCCCCTTTACCACCTCGGCCCCGGCGAACTCTTCCGCGTCTGCGTGTGCATGGCCGTCGTCCTCAGCCTCCTCGCCCGCAAAGCCCGCGAAGACACCGAAGTCTGCTACACCATCGGCCTCCTTCACGCCCTCGGCAAAATCGTCATCAACGATTACTTCCTCGAGCGCAACGTCTCCATTTACTCCGCCGACTATAACGACCAGGAAGAAGACGCCCTCCCCCAGATGGAGCGCGAAACCCTCGGGTTTGACCACGGCGAAGTCGCCGCCGAACTCCTCAAAAGCTGGAGCTTCCCCGCTGAAGTCATGGAGCCCATCCGGTTCCAATACCGCCCCCCCGAAGCCCCAGCCCCCCACCAGCGCCGCACCTGGCTCCTGCGCACCTCCCACGGCCTCACCCGCCGCCTCCTCGGCTCCCTCCCCGCAAACGCCCCCCTTCGCCCCATCGAGACCCAGGCCCTCGCCGCCATCAAGCTCCCCCCGGAGACCTTCCAGGACGTCCTTGCCGACGCCCAGGACGCCCTCGCCGACATCGAGAAACTCGTCAAGTCCGCCTGAAGCCACAGCGCCCCTGCCTGCACGCAGCGGCGAAAACGGGCGCCCAGCCCCCGTATCTGAACGCAGCGGCAGATTCAGCCCGTGCAGCCCAGCAGAACCGGCCCACGCCGTGCGTGGCGG
>CAZQIE010000155.1:0-4303 GCA_964593675.1 uncultured Opitutales bacterium
TCCGAAGGCGGAAGGGCGCGGGGGGAGGGGTGGGGGGTGCGCAGGGCGGGGGGGGTGTGGGCGTGGCGCGGCGGGCGGGCGTGAGGGTGGGGCGTTGCTGGTGGTGGGGGTGGGTTTTCCGGGAGGGGCAAGTGGTGGCTGGACAAGGGGCGGGGTTTGGCGATTGTTTAGGGGTGCGGGCTAACGCGGCGTGGATGGCGTTCTTGGTGCCGGGGCGTGGCTTGCCAGATTGCCTATGAAGACGGCGTTCATCACGGGGATAACGGGGCAGGATGGGTCCTACTTGTGCGAGCTTTTGCTTGAGAAGGAGTACGTAGTGCATGGGCTGGTGCACCGGCCTGACGCGCTGGCGGGGAGCAATATTGGCCACTTGGTGCAGGACCAGGAGCTTGTGGGGAAGCGGTTGTTCCTGCATCCGGGGGCGTTTGAGGATGCGACGCATTTGCGGCGGATCATCGCGAAGGCGAAGCCGCAGGAGTTTTACCATCTGGCGGGGCAGTCGAGCCCGCGGCTGAGTCTGGAGCTGCCGGAGACGACGGTGGACAGCATCGGGATGGGGACGTTGCGGTTGCTGGAGATCATCCGGGACATGCCGGACCCGCCGAAGTTTTTGTATGCGTCGAGCAGCGAGGTGTTCGGGTCGCCGCCGCATTCGCCGCAGGACGAGTTTACGCCGATCAACCCAACGACGCCGTATGGTGCGGCGAAGGCGTTTTCACAGCAGATGTGCCGGATCTACCGCACGGCGTATGGGCTGAGGACGTGCTCGGCGATCCTGTATAATCACGAGTCGCCGCGGCGGAGTTCGAACTTTGTGACGGTGAAGGTGGCGCAGGCGGTGGCGCGGATCAAGCGGGGTGTGCAGAAGGAGTTGCTTCTGGGGAACTTGCAGGGGCGGCGGGATTGGGGCTGGGCGCCGGATTATGTCCGCGGGATGTGGCTGATGCTGCAGGCTGACCCGGTGGACGATTTCATTTTGGCTACGGGGTCGCTGCGGACGGTGAAGGATTTGGTGAAGGCGGCTTTTGGGGCGATGGACTTGAACTGGGAGGAGTGGGTGCGGTTTGACCCGAAGCTGCTGACGGCGATTGAGCCGATGGCGACGTGCGGAAACCCGACGAAGGCAAAGCGTCTGCTGGGGTGGGAAAACACGGTGCCGATGGAGGAGATGATCCTGCGGCTCGTGCGGCACCATTACGACAAGCTGGGTTAGGTGCGGACGGTACGGGCGGTTCCGTTCCCTGGAGGTCCGTGAGGGCGGGCAAGCGCCGGTTATGTGGCAAGGCGAACCGGATGTGTCCGATGGGGGGGCTAGAGCAGTTGCATTTCAAGTTGTCGCATGCGCCGACGCTGCTGCGGGCGTGGACGCCCCCATCGTCGCGTCGGCGCGGGCGGAAAAGTGATTTAGGGGGGGGCGAGTAGAAGTGCTCTAGTCTAGGCTTGCTGGGGGGCTGGGGGGAGGTTGTCCCAGGGGCTTTTTGTTTTGGAGATTTCGTAAAGGGCGTAGCCGGAGCGGAGGCTTGGGAAGAGGCGGCAGGGGGTGCGCCAGTCTGCGCCGAGGTAGACGACGCGGTTGATGGTGGCGCCGTGGGTGGTGCAGAATTCTTCGAAGGCGCGGACGGTGATGGGGTTTGAGGGGCGGCTGGTGTACCAGGGTTCGGGGTAGACTTCGTTTTGGACGCGGCTGCCGCGCCAGAGCATGGAGAGGCGGTTGCTCCAGAAGCCGTAGTTGACGAAGCCGACGGCGACGCGTTTGCCGACGCGGAGGGCTTCGGCCATGACGTCGATGGGTTTTTCGAGTTCCTGGAGGGTGCGGGAGCAGACGACCCAGTCGAAGTAGCGGTCGGGGAAGATGGGGAGGATGGCGGTGATGTCGCCGTGGTAGGCGGGGACGCGGCGTTTTACGCAGCCGAGGATTTTGCGGTAGTCAGTGTCGACGCCGACGACGGCGCTGTTTTTGGCGGTCTGGAGGTGTTCGAGGAGGATGCCGCGGCCGCAGCCGAGGTCGAGTACGCGGCTGCCGGGCTCGATCCAGTCGGAGAGGATCATGAGGTCGGCTTCGCGGCGGATGGTGGTGCGGCTCTGGGTGCTCACAGAGGGAAGGGGGGGCTAGCTGAGGAAGGCGCGGACGAGCTCGTAGAGTTCGGGGGCTTTGACGAGGAAGGAGTCGTGGCCGAGGTGCATGTTGACTTCGGAGTAGGTGGCGCGGCGGCCGGTGCGGAGCATGGCGTGGACGATTTCGCGGTTTTGCTCGGGGGGGAAGAGCCAGTCGGAGGTGAAGCCGACGACGAGGGCGTCGGCGGTCATGTGCTGGAAGGCGTCTTCGAGGCGGCCTGTGGCTTCGTAGAGGTCGAAGCGGTCGAGGGCTTTTGTGAAATAGAGGTAGGTGTTGGCGTCGAAGCGGTTGACGAAGCTTTGGCCTTGGTAGCGGAGGTAGCTTTCGACTTCGAATTCGACGTCAAAGAGCTGGGGGGCCTGGAGGTCAGCGGGTGCGATTTGGCGGCTGCGGCCGAATTTTTCGGAGAGGCCTTTGTCGGAGAGGTAGGTGATGTGGGCCATCATGCGGGCGATGGCGAGGCCGACGCGTGGGCCTTTGCCGGGCTCGTAGTCGCCGGCGTTCCAGCCGGGGTCTTGCATGATGGCGCAGCGGCCGACTTCGTTAAAGGCGATGGCTTGGGCGCTTTGGCGTGCGGTGGTGGCGAGGGCGAGGACGCGGCGGACGTGATCGGGGTAGTCTATGGCCCACTGGAGGGCTTGCATGCCGCCCATGGAGCCGCCGACGACGCAGTAGAGTTCTTCGATGCCGAGGTGCTCCATGAGGCGCCGTTGGGCGCGGACCATGTCGCGGATGGTGAGGACGGGGAAATCGAGGTTGTAGCGTTTGCCGGTGAGGGGGTTGAGGGAGGAGGGGCCTGTGGAGCCTTGGCAGCCGCCGATGCAGTTGGAGCAGATGACGAAGAAGCGGTTGGTGTCGATGGGCTTGCCGGGGCCGATGATGTCGTTCCACCAGCCTTGTTTGCGGTCCTGAAGGGAGTAGACGCCGGCGCAGTGGTGGTCGCCGCTGAGGGCGTGGCAGATCCAGATGGCGTTGGTGCGCTCGGGGTTGAGGTGGCCGTAGGTTTCGTAGCGGAGGGTGTAGGAGGGGATGGTGCCGCCGCGTTCGAAGATGAAGGGTTCCGCGCAGACGAAGTCCTGATGGGCCACGAGGCCCACGTCTCCTGCGTCTTCTTCCACCATGAGGGTCTCGGCGTCGTTCATGTGTCGGTGTGCGGTCTGCGGCCGGGGGCCGGCTTGAAAGGGGGGCATTTTTGGCAATTCGGCGCAGTTTTCAAGACCGGGTGTGGCCCTAACCACGCACGGCGTGGGCCGATTGTGCTGGGCTGCACGGGCTGGCCTGCTGCTTCGCTGGAACGCGGGTGTTGGGCGCACGGCGTGGGGTCCACACGGTGGACGGCGAAGGTGCTATCGCGGGGAATGGGGGCGCGGCGGGTTTGGCGCGGTGTCCCGTGAATGACCACGCACGGCGTGGGCCGTTTCTAGACTAGAAGGCGGCCTTTGGAAGTATGGACGCCGCGTCTTCGCTTCGGCGTGGTGGGGGAGCCAGGCCGCTTGGTGCGACAGCTTAAGTTAAACTGCTTTAGCTGGTTTGGGCTTTTTCGCCGAGTTGGCTGCGGATTGCGTTGATTTCGTCGCGCATGACGGCGGCGTCTTCGAAGCGTTCGTCGGCGACGGCCGCGGTGAGGTCGTGCTGGAGCTTTTCGAGGCGGTTGTGGAGGACGCGGGTGTCGCGGGAGTGGCTGGGGATTTTGCCGAGGTGCTTGAGGCCGCGATGGACGCGGAGGAGGATGGGTTTGAGGGGTTCCTCAAAGGCTTCGTAGCACTGGGCGCAGCCGAGGCGGCCGGTGCGTTCGAAATCGCGTTGTGTGGCGCCGCAGCAGGGGCAGCGGGGTGTGCCGGGTGGGATGCGTTCGGCTTCGGGCTCGGTCTCGATGAGGGCGTAGCCTTTGGGGTCGAGAATGCCGAGTTCTTCCGCGTGGTCGCGGCATAGGGCGAGTTTGGCCACCTGACCGCCGAGGATGAGGGTCACGTAGACGGTGGCTTCTTTGTCGCAATGCTCACACTTTTTTCCGCCGGGCATGATGGGAGGGTTTCCCGCGGGTGGAAAGGCGCGGGAATCCCGAGCGTTATCTTCGCATAGTGGGTGCGGGTTGGCAACCTCGCAGGGCGGCCTGCGACGCGGTGTGCGGGGTGGAAGGGGATCGGGGGTGCGGGGCTTGGGCCGTGGCTTTGTTCCGGCGGGGGC
>CAZQIE010000156.1:0-4295 GCA_964593675.1 uncultured Opitutales bacterium
GCGGGTATAGGGCGCACGGCGTGGGGTCCACACGGTGGACGGCGAAGGTGCTATCGCGGGAAATGGGGGCGCGGCGGGTTTGGCGCGGTGTCCCGTGCTCTAGTTGCGCTGGGCTTCGGGGGTGGTTTCGACGAACTCGAGGAGGTCTTTTTGTAGGGAGGTGCAGAGGGGCTGGAGCGCGGCGACTTCGGGGAGGCTAACGGGGATGCCGCGGCGGAGGCGTTGCTCGATGTCTTCGAACTCGTTGGCAAAGCTTGTGGCGCCGGCCTGGCGGGCGAGTCCTTTGAGGGCGTGGGCGGTGTTGAAGGCTTCGGTCAGGGCGCCGCGCCGGATCTGTTCAAGGAGGTCGTTATAGGAGGAGGGGATGCCGGTTGCGAGGTTGCCGGCGATTTTGACGGCGAGGTCGCGGTCGCCGTCGCACTGGTCGAGGAGGGGTTGGGCGCAGGGCAGGTGCTCGCGTGTGTGGGTGGCGAGGTGGGGGTGTGGAGCGAGGTTGGGGCCGCCGGTTTGCAGCCACTGGTCGAGCTTATCGGCGAGGGTTTCGAGTTTGATGGGTTTGGCGAGGTAGTCGCTCAGGCCAGCGGTAAGGCATTTTTCGCGGTCACCTTGCATGGCGTTGGCGGTCATGGCGATGATGGGGATGGGAGGCTGGCCGGTGGCGGCTTCGTCGGCGCGGATACGTTTTGTGGCTTCGTAGCCGTCCATCTCGGGCATCTGGATGTCCATGAGGATGAGGTCGACGGTTTCGCGTTGGAGGATGTCGAGGGCTTCGCGGCCGTTGACGGCGATGAGGGGTGCGGGGAAGCCGAGTTTGGAGAGGATGAGGAGGACGACGGTTTTGTTGGTGGGGTTGTCTTCGACGACGAGAAGGCGTGCGGTTCGGGCTTCTTTGGGCGGCATGGGGCGTTGTTCGGGGTCGGCTTCGGGGGTTGGGGCGATTTCGAAGGGTATGCGGACGGTGAAGGTGGTGCCTTTCCCGGGGGTGGAGGTGGCGGTTATGGTGCCTTGCATGGCCTCGACGAGGCGCTTGGTGATGGAGAGGCCGAGGCCTGTGCCGCCGAAGCGGCGGGTGGTGGAGGCGTCGGCCTGGGTGAAGGGGGTGAAGACGCGGGCCAGGACGTCGGGGGCCATGCCGATGCCGGTATCGGTGATGGTGAAGGTGAGGGTATAGGGGGCGTCGGGGGAGTCGGCGCGGGCGAGGTTGAGGGTCACGGTGCCGTTTTCGGTGAACTTGGTGGCGTTGCTGACGAGGTTTGTGAGGATCTGGCGGAGGCGGACGGGGTCGCCGAGGAGGGTTGGGGACTTGAAGTCGGCGTTCCAGGTGAGGGTGAGGCCTTTTGCGGAGGCTTGAGGGTGGATAAGGTCGATGACTTCGGTGGCGACGGTGGCTGGCTGGAAGGGGGCTTTTTCGAGGACGAGTTTTCCGGCCTCGATTTTGGAGAGGTCGAGGATGTCGTTGATGATGCTGAGGAGGGTATCGGCGCTGGTGCGGATGGTGTGGACGTAATCGCGCTGGTCTTTGGAGAGTTCGGTGTATTCGAGGAGTTGGGCCATGCCGATGACCCCGTTCATGGGGGTGCGGATTTCATGGCTCATGTTGGCGAGGAACTCGGATTTGGCGCAGTTGGCTTTTTCCGCGGAGACTTTGGCTTCGTGGAGGGCTTCGGTGGCTTTGTGGATTTCGGTGAGGTCAACGAGCTGGAGGAGGAGGTGGCGTTCGCCGTTGAGGACGGCGGGGAGGAGCATGCACTCGAGCCAGAGGTCGCGTCCGAAGGTGGTGACGATGTGGAGGTCGCGGCGGTGCTGGCCTCCTTCAGCGAGGGCCTTGAGGCTGAGCTCGAGGAGGCCGGAGTCTTTCCAGGATTTGAGTTCGCGGAAGTTCTGGGAGAGGCGGCGTTCGTGGTCTGCGCCGATGAGGCTTGAGAAGGCGTCGTTGACGCGGACGCAGCGGCCGTCGGCACGGTAAACGGCCATGGCGACGGGGGTGTTCATGAGGATGGACTCGTTGAAGGCGAGGGCTTCGCGGAGGCGTTCTTCGACGTTCCTGCTGGAGGTGATGTCGACGGCCATGCTGAGGATGCCGGTGAGGACGCCGCCTTTATCGCGGAGGGCGGTGATGGAGAGGCGTACGGGGAAGCGGGTGCCGTCTTTTCGGAGGTAGGTCCATTCGCCGTCGTCAACGAGGCCGCGGAGGGGTTTTGCGGTGAGGGAGCGGAAGCCGGGTCCGACGGGGTGGCCGAGTTCGGCTTCGAGTTCGCGGGCGTGTTCGGCGATTTCTTCGGGGTCGTGGAAGAGGAGGAGGGTCTGGAGGCCGATCATCTCGTTGGCCGTGTAGCCGAGCATTTGTTCGGCGGCGCGGTTGAAGGTGGTGATGTAGCCGTCCGGGGTGGTGGCGATGATGGAGTAGGCGGCGTTGTCGAGGATGGCGGTCTGGAGGGCGAGGGTTTGGGTGATGGCGGCTTCTGCGGCTTTGCGTTCGGTGACGTCGCGGGCGGCGCAGTAGAGGACTTCGGCGGCGTCGATGGTGACGGAGCTGAGGTTGATTTCGACGTCGATGGTGCGGCCGTCTTTGCGGGCGAGGGAGGCGGGGATGACGTGGGTGCCGCCGTTTTGGGCGAGGCGCTCCCAGACGAGGCGCAGGAGGCGTTCCTGGCGTTCTCCGTAGAGGTCCTTCACGTTCATGGAGAGGACTTCGGCGCGGGTGGCGCCGACCATGGTGGAGAAGGCGTTGCTGGCTTCGATGATGCGGCCAGAGCGGTCGATGATATGGATACCGTCGCCGGCCATGCGGAGGAAGAGGCGGTTACGGTTGGTTTCTGTGGCGAGGGCGCGGGTTCTTTCGCGGACGGCGTCTTGGACGCGGGCGGTGTAGCCGGTGCTGAGGGTGAGGAGGGCGCCGAGCATGCCTGTCCAGAAGAGGCCGCTGGCGAGGACCGCCCAGCCTTGCCAGCCGCGGTGCTGGTCCATGTAGGCGGGGGTGGGGGCGAACTCGATGCGGTAGGGGCGCTGGCCGAACTCGAAGTGTGCGGAGTGGAGGGCGGGTGTGTTGGGGGTTTGGAAGGAGGAGAAGAGGGTGACGCCGGCGTCGACGTCGATCACGCGGGTGTGGAGGGCCTGGGTGAAGGGGGCGAGGATTTTGGCGAGGTGGAGCCGTGGGGTGATGGCGCTGAGCAGGACGGTGTCGGCGTTGTGATGGCCTTCGGCGGGGGGGAAGAGGAGGATCTGGGGGTCGGTTTCGGGCTGGCCCGGGAGGGTCAGGGGTTCGGTGGCGACGGGCCGGGCGGTTTCGAGGGCGATGCCCAGTGCGTCGGCGATGGTGGGTAGGGAGCAGAGGTTGAGGCCGGTCTTTTCGCCGAGGCCGGCGTTTTGGCTGGTGAAGGTTACGGGGTGGTAATGGCTTGCGGTTGGGGTTTTGGGGTGGCCGTGGGCATCGGGCTCCCAGATGGTGTAGTCGGGGATTGCGGCGCGTTGGGCGGTTTCGAAGGCGTCGCGGGCGTTGCTTTCGACCTGGGGGGCGAGGGTGATTTCGACGGGGAAGCGCAGGACGGCGCGTTTGGCGAAGCGCTGGAATTCGTCGCGGGTAACGGAGGCGTCGTCGTCGTGGGCGAGGAATCTGTTGATTTGTTCGAGGAGGAATTCCTGTTCCGCGAACAGGGCCTGGATGTCGTCGGAGGCTTGTCTGGCCTGGTGCTGGAACTCGGTGAGGGCTTCGGCTTGTTCCCAGCGGCTGGCTTTGACGAAGATGGCGACGAAGAGGGCGAAGGCCAGGAGCATGGGTAGGGCCACGGTGAGGGCCCTGGCGCGCCAGAGGGGGCGAGGTTCCCCGGCCACGACGAGCGTGAGGGGGAACATCATGAAGAGGCCGAGGGTGTCGCCGATCCACCAGTTGGCCCAGTTGAGGGGGAAGGCGGTGGGGTGGAAGAGGCCGAGTGCGAGGAGGCCGGCGGAGGCGAGGGTGGCGCCGAGGAGGCAGACGGCCGGGGCGAGGAGGAGGAGTTTGAGGGTGTCGCTGAGTTTGTCGAAGGGGTTGGGGTGGCCGAGGCAGCGCCTGAAGACGAGCCCGCCGAAGGCGGCCTGGAGAGTGGAGGCGAAGGCTATGAGGAGCGCGGCGAGCGTGGGTGTGTGCTCATAGGGGCGGTCGAAGGTGCCACCGACCCAGAGGTTCAGGATGAGCGAGCCGATGAAGGTCCAGGGGAGGGTGCGGCGGCCTGCGATGAAGGCGGCGGTGATGGCAATGCCGGCGGGGGGGAAGAAGGGGGATGCGTAGCCGGGGGGGAGGGCGAGGAGGAGGGCGA
>CAZQIE010000157.1:0-4091 GCA_964593675.1 uncultured Opitutales bacterium
GTGCGCCCAGCACCCGCATCTGAGCGCAGCGGCAGATTTGAGCCCGTGCAGCCCAGCAGAACCGGCCCACGCCGTGCGTGGCGGCCCACGCCGTGCGCCCAGCACCCGCATCTGAGCGCAGCGGCAGATTTGAGCCCGTGCAGCCCAGCAGAACCGGCCCACGCCGTGCGTGGCGGCCCACGCCGTGCGCCCAGCACCCGCATCTGAGCGCAGCGGCAGATTTGAGCCCGTGCAGCCCAACAGAACCGGCCCACGCCGTGCGTGGCTTACGAGCCCGCCGTCATCTGTGCGACCGTCACCTTCTCGTGGATCTCCTCCATCTGCTTCAAAATCTTGCGCAGCTTAACCTTAACATCCACGGACACCACATTTGAGCTCTGCATGGCCGACCAGTTCGCCACCGCGTCGTCCATCAACCACACCAGCTCCTTCAACTCCATCTGCGGGTTAGCCTCTGCCATTGCCGCCAGCTGCACCCGCAACGCCTTGAAATCGCGCTCCACCGCCGTCATTGCGTCGCGCTCCTTCAGCAGCTTCTCGTACATCGGCGTCGACGTTGAGTCCGACGCAAACGCAACCGAAGTCAGCACCGTCCAAATTGGAAACTCCTTGTCGCGCTCACGGGCCAACGTCGCCTCGCCCTCGGACCTCGCCTTGGCGCTGTACCCCGTACTGTCCGAATACGTTGCCGTCCGCGACCCCGCATACACCCAGTCCAGCCGCAGCTCACGCAGCACCACCTTCTTCGACTGCCACTGCGCGATCATCTTGGAAACCGCCTCATTCGCCCGGTCCAGCGGTGACGCCAGTTTGACGGGCTTACCGGTCTCAACGGCCCTCACCCGCGCCTCGTCAATCTCCGGCTGATTGAGCTCCAGCCATTCCAAGTCCACATCGGACCACTTCACCAGGATGTACTCGGTGTTCTCGCCGAACTTCCCCACAAAGCCCTTGGGACGCACCTCGCGGATATCGAAGTTCACGACCTCGCCCGTCGTGCCCTTGATCGGAACCGCCGACGCCGAAGTGGCGCAAAAGCCCCAAATACCGAGAATCGCGACCAAAAAACGCGAAAAACGCATAGTGCCCACAGTGTCGATACCCCCCACCCCCCTGTCTAGCACAAACCACCCCCTAAAACCATATTACGGCAAACCCCGGCCACAGACCTACATCATCACCCCGTTACCACCGCCCCTTCCCGGTTCGCCCTACCCCCTCCTCAGCGCGCGCAACCCTGCATTTAACGCTTCACAGACGCACCGAACCCGTTATTAGTTGACACCTTCACACACCCGGAACGCGCGAGCGCGTGCGCACGTGCCACGCTACCGGCCCAGCAAAGACCAGTCCCGCTGCCCACTGCCGGCAGTCCATTCCCAGCTTCATGAAGACCAGCAAGAACATCGCCGAGAAGAAGGCCTCCACACCCGCCGTCGCCGAACGTTCCCGACGCGGCGGCTCCGCCTTCCCCTTCACGATCGACGAGGATGTCGAGACCCTCAAGACCAACATCCTCCACCACCTCAACTGCTCCCTCGCGCGCGACATCCACACCGCCCAGCCCCGCGACTGGTTCGTCTCCCTTTCCCTCGCCACCCGCGACCACATTATGGAGCGCTTCATCGACACGATGGGCGTCCATAACGACAACAACGCCCGTCGCGTCTATTACCTTTCCCTTGAGTACCTCATGGGCCGCCTCCTCACCAACAACCTGCTCAACTGCGGGTTGGTGGAGACCGCCAAGCAGGCCCTCACGGAACTCGGCCTCGATTACGACCGCGTCGTTGACGAAGAAGTCGACATGGGCCTCGGCAACGGCGGCCTCGGTCGCCTCGCCGCCTGCTTCCTCGACTCCCTCGCCACGCTCGACTACCCCGCCATCGGCTACGGCATCCACTACGAGTTCGGCCTCTTCCGCCAGTCCTTCATGAACGGGCGCCAGTTCGAGCGCCCCGACAACTGGCTCCAGTTCGGCAGCCCCTGGGAAGTCTCCCGCCCCGAATACCGCGTCGAAGTGCCCGTCTACGGCCACGTCGAAGCCCACTTCAACGACAAGGGCGACTGGTGCCCGCGCTGGGTTGGCACCAAGAACATCGTCGGCCTTCCCTGGGATATTCCAATCGTCGGCTACAAAGCCAACACCGTAAACTTCCTGCGCCTGTGGGAATCCAAGGCCTCCAACGAGTTCGACTTCCAGGTCTTCAACCAGGGCGGTTACGTCGAAGCCGTCCAGGAAAAGGCCATGGGCGAGACCATCTCCAAGGTCCTCTACCCCAACGACAAGACGGAAAGCGGCAAAGAACTCCGCCTCGTCCAGCAGTACTTCTTCGTCTCCTGCTCCCTGCAGGACATCATCCGCCGCTACCGCAAGGCCAACACCGGCTGGAAGGCCTTCCCCGAGAAGGTCGCCATGCAGCTCAACGACACCCACCCCGCCATCGCGGTGGCCGAGCTCATGCGCATCCTCGTCGACCAGGAAAACCTCCTCTGGGATGAAGCCTGGGACATCTGCGTGCGCACCTTCGGGTACACCAACCACACCCTCCTCCCCGAGGCCCTCGAAAAGTGGTCCGTGCCCCTCTTCGAAAAAGTCCTCCCCCGCCACCTCCAGATCATTTACGAGATCAACCGCCGCTTCCTCGAGCAAATCGAAGCGCGCTGGCCCGGTGACGGCGCCAAGAAGGAAGCCCTCTCCCTCATCGAAGAGAGCAGCCCCAAGCAAATCCGCATGGCCTACCTGGCCACCGTCGGCTCGCACTCCATCAACGGTGTCGCCGCCCTCCACACCCAGCTCCTCAAGCAGCACCTCTTCCGCGACTTCGCTGCCATATTCCCGGAACGCTTCAACAACAAGACCAACGGCATCACCCCGCGCCGCTGGCTGAAGCTCTGCAACCCCAGCCTCTCCAAACTCATCGACTCCAAGATCGGTGAAGACTGGGTGACCGACCTCGACCAGCTCCGCCGCCTGGAAAAGTTCGCCGACGACGCGACCTTCCAGAAGGAGTTCATGGCCGTAAAGCTCGAGAACAAGAAGCGCCTCGCCAAGTGCATCCAGAACCTGTGTGGCATCACCGTTGATCCCACCGCGCTCTTCGATTGCCAGGTCAAGCGCCTCCACGAGTACAAGCGCCAGCACCTCAACCTCCTCCACATCCTCACCCTCTACCGGCGCCTCCTCCACAACCCGGACCTCGACATCGTCCCGCGCGTGTTCGTGTTCGGCGCGAAGGCCGCCCCCGGCTACGAACTGGCCAAGGAAATCATCCACGCCATCAACGCCGTCGGCGCCAAGATCAACAACGACCCCCGCATCAAGGGCAAGTTGAAGGTCGCCTTCATCCCCAACTACGGCGTCACCCTCGCCGGCGAAATCATGCCCGCCGCCGACCTGTCGGAGCAGATCTCCACGGCCGGCAAGGAAGCCTCGGGCACCGGTAACATGAAGTTCGCCCTCAACGGCGCGCTCACCATCGGCACCCTCGACGGCGCCAACGTCGAAATCAAGGAAGAGGTCGGCGACGACAACATCTTCATCTTCGGCCTCACCGTTGAAGAAGTCACGTCCCTCGTCGCCAAGGGCTACAGCCCCTGGGACTTCTACAACAAGAACACCGAACTCCGCGCCGTCGTTGACTGGCTCGGGTCCGACTACTTCACGCCGAACGAACCCCAGGCCCTCCTGCCCGTCCGTCTCAGCCTCCTGGATTGGGGCGACCCCTTCCTCGTCTGCGCGGACTACCAGGCCTACATCAACGCCCAAGCCCAAGTCGACGTCGCCTTCCGCGACACCCGCCGCTGGGCCCGCATGGCCATCCTCAACACCGCGCGCGTCGGCAAATTCTCCAGCGACCGCACGATCCGCGAGTACGCCAACGACATCTGGTCCCTCAAGCCCCTCTCCGTCATGCACCGCAAGTAACCCTTGCGCGCACGACACCACAAGGCCCACAAGACCAGCCCACACACGGCGCAACGCCCGCAAAGCCCGCGCCCTCACCAAAAACCCCGGCCACCACAACGGCCGGGGTTTTTGTTTACCCGCCCCTCCCACGCAAGCCCCCACCCGGCACCTTACCAAGCCG
>CAZQIE010000158.1:0-4017 GCA_964593675.1 uncultured Opitutales bacterium
CCCCCTGTCAACGCCCACCCTGCCCCAAAGCATGGCTTGCCTCGCCGCCCCACCGCGTAGAACCTCCACCCCGTGAGCGCGTTCCCAGCCACCGTCGCCATCGCCGCACGCAATGCCGCCCCCACCATCGCGCGCGCCATACGCTCGGCGCTCGACACCCACCCTGCCGCACTCCTCCTCGTCGACGACCACTCCACCGACGACACCGCACGCATCGCCCAGGACGCCGCATGCGGCCGCCTCCGCGTCATACGGCCCGACGAGCACCACGGCCTCGGCCATGCCCGCGCCACAGCCCTCGCCCACGTCGACACCCCCTACCTCGTCTGGCTCGACGCCGACGACGCCCTCGAACCCACCCGCGTCGAACGCCTCGTCTCCCTCATGGACCGCGAAAACGCGGACGTCGCCGCCGACGCCGTGGACCTCTACCGTGGCGACACCGGCGCCTTCCTCCGCAACGTCCCCATGTCCGGGTTCCTCTTCAACGGCCTGCCCGGACTCCCCCGCCTCTTCGAACGCAACTACCTCCCCGGCCTCGCCCAAGTCGCCGTCCGCACCGCCTTCGCGCGCCAGATCGGCGGCTACGACTCCACACTCCGCGCCTCCGAAGACCTCGATTTCGCCCTCCGCGCCGTCGTTTCAGGCGCCCGCTTCGCCCTCTCCCGCGACGTCGGTTACCGCATGTACGACTACGCCGGCTCCCTCTCCCGCGACCTCTCCGCCCAGCTCGAAGCCAACCGCACCGTCCTCCTTCGCCATAGCTACGACACCGCCCGCGCCGCGTACTTGAAATCCGGATACGCCCCCCGCCTCGCCCATTGGGGCCTCGTTTCCATGGCCTTCTTCCGCAAAGAATACGACGCCGCCCTCCGCTTCCTTGACCACGCCTCCCCCCGCGACGCCGATCCCGCCGAAATCCTCGAACCCGACGGCCCCTGGCCCTTCCCTGAAGGCTGGCGCCGAGCCTTTGCACGCGGCACCGCCCTCCTGCTCCTTGGCGACGCCCCCCAAGCCCTCCCCGAACTCGAACGCGCCTCCACACTCCGCGACACCGCCGAAAGCCTGAACAACCTTGCCGTCGCCGCAGCCCGCCTTGGCCAAGCCTCACGCGCGCACGACCTTTGGACGCAGGCCCTCACCCGCTTTCCCGGCTACCGCGACGCCCTCCTCAACCGCGACGCCCCCACCCCCGCCCACATCACCACACACCCCCTTCGCGTCCACGCCAGCAGAAGCGACTACCGCCCCACCACGCCTGGCACCCCCGGTCCAGCCACAAGCCCATCCACGTAGCCGCATCCCACACCCCCTTCCAACCACCCCGGCGTCCGCACCGTTTGCCCGCGCAGATGCGACGCGCCCCGTTTGGGCAACCATCGCAGCTGCGACAAACCCGCCGACTAACTTGAGCCTACCCTCCCCAGCCGCGCCGCGAGAGTCGACCCGTCGGCGCACACGAGACAACTCAAAGTGAAACGGTTTTTTAGACCTGCTTGAGAATGTCGCAGTTACTGAAATCACATTTTCGCCCGCGCCGACGCGAGGCTGGGAGTGTCCACGCTCGGCGCAGCGTCGACGTAAGCTACACCTGAAAGGGAACGGCTAGGCGTCTCTTACGGGCTCACAGGCTCCTCAGGGACCGTCCCATCAAGCCCGAACGCTGCGTCCGCGTCCTCCTGCGAGATTGCCATCTCTGCTTCGGTAAGTGGCACCTGCTCGCGCGCCATTGACGACCACCCCGCGCCTTCAGCCGTGTTGCCGATTGACGACACACTCGAACGCGTTGCCCCACGCATATTCCAAACCGCCAGACGGCCATCGTTGTCGTTCATCCACACGATGTCAGGGTACCCGTCATTGTTGTAGTCAGCGAGATTCACGCACGTCCAGCCGGACGGCGCCGAAATTCCCGCGTACACCTGCGAGCTTGTCCGCGTCGTTCCATTCATCCACCACGCTGCGATACGACCGTCGTTTTGATTTTGCCAAAGGATATCGGCCTTGCCGTCCGCGTTCAGGTCGCCCACCCCCATGCAACGCCACCCTCCCGGAGCCGACACCCCCGCCAAGACCTGTGAACTCAGCCGCGTCGCGCCATTCATGAACCACACCGCAATGCGCCCGTCATTTGTGTTCTGCCACGCAATGTCCGGGTGGCCGTCGCTGTTGAAATCCGCCACCCCGATGCAGGTCCAGCCCGTGGGCGCCGATACCCCCGAAAGCACCTGTGAACTGGTGCGCGTCGTCGTGTTCATCCACCACACCGCGATGCGCCCGTCGTTCGTGTTTTGCCACATGATGTCCGGGTGACCGTCCGAATTCAGATCCTTGATCCCCATACAACGCCACCCCGAAGGCGCCGTCACGCCCGGCAAATCCTCCGTGCTCGACCGCGTCGTCCCGCTCATATGCCACACCCGCACCGTCCCGTCCGTCTTTTGCCAGAACAGGGACGTCGGTACAATGTTGAAGCCCACTGTCTGAGCTTTGAACGCCGCGACCACGCTCTTTGTGTTGCTAATGCTCAAGGCATTGTTCGCCGGGTTCGCCTGATTGACGGCCACCCCAGTCGCCGTGCCTTGGTATGACACACTCGGGTTCGAGAAGTACGCAATGCGCGTTCCCGGTGAATAGGCCATCACGGTGCGGTATTGAACGTTGTTGGTGCCGTAGAAGCGGTGACCAAACGAATACGTATAGGCCCCGCCGCTTGACGACTCCGGCCTGGCGTGCAGGCAGCCCATGTTGTGCCCCAGCTCATGGGCGAAGGTGTGGTTGGAGACAGCCGCGTTGTCCGCAGTCACGCTCCACGCCGCATACGAACTCGGGCTGGTCGGGCTCCCCAGCAGGTAGGCGATGCCCGCGGTACCTCCAGCGGTGTTCCGCCGCATAAGGCACACCAGGTCCGCGCCGTAGGTGTTGCGCAAGCTGGCCGCGTTGTCGAGGTACCCGTCACTCCCGTTCGCAAGACGGCCCAGGTCCACGCCCATGTCCGCATTCTCAGTATAGTTCACCTCAACGGCGGCCACGAGGTTCAGTCGCATGTCAATCTGACTGTTTGCGTAAGCCGTGTTCGCTGCCGCCACAGCCGTGTCGATGAACGCGCGCACGCCGCTTGTGCCACCGTTGTAGTCGCGGCACGCTGGCGTGTATAACACCAACACGTCCACTCGCGTCTGAGCCAAAGCCACGAGCGGAAATAACAAGAACAAGAGGACACGGCAGGTGATGGGGCGCATGGCAGGAATGGGGCTGAAGTTGTCGCTTTTTTAAAGGGAACGCGGTCCATCGGGCTTCGACGGCGCAGTGTTGTGAGCCTTCCCTTCCGGCGTGTCGGGCCCGTGGAGCGCACCTCCACAGCCCTTCAATTTCGTGGGATCAATCTGGCTCACGATCACGTCGCCCTCTTTCGTGGCGCGAATCTGGAAAATCAAATCTTCTTCCGGAATTTGGATTGAGCCGGCCTCAGCCGTATCATAATACGCCATAACCACAAAGCTGCCCGGCTTTCCCGCCACCGCCCCCACAATCGCCCCGGAGAATGGCCCGGTAGGCGTAAACTCCTTGATCTCGATCTCGTATTCCAGGTCGTCGAACAGCGGCATCACAAACCGGTTCCCCTCTCCGTTCGCATATGCCCGCGCAACATCGGATAGCCCCGGGTTTAACCGAAAGCGCTGTTCCCGCATAACCGGATCATCGGCGGCTTTCACCGGCTTTGTCGTCACCGGTGCGGCCCCCACCGCAGGTGCCGACTCGGTCGAATGCTCGTGACCCGCCTCCGTAGCCTGTGCAACTACGCCCTGTTCCGGCTTTTTCGCGTTTTCAGGCGGTGCCGGCTCAACTTCCCGACGAGCCACCCCCGGCGACTCCGCCCTAACGGGCGCAGAGTCCCTTCCAAGCAGCAAAAATACTGCCGCGCCCGCCACGAAAACCACGGCGGCAAAAATTGCCATATTTCTTAGGGCCAATCGACATATGGGTTACAGCCACAGGAGGGCGGAGGCGAGGTAG
>CAZQIE010000159.1:0-3925 GCA_964593675.1 uncultured Opitutales bacterium
CGACGAGTTGTTTGGAGATGGAGAGGCCGAGGCCGGTGCCGCCGAATTCGCGGGTGTGGGAGGAATCGACTTGGACGAAGGGTTCGAAGATGGCGCGGTGGTGTTCGGTGGCGATGCCGATGCCGGTGTCGCGGATGGAGAAATGGAGGTTTACGCGTTCGGCGGCGCCTTGGGGCGGGGTGGTGCCGGAGAGGCGGTTGGTGGTGGTTTGGGCGGGGTTGAGTTCGACTTTGAGTTCGACTTCGCCGGCGGGGGTGAATTTTACGGCGTTGGAGACGAGGTTGAGGAGGATCTGGCGGAGGCGGAGGGCGTCGCCGACGAGTTCGTCGGGGAGGTTGGGGTCTGTGGTGACTTTGAGCTGGAGGTTCTTGCTGTGGGCGGCGGTTTGCTGGGTGTGGAGGACGTCCGCGATGAGTTCGGAGAGGGCGAAGGGGCGGGGTGTGAGTTCGAGTTTTTCGGCTTCGATGCGGGAGATGTCGAGGATGTCGTTGATGAGGTGGAGGAGGTCTTGGGCGCGGCCTTTGACGATGGAGAGGTATTCGCGTTGTTTGTCGTTGGTTTCGCCGCCGAGGAGGAGGTCCACGAAGCCGATGATGGCGTTCATGGGGGTGCGGATTTCGTGGGACATGTTCGCGAGGAACATGCTTTTGGCGTGGTTGGCTTTGAGGGCGGCGAGGTGGGCGTTGCGGAGGACTTCCTGCTGCTGTTTGGAGTCGGTGATGTTGTGGAGGAGGGCGACGGTGGGGAAGGGGGGGGTGGCGCCGGGCTTGGCGATGGGGGTGCAGGTGATTTCGAGCCAGTGGATGTGGCCGTCTGGGCGCTGGAAGCCGGTGGTGATGGGGCCGTAGGGGAGGCCGGTGCGGAGGGCGATGAGGGGCGCGAAGCAGCCGGGGGTGAGGGAGGCGCCGGTTTCGTCAAGGGCGGTCCACTGGGGGTTGTAGAGGGTGGTGTCTTTGAAGTCTTCGATGGCGAGGCCGAGGAGGGCTTCGGCGGAGGGGTTGCAGGCGAGGACTTTGCCTGCGGGGTCGAGGAGGAGGACGCCGTCGGAGATGGTGGAGACGACGGTGCGGTAGCGGGTTTCGCTTTCGCGGAGGTCTTCTTCGGCGCGTTTGCGGTCGCGTACTTCGGAGCGGAGTTGCTCGACGAGGTGGCGGAGTTCGGCGGTGGCTTCCTGGACGCGTTCTTCGAGGAGGGCGCGGTGTTTTTCGAGTTCTTTTTGGACGCGTTCGCGTTCGGCGATTTCGAGCTGGAGGCGTGCTTTCTGGCGGTAGAGGTCGCAGAAGATGGCGACTTTGCTGCAGAGGACGTGGGGCTCGATGGGCTTCATGATGTAGTCCACGGCGCCCGATTCGTAGCCTTTGAAGACGTGCTTTTGTTCGCGGGAGATGGCGGTGACGAAGATGATGGGGATGCCTTTGGTGCGCGGGTTTACGCGCATGAGCTCGGCGGTCTCAAAGCCGTCCATGCCGGGCATTTGGACGTCGAGGAGGACGAGGGCAAAGTCGTGCCGGAGGAGGAGGGCGAGGGCCTGGTTGCCGGATTGGGCCTGGTGGATAGTGAGGCCTTGGCCCGAGAGGAGGTTTTCGAGGGCAAGGAGGTTTTCCGGCCGGTCGTCAACGAGGAGGACGTTGATGGGGAGTTCGTCCATGGAACGGGGGGGCGGTGAGTTGTCGCGCGGGGGTTTCCGGGGAGGATGGCGCGGATGTTACGGCGGGTTTTCGCCGGCGAGGTGAGAGGGCTCGCCCGCGGACCTTGGATGCCGCGAAGGGTGTGGGAGAGACGGGACCGGGCGCACCGGGTGGGATACGCTCGGACGTCAAAAGGAGTTTAATAAAGGTTGGGGGGACTTCTCAACGATTACGTGGTAAAAAATAGCCATTTAGGGATGCTATTAGTGTAACTAATTGGATATTAAGTCGCTGTGTCCGGGGGTCAGTTTGGGAGGGTCTGGAGGGTGTGGCGGAGGGCTTGGAGGGTGTAGGTGGCGTCGTCGTGGGAGAGTTGGGTGTAGAAGGGGAGGGCGAGGTTGGCGTGGCCGATGGTTTCGGCGTTTGGGAGGGAGCCTTTGGGGTAGTGGAGGGTGTCCTGGAAGTAGGTGAGGAGGTGGATGGGGCGGTAGGCGACGAAGGCGGACACGCCGCGGGCGAGGAGGGCGGGTATGGCGGGGTCGCGTTGGGCGGGGGGGACCCAGACGGTGAGGTAGCCGTTGGCGTGGCGGCCGGGGAGGCGCGCGGGCGTGCCGAGGTGGGGGAGGAGGTCGCGGAGGGTGGTGAGGTAGTGGTTGGCGAGGGCTTGGCGCGCGGTCCAGCGGGTGTGGATGTGGGGGAGTTGGGGGAGGAGGATGGCGGCGTGGAGGTCTGCCATGGTGTAGGGCCAGCCGAAGCAGACCATGTCCCAGTGCTGGTAACCGTTGCGGAGGCGGTCTCCGGGGGTCTTGTTGATGCCGTGGGTGCGCATGAGGCGCATTTTGGCGGCAAGGGCGGGGTCGTTGGTGACGGCGGCGCCGCCTTCGCCGGAGGCGAGGTGCTTCATGGCGTGGAAGGAGAAGCAGGCGATGTGGCCGAGGGCGGCGGGGCGGAGGCCGTCGCGTTCGCCTTCGACGCAGTGGGCGGCGTCTTCGACGATGAAGAGGTTGTGGCGGTCGGCGAGGGCGCGGAAGGCGCGCATGTCGCACATTTGGCCGTAGAGGTGGACGAGGAGGAGGCCTTTGGTGCGGGGGGTGATGGCGGCGGCCGCGGCTGCGGGGTCGAGGTTGCCGGTGGCGGGGTCGACGTCGGCGAAGACGGGGGTGCCGCCGGCCTGGATGATGGCGCCGGCGGTGGCGATGAAGGTCATGGGGGTGGTGATGACTTCATCGCCGGGCTGGAGGCCGAGGGCGAGGAGGGCCAGGTGCATGGCGGCGGTGCAGCTGGCGCAGGCGACGGTTTCTTTGCAGCCGAGGTAGTGGGAGAAGCCGGCTTCGAACTGGGCGACGTGTTCGCCGGTGAGGAAGGCGTTGCCGAGGAGGGCCTTGGTGGCGCTCTCCACTTCGGGGGCGCCGATGTTGTGGCGGAGGAAGGGGACTTCGCGCATGGGGAGGGGTACGGGAAGGGGTGTCCCGGCGTCGGGCGTGTGCCTGGAGTTTTTCCGGCGCACAGGGGGGAGTCAAAGCTAGAGCGGTTCTGTTTCAGGGTGTGGTGTGCGCCGACGCTGGGGGGGCTACAGGTGGGCGTTTGAGGTGCGGGGCTTGCAAAGGGCGCGGGTTGGCGCAATATGCGGGGAAACGCGTTTTTGGGTTATGCCGATTTACGAATATACGTGCAAGGGGTGTGGCGAGGAGTTCGAGGTGCTGGTGAACCGGTCGACGGTGCCGGAGTGCCCGAAGTGCCACAGCAAGGAGCTGGAGAAGAAGTTTTCGACGTTTTCGGCGAAGGGCGGGAGCGCGCCGTCGGGCGGCGGGCATAAGCATGGTCCGGGTTGCGGGTGCTGCTGCGGCGGTGGTGGCCCTGGCGGCGGTATGTGTCACATGAATTAAGGGCTTGGCGGTCTTTTAGGCTGCACGGGTGGTCAGGAGGTGTTTGTAACTTGGGATGGCTAGGCGTTGCTGCGCAGCGGGGCGCACTGGCGCCATCTGCCTGAGCGTTACGGCAAGTGGAGGAGCGTGCACAAGCGTTTCAGCCGCTGGGCCAAAAAGGGCGTTTGGGAGCAGGTGTTTGCGACGTTGCTCAAAGACCCGACAAACGACTACACGGTGATCGACACGGGCCTTGTTGAGGCTCACCGGAACGCCATGGCTGGACAGGGAGCGCCCGAGCAGGTTGTGGGGCGACCCAAATTGGATGTGACGGGATTGGGGCCAGTGCCAGTTTGAGTTGCCGCAGAATGCAACATGACGGCTTGGTCCACGCGGATGCTGCGGCGAGCGTGGACGCCCCATCCTCGCGTC
>CAZQIE010000160.1:0-3843 GCA_964593675.1 uncultured Opitutales bacterium
CTACCTCGCCTCCGCCCTCCTGTGGCTGTAACCCATATGTCGATTGGCCCTAGCGAACCCGGGTCTGCCGAGCCGTTGAAGTCGTCATCCTCGATGCTCACGCGCGCGGAAGTCGTGATTCCCGCACTTGCCCCGCCCGTGAACGAGCCCAGCGTCGCCGTAAAGAACTCGCGCCCTTCCTTGTAGCCGTCAGCCGTGATCGGCACGCTGATCGTCTTCTCCCCAAACTCACCGCTTGCCCACGACAGGACTGCCCCTGAGCCCGTTGGCGCCGTGTAGTCGCTTGCCGTCGCGGTGCCGCTGCTGCAAGTCACCGTGGCCGTTACCGCGCCGGAGCTGCCGCCCACGCGCTCAGCCACAAGCGTCACGTTGCCCGCGCTCTCCATCGCGTTGTTGAAGTGCGCGCGCCGCCACTGGATGTAGCCCGCCGTCGGCTCATGCCCGCCAAGCACCTTCCACGTGCCCCCAGCCGTATCGTAGACCGGAATGTTTGCGATCGTGGCCAACGTGGACGTTATGGCGCTGCCCGAATGGTCGTTTGTCAGGCTGAACGTCCCCGAACTCTGCGAGAAATCCAGTTGTACGCGGCGGCGTGCTCGGTTGTATTCGCCCTGCACGATCATCGCGTTGTTGAGCTTGATCTCGAAATACCATGTCGTGCTTGTGCCAACCTGGTACGGCCCGCTCACCGACACGCTCTCACCCTCCAGCAAGCCGGAGCCGGTCGCCGTGCAGGAAACCGCGGACCCCGCCACGCCGTCTGGCGTGAAATAATACCGGAACCCGAGCGTATTGATTTCCTTGGGCGGGAGGCTCTGGCGGTTGTTGAGGTAGCACTGCAGGCGAGTCTCCGAGTCCTTGCTCGCCTGCACAAAGAAAGATTTCGTCTGGTAGTCCGCCGGGCGCGTCTCCCATTGCGGGAATGTGCCCAGGATGCTGCCCGCGCTCGGGCCGCCGATGCGGATGTTGCGGGCCAAAACGGTCAGGATACCCCCCGTGTAAATGATCGGTTCCTGGTAGCCCAGCGTGAGCGAGTCTGTCAGGAGGCGGTCCTTCGGGTAATAACCCGTGTGGTCAGGGCCCGGACAGAGCGTGCCGTAGCCGATGTGGGTATTCTGCGTCGCCTTGTCCGCAGTCGGGGTCCCGAAGCCGCCGTAGTTGAAGCTCAGCGCCCGGTGGTGCAGATTCCGCACCCAGTCGTAGCCATCGCCCGTTGGCTTGTAACCTATCAGGTAAGACAACTTGAGCGTGTTGGAACCAAGGATGTAGTCGATCTGCTTTACCGGGCACTCGTTCCCATGCGAGCCCGTGTACGTGCCTGTATAGAGCGATACCAGGTTCGCCTTTTGCGTCGCGTTGGTGTTGTGCGCCGAATCCGCCCACTCCAGCAGCGGCGGAGCCTGGTCCAGGAAGTAATGCACATTCCACGCCGCGCCCTGCCCGCGTGCTATGAAGCCGTCGGGCGTCGTCGTCGCGTCCGTGGTCCGGTTTGTGTGCGCGCTCCGGTCGTACAGCCAGAAATTCGCGTATGCATTCGTCTCCGTCACAAACGCGCTTCGGCCTGTGTCGGCGGCTATGAGCGCATACGCCCCCATGAACTCGCCTCCCGGCGAGAAGCTTGTCCAGGACTTACTACGGTTTCCCTCGTTTTGCGCCGAGTTGTAGATCACCTCGGCCTTGTCGATCCACGCCGCCGTGTAGCCCGAAGTTCCCGCCGAAATGTCCGCGCGGTGCAGCCAGGCCGCCGCATACATCATTCGGGACGTATAGTTCGAAGAGCGGACCGGATAGTCCGCGATCGTTACGGGAACGCCGTTCGTCATGCGTCGCGTCGCCTTGCTCGTCGTCGTCTCGTCCACCGTAAGCGTCAGGTTCGGGTTCGTCTCGCCCCACGCATAGACCTTCTTCGCGAGAGCCAGCAGCTCGTTCGCGCGCGTCACGTCCCCATATTCCCGGAACGCGATGGAGGACGCCGCCATGGCCGAGGCCACCGCGCCCGCTACGTCGGCCCCACCCGTTGTCGCGTCCACCCAGTACGACGGCCGCAGCGCCTGAGGCGCCCCGCCCACCGTCGTATCCATCACCTCATTGCAAATGCCCTCCGTCCGGTCGTTGTCCGGCGCCGGATCATTCGGCGGGGCATCCTTGGTTGTCCCCTTGCCACAATAAATACGCTCAATGTTGTTCGAGCCATCCAACTGCACGACCTTCTTCAGGTAGTCGTTAATCTCACGCAACCGGTCCATCGCGATCTGGTATTGGCCCGTTTGGATGTAAATGTCCCGATACTTCACCAGACTCCAGGCCAGCATCGACGCGCCAAAGCCCTCATTGCCTGTCCACACCACGCCGTCGCCGGCGTCATACCAGCCCCCGGTCAGGTCACGCCCCACATCCTGACCATCCCGTGTTGCCGAGGGCCCGCGAAACTCGGCCCGATGGTCCAGCGGAATCGTTCCTCCCTGTTGAATGTCGTAGAAAAAAAGCGCCTTCTGGAAGGCCTCGCTATAGTTGTGCGTCTGCGCGCACACGAGACCGGGGAAAAAAACCGAGGCGACAGCCAAGTACACAAGGCTGCAAAGCTTGCCTCGAACCGAGGGCAGGGGCAGGTTCACGGGGGGGCGTAATTTGGGGGTGTAGGCAAAAGCGCGTGTGCCACGCAATTAGGGGTACGCGACACACGTTTGACTCCGCCAGCTGGCAGAACCGCGCACTGGAAGAATCTGAAGCAAATTAGCCTATATTTCCCAGCTTTGGCAATATCCAGTAGCTTTACGGTTCTATACCTGTTAGCGGATACTGGTGCCAGCGGGGCAGCGGCTGCCGGTCCCTTTGCACCACAAGCTCCGGGCAGGCCTTCCACGCCATAGCGGCGGAAAATCACGCTCCCGGCGCGACTTTTCCCGTCAAAGGCGGGTTTACTCCCGCGGCAAAAAAACGAATACCCATGAAAATCCTCGCTCTCGACCGTATTCTCGAAGGCGCAACCGAAGCCCGCATCAAGCAGCTCCTGCGCGACGAAATGCTCCACGCCTGGCCCCTCTACCTCAAAGGCGTTATCCGGGAGTGGTATTTCCGGCAGGATCGCCCCGGTGTTGTCCTCGTCCTCGAAGCCGACTCCCTTGACGCCGCAAACACGCTTCTCGCGGAGCTTCCCTTGGTAAAAGAGCGCCTCGTCGCCTTCGACATGATCCCCCTCGGCCCTTTCCTTCCCCTCCAGACACTCTGGGCACCCGCGCAGCCCCGTCACAGCTGACGCGCTCCTTTCAGACCTCCAGCAATCAGCTCCGCAGGCTGGCGGGGGCGGTGGGACTCGAACCCACGACCAACGGTTTAGAAAACCGCTGCTCTATCCGCTGAGCTACGCCCCCTTTTGTGGCGCGGCTGGTGTTTCAACCGCGGCGCGCGCGCACATTGGCGCTACAGGTCTGGTTCGGGTTGCCTCGTCAGCGCAGGCGACCCCGCGAGGCCCCGGAACAGGGCAGGGGAGTCCAATGCGGTATCGGACTCGACGTGGACCCGTAAGGGCTATGAAGGTGCGAAGGTTGCTCCGTCAGAGCAAGCCGAAAGCCAGCACCCACGCTCAGAGCACCGTCCGTTGACGGAGCCGCGGAATGGGCGCGACTTTCCCGCCCCCGCCAACGCGAGGAGTCCATACCGCCCCAGCGCGCATTCCCAGCCGTGCAACGGGAAAGACTGGCCCCACGCCGCGCATGGACGCCGCATTCCTCGCGTCGGCGTGAGTATTGGAATGACGGGACGAGTGCGACAGCTTGGAAGGGAACCGCTCTAGGGCCAATCAACATATGGGTTACAGCCACAGGAGGGCGGAGGCGAGGTAGA
>CAZQIE010000161.1:0-700 GCA_964593675.1 uncultured Opitutales bacterium
CGGGAATGTCTCGTCGTAGTCCTGCACATACATGGTCACCCCTGCGCTCTGCTGATGGAGGTTCGACGTACAGGTTGTTCGGCGAGCCATTTCTCGCGGCCGCCGTCGAGGATTTTGACGCGGGTGTGGCCGAAGAGGCGGAAGGTCCAGAGGGCGTAACAGGCCCACCAGTTGGACTTGTCGCCGTAAAAGATGCAGGTGGTCTGGGGGGAGATGCCGGTGCGGGCGCAGAGTTGCGCAAAGGCTTCGGGCTCAATGTAGTCGCGAAGGATGGCGTGCTGGAGGTCTTCGCGCCAGTCGATGTGGGCGGCGCCGGGGATGTGGCCGGTGTCGTAAAGGAGGACGTTTTCGTTGCTTTCGATGATGCGGAGGTCGGGGTCGGACAAATGCGCGGCTAGCCACGGGGTGTCTACCAAGGCGTCTGGGCAGGCGTAGGCGGCAAGCTTTTCGCTGGTCATGTGCTGCGGGCCGGGGGGCTGGCGGGCTGGGCCGGGGGCTTACTGGTGGCATTTCACCCTAGCCCTCTTTAGTAACGGCAGGTTGCCCTGGGCCTTAAGCCACGCACGGTGCCACGCACCCCACACGGTGGGGGGCCCGCAGGGCGGGCGCCCATTCTTCGCGGTGAGGGCGGTGTCCACGATTTGGAGGCTATGGCCGCGAGCCACGCACGGGTTGGGGGTGCCACGCACGGCGTGGGCCG
>CAZQIE010000161.1:800-3810 GCA_964593675.1 uncultured Opitutales bacterium
ATTCTTCGCGGTGAGGGTGGTGTCCACATTTTGGAGGCTATGGCCGCGAGGCACGTACGGCGTGGGCCGACCCCACACGGTGGGGGGCGATTGTTCGCGGTGGGGGTGGTGTCCACGATTTGGAGGCTATGGCCGCGAGCCACGCACGGCGTGGGCCGATTCTTCGCGGTGAGGGTGGTGTCCACATTTTGGAGGCTATGGCCGCGAGGCACGCACGCAGGGGGCCGACCCCACACGGTGGGGGGCGGCGGAGGGGTGGGCTTGTCTTAGCTGGAGCTGCTTAAGGGGCGGGTAATCAGGGGCTTAGGGAAAGGAGGCGGGGTTTGGACGTAAAAGGGGGCGGGAGGGGTTAGGCCCCATGGGAACAAGGGCTTAGTCTTTTGGGAAAACAGGAGAAATACCTTGGGAACAAAGGGCGGGTTCTTCACATATTGGTTTTTCCCGAGAGTGTCTTGGACGGTTTTCCAGAAGAGGCGTGGTGGGTAAAGGGCGCTGGTTGAGGGGCTTACGGGGTTGTCACGAAATTGACAGAGTATAGGAATAGGGAATCTTTAAAAAGAAATACTCTATTACATTTATATAGGCGGCCCCAGGAACGGCAAAGGGAGGCCCCAAAGGGGGGTTACCGGCCAGAGGGGGAGTCCCGCCGTGGGCGGGACGGTCGAGCGGGTGGCCCAAACGCTTTTGGGGTGTCCGTTGAAATGAGGCTCGTAAAGGTTTGATTTGGTGGCAGGAATCTCCCAAAGTTGCGCGCGATCCATGAAGTTCAAGATTAACCGAGACCACTTCGTCACTGGCCTTCAGCAAGTCCTGAATGTCGTGGGCAGCCGTGCCACGATGCCGATCCTCAGCAATGTGCTGATACAGGCGGAGGGGAAGACGGTGTCGTTGACGACGACGAATCTGGATCTTGGGATCCGCTGCCGGATACAGGCAGAGGTGGAGGTGCCGGGCGGGATCACGCTGCCGGTGCGGAAGCTGGCGACGATTGTGCGCGCGCTGCCGAACCAGGAGGTGGTGGTGGAGAGCAATGCGGGGAACCAGGCGAAGATCACGTCCGGGGGCTCGCTTTTCCGGGTGATGGGGATTGGGCAGGAAGAGTTTCCGCCGCTGCCGTCGTTTGCGGACCAGCACACGTTTGTGTTGGGTCAGGAGGAGCTGTCGCACATGCTCAAGAGCGTGTCGTATGCGCAGTCGAACGACGAAAACCGGTATATCCTGAACGGGGTGTATTTCAATTTTGCTGAGGCGAAGCTGACGCTGGTGGCGACGGATGGCCGTCGGTTGGCGCTGGTTTCGCGGGACATGGAGACGCAGAACGGGGGTAGCCTGATTTTGCCGGCGAAGACGGTGGCCGAGCTGGAGCGTCTGCTTGGGCAGGGTAAGGACGTGAAGATCACGTTCAGCGAGCGCCAGGTGGCGTTTGAGTTGCACTTGGACGAGAAGGCGGCGGCGAACGGGCTGATCGACAGCACGTACCTGGTGTCGAAGATCGTCGAGGGGAATTACCCGAACTACAAGCAGGTGATTCCGAAGGAGACGGTGCATCACATCGAGGTGGAGCGGGAGCTTTTGCAGGAATGTGTGTCGCGTGCGGCGCTGGTGACGAGCGACAAGAACAACTCGGTGAAGATCAAGGTGGGCGGCAACCGGCTGGAGATTTCGGGTTCGAGCCCGGAGTATGGGGAGTCGCACGAGTCGATGGCGGTGAAGTATGAGGGGCCGGATGTGACGGTGGCCTTCAACCCGCTGTTCTTGATGGACCCGCTGAAGGCGCTGAACCAGGACCAGGTGTATTTCGAGTTCAAGGACGAGCTGAGCCCGGGGATTTTCCGCACGAAGGGGGAGAGTTTCCTGTGTGTGGTGATGCCGCTGCGCCTGAACTAAGGGCGCCTGGGCGTGTCGCCGAGGGCGGGGTTGCCGTTGTTGCCTGGGGTTTGGAGAGGCGGGCAGCGAGCGCTTGCCGGGAGGGCCTAACGCCGCTAGTTTAGCGCTGGCCCGGGATCGGCTTCCGCGCAGAGGGGCGATGCGGGCTTCGCAGCCGAGTTTTTTTTCATGAATCCACCCACCCACAGCGCAGCCGAAGGCTGGCTTACGGCGATTGTCCTCGGGCTGATTTTGCTGTCGATGCTCGTGAATTACGCGAACGGGCGGGATGCGTCGCCGATCCTCGCGATTGTGTCGCGGTGGGTGCGGTGGGCGTTGTTTGCGTTCGTGTTTGCGTACGTGTGCGTGTCGTTTGGGGGGTCGGAGCGACCGGTGGCGTTGCTGGTGGCGACGGGTGCGCTGCTTTGGCCGGTTTTCGAGACGATCTATTTGTGGGTGGCGATTGGGGCGATGAGTCGGAGCCCAATCCCGCTGTTTCCGGACTTTGATTTGAATGGGGATGGGGATGAGTGGCCGGCACACAAGCGGTTCTTTGTGCTGAAGGACTGGATACGGCAGGCGGGGTTCCGGCACTTGCAGTCGCTTAAGGCGGATCTGGCGGAGGGGGTGCACTTGCGGGCGTCGATTTTCCAGGACGCGGAGAACTTGACGCGGTTGCAGGTGCTGTTCATCCCGCAGCGGAATGGGGTGGTGGTGCCGTGCATCATTTTGTCGTCGCTGACGACGGCGGGGGAACGGATCGTGACGGACAACATATTCCTGCCGTTCGGTGGGTTTTACCCGGAAAACTGGTTTTTGGAGAGGCGGCCGCTGCGGCGGTCGGCGGCGGGGTTGCTGAGGCTGCACCGGAGGCGGTGTGAGCGGCATGGCGTGGCGCTGGCGCCGTGGCAGGAGGAGCCGGTCGAGGATATCAACACGCAGCAGCGGTTGCTGGAGCGGATGAACACGGAGCTGGGCTTTCTGTTTCCGCCCAGCTTGCGCGAGGATTACGGGCGGCTGACTTCGGAGGGGCGCTACCGGGTTTGGAAGGAAGTGTGGTTCCTGAACTATTTCGGGCGCCCGGCGCGGTACTAGGGCCAATCGACATATGGGTTACAGCCACAGGAGGGCGGAGGCGAGGTAG
>CAZQIE010000162.1:0-3733 GCA_964593675.1 uncultured Opitutales bacterium
GCTTCAAACAGCTCGGTCACAATCTGTACAGTCTAAAATGTCGATTGGCCCTAAGCAGGCTGCCAGCTCCCCGACGCTATTCCCCGCGGCTACGCGGGAGTTTCGGTCTCATAGCAGGACCGTCGCCCGGATTGCTCCTGGCGCCGTGTTGGGTGAGGCCTTTCAGCGCGGTTCGGCCCCCTCCCGCCGGAGGGGCATTGCCGCCGCACAGGGTGCTGACGTCGCTGCAATCGATATCATCACCGGTGTCCGCAAGGTCGGCTCCAGGGATCTGCCCCCTGGACGTTAGCCTTGCGTTACGGGTCTTGCCTCTTAACCCTCAGGCAGCGTTTGGTGTTGCAGCCAGTCGATGCGGTTTTTCGCACCGCCTGGGAACGGAGCCGCTGCGATCAGCCGCGTCGTGCGCGGGACCGGCCGCTCCCTGTCACACCTGAGCCTTTTCGCGCGCGCCTTGAAGGCGTGCCTTTTGGCGAAGGGCCTCGCCGACTCGAGATGGACAGACTGGTTCGCGGTAGCTACCGAAACCCCGGAAATTTGGGGTCACCGCGTTAGGCGAGGAGGTTCGAATATCCTCGCGCCATGACTCGGCTCCTCGCGGTTTCGATGACCGCGGGTGGCCGCCACGTTCCTTTAGTCGCAATAAGAACCCCGAGGATGCGACTCCCCAAGGCGGAACGGGTGAAACATGCCTCCGCTGCGTTGAGCCCGTAGGGGGCGAAAGCGCTTGGAGGGGCCGGGCGCACCAGTTAAGCCCAGCCTTTCCCCGGTTACCCGGGATTATCCCAGGTCAGCTCCGCGAGCCGCGTCACCCCGATCAAGGGGGAGCGTCGTGAAGTCCGACCCGTTCTTTCAAAGAACCGGAATGCAATATCCTATAAAGAGGGGAAAAAGTCAAGGGCGAAGAAAACTTTAGTCCCTCCTATACAGGGATTTCGGTATTTTGGGTAAGGGGTATTTTCAGGGGTTTTGTGCATAAGTTTGCAAGGCCCGGATATGAGGGAGCTTAGGAGGCGGTTTTTTGTGAAGATCTCCGGACCATGCGGGCCGCAGATCTTCGGGGGCGTCCCATTCTTCGGGGGCTTACGCGGAGGGCGATGGGAAGCACTCGGCTGCGCGGCAAGGCTCGTATTCGGTTTTGCTCCATGTGGCGGAATGCGTCATGGGGAGGAAGGCGTCTAAAGCCGTTATAGGTCCGAGCGGCCGCTTTTGCGGGTGTTTATACATAGGCGGATCTTCACCGCGCCGGTGCCATGGCGGGCGTGGCTCCCATCATCGCGTCGCGCGCCCCCCCAGATGCCGCGGCCTTCCTGTAGAGGCTGGGTTAAAACGTACAGTGACAGACGCCACCGTGAAGTATCGGTATAAATACTGAGCCGTATCTTTTTCCTTTATGCGCGCCCTCTCGCGCCGTTATGCTATTAAAAAGATGCATAGTTCCCGTCCGACAGTACTGCTGGTTGATGACGAGCAGCCCATTCGGGACGTGCTTAAACAGCTTCTTGAGTACCACGGCTTCTGCGTGCATGCAGCGGACAATGGACGGGCTGCGCTCGAAATCGTGAGGGGCGCGGTGCCCGTGGATGTCATTATAACGGACAACTGCATGCCCGAGCTTAAGGGGACGGATATGATCCGGCGGCTGCGCGGTGACGCGTTCTCCGGTCGCATCATCCTCCATTCGGGTCACCTGACTGAGCGCGAAGCCATCGAGATTGCGCCGATGGTGGATATCATCCTTCCGAAGCCAGCTTCCCTTGCGGACATCCTGGACGCCGTGAGGTGCCCTGCCAGCCAACCGTGATGTTGTGCGGGGGCGTCCCCGCAATGCATCACGCGGGGGGCGAGTCTTTGTGGGAAGGTCCCGATGGGGCCTGATCGTTCTCGATGACGCTGATTTCGCCGTCCCCTTCCATGTAGGCGGCCTTCACGCGGTCGAGATCTTCAATGCCCTGTCGCCTCATGTGCGACCGCAGCTCGTCTTCGGAAATGAACTCCTTGCGCATGTTTCGGCGTAAGAGCCGTCCGTCTTTTACGAGTTGAAGCGGGCCCGGATGTATGAGGCGCCGTATGCGCTTGAACCGGTACGCGAGCACATCGAGCGCGAAGTTCCAGAACAGGAGCGTGGCGACGAGAAAGAGGCCGCTCGTAATAGACCGGTATTCGTCGGCCATGGCGTTCTGGGCGGCGTCGGCAATCAGCACCACGAGGAGCATGTCCGCCATGCCTACGGTGCCGGACTCGCGGTTGAGCACGAGCCGTAGCATCGTGAACAGGGCCAGATAGACGACCGTTCCCCGCGCGATCATCGTCAGGAGCGAGCGGTCCGGGCTGAAGAGTTCTGCGAGTTCGGCAAGCACAGGCTATTCCGTCGGCGCCCAAAGTGGCCACGTGTTGAGCCTGCTTCGGGAGAGGTTTGGATTCGGCTTTGCAGGTTTGGGGCCACTGCGCCGCTTTTGGCGAAGGGAAGGGGCGGGTGTTACGGGGGAGCTGTGCGGAGCCCGGCCACCCCATGCAAACGTCCCCGACCAGCTGCGGAGCGCATTGCAGGCTGCACGGAGCCGTACGCGTGGTGGTCAATCGGAGAGATTGGGCAGGGGCGACGGGCGGCACGAGAGGGGGCCATTGCGACGAGGCCGCATAGGCGGGCCACTAGTAATAGGCCGGAACTTTTCCGGCGTCGGACGCAGCGTGCGGGCGCCAGGCACCCGTGCGCGAGCTTAGCGTCGGCGCAATCGGGCTTCCGGTGGAAAAGCGGCATAACGCTCGCTGTCCGCAGTAAAACCGCGACGTGCGCGGCTGTAGCAAGGAATACGCAAACCAATGAACAAATATAAGATACTGGCCATTGTCGCCACCTTCGGGGTCGCCGCTGTCGGACAAGCCGCAGCTGCCCAGGGAGGCTCTGGCGGCGGAAGCATGAGTAGCGGGGGCACCGGCGGGATTTCGAGTCGGGGTTCCCAGCAGTCGTCGTCAACCTCCAGCACCGCGAGCCAGAGCTCGAGCGGCGACGTCAGTGGTACGTCTGAGATGTCGACCACGGTGCAAGGCACGGACACGTCCAGCTCCGAAACGACCGCCACTACCAGCGGGACGGCCTCTGGCACGGGCACAACCGGGGGCACAACGGGCGCTACGGGTGGCACCACGGGCGACGTTACGGGAACCAGCGACACCTCCAGCACCAGCACGACGGGAGGGGATGTCAGCGGCACGAGTGACACGTCTGGCACAGGCAGCGGTTTTGGCACTGGCACTGGGACGACCGGCACGACGGGCACCACGGGTAGTGGAACGAGCACGTCGGGCTTCGGCACGGGAACCACGGGCACCAGCGGCACGGGAACCACGGGCACCAGCGGCACGGGGACGGGAACCGGTGCGGGCACAGGCACCACGGGCGGAACCTCGGGCGGAACCTCGGGCTTCAGCGGGACAACCTCTGGCACGGGCACAACCGGGGGCACTACGGGTGCTACAACGGGCGACGTTACGGGAACCAGCGACACCTCCGGCACCAGCACGACGGGAGGCGATGTCAGCGGCACGAGCGACACGTCTGGCACAGGCAGCGGTTTTGGTAGTGGCACCGGGACGACCGGCACGACAGGTACCACGACCGGCACGACGGGTACCACTGGCGGTTCCGGCATGGGAACCACGGGGAGGGGATCGAGCACGTCGGGCTTCGGCACGGGAACCACGGGCACCAGCGGCACGGGGACGGGAACCGGTG
>CAZQIE010000163.1:0-3724 GCA_964593675.1 uncultured Opitutales bacterium
CTTCAAACAGCTCGGTCACAATCTGTACAGTCTAAAATGTCGATTGGCCCTAGTGGACGTTACCACTATCGGGCCTCGAGTGTGGGATATGCGCGCCTGCATTCCTTAATGTGAACGTGAATCCGCACGGAAGAACCCCTCTCATTTCCGCCATGTCACTCAGCCTTTCCGTCGCCCCGCAGCCGGGGCAGGTCCTCCAACGCAGCGGCGAGAGCCGCACGATCCGGTTTGCCGGTGTGGCGCAGCCGGGTGTAGCGGTGAGGCTGCGCGTGCTGCTGGGGAAGGGGAAGGCCGCCACGGCGGTCATGGAAACCCAGCTCGCCGTGGCCGGCGGGGATGGGCGTTTTGACGCCGAGAGCGCATCGGTGCCTCAAGGCGGGCCATACACACTCGAGGTCGGAACGCCTGACGAGGGCGCAGCCGTGACCATCGCGCCGGTTTACGTTGGTGATGTCTGGCTGCTTGCGGGCCAGAGCAACATGGAGGGGACGGCGCGGCTCGAACACCCGGCTCCCGTCAGCCCGGTGATTCGCTCCTTTACGATGGGGCGACGTTGGGAACAGGCCCGGGAGCCGCTCCACTTGCTGATGGAGTCTCCCGATGCCGTGCACTGCGGGGCTCCAATTTCCCCGGCGGCGTCGGCGCGCATCCGGCGCAACGCCCGGCATGGCGGTGGGGTGGGCCTGTGGTTTGCCCGGGAGATGCTGCGGCGGACGGGTGTGCCGCAAGGCCTCGTTTGCACGGCGCATGGTGGGACGTCCCTGACGCAATGGAGTCCGGAAAATGCGCCGCAGGGTGGGGCGTCGCTCTACGGGTCGATGCTGCTTTCCGCGCGAGCCGCGGGTGGCCGTTTCGCGGGTGTTCTTTGGTATCAGGGCGAAAGCGATACGGACAAGGCGGCGTGCCCGCTTTACACCGAGCGCATGGTAGCGTTCGTGCAAGCCGTGCGCCGTGACCTCTCGCAGCCGGATCTACCGTTCCTCATGGCACAGATTGGGCGGTGTTTCGAGCGTGGCCTGGACCCGTGGTGGAATGGCGTTCAGGAGCAGCAGCGCACGTTGGCTGGGCTCCTCCCGAAGCTGGCCGTGGTGCCGACGCTCGACCTGCCTTTGGATGACCTGATCCACGTTTCAACGGAAGGGTTCCGCGTGCTGGCGCGCCGTTTTGCCGACGCGGCGGAGCATGTTGCGCTGGGACGTCCTGAGGTCGTGCCTGCACCGGAACTTGAGTCCGTGACGGACGTTTTGGCTGAGCCGGGCACACCGCTCCCGTCCCCGCGCGCCATCGACCTCACGTTCAAGAATGTGGTGGGCAAGCTGAGTTCGGGCGGGCAGGAACCGACAGGCTTTACTTCCGTGTTTGAGGATGGGGCGAAGCCGAATGCGATTTTCAAGGCAGAGCTGCATGGGAACCGGGTGCGGCTGTACCTTTGGGGATCCGCCGCGGGCGTACCGCTGCGGGTGGTCCACGGCTACGGTCCTGCTCCGTATGTTAACATCCGGGATGAGCGCGGCTACGTGCTGCCAGCGTTCACGACGGACGAGATTCCGGGTGGTGGCGCGCTTTCGCCGTTCTTCACGCGCTGGCGCGTCGGACCAGCCCTGCCGGATCAGGAGGCGTTTGAGGCCTATCAGCCACCCGCACCGGAACACTACGGGCAATGGGCGTATCGGGAGGTCAAGGACCGCTACATGACGGGCTTCTGCAACCTGCATGAAGAATGGGCGGGCAAGCCGGGTATGACGCCCCTGGCCGCCACGGTGCGGGTGAAGGAGCCTGCGAAGTTGACGCTGCGGCTCGGTTACGATGGCCCGTTTGCCGCGTGGGTGGATGGCCGGAAGGTATATGCCGACCCGGCAGGCGTAAACCCGTGTCAGGCTGACAAGGGCATCGTCGCCCTCGACCTTTCTCCGGGCCTGCACGACATCGTGTTGCTACAGGGGCACAACGGCGGCTGTGCCTGGGGCTTCATGGTTCGCTTCGGCCTCCCGGGAGGAACCGGGGAGCTCACGCTGGTCGAGCCTGTGTGAGATTTTTCCGGCGACGCTGCCGGAGGACTCTTGCGCGAGGCGGCCTCGCGGGCTTGGTGTAGGCGGAGCGCCCGGTGCTTATGGGCTTGAAATGCGGGCCCGGATGTGGCGCGGGGAGCCAGCGGCGAGCGCTGACACATCCTGCCAAACCGCGGCTTCGCAGCGGTCACGGGCTCGAACGACGAGCCGTTCCCAGAGGTCCGCGCCAGCGTCCCCGAAACCCCGCAAAGCCACGTGCAGACCGGAGTCCCCGGCGACATGGGGAATGGTCAACTCGGCGGGCCCGAGGCTGAGCAGGGCGTTGCTCGCATTTCCATCCGCGAAGCCGGTGAGCACGGTGCTCCAGACGCGCAGGGTGGTGGCGTTCACGCGCTCGAAGCTCACGCGGTGACGTCCGCGGCGGACAGTGTGAGCGCGCCAAGCGTCCAGGCGAAAATCGCCCGGAGTATTCGGGGGTGAGAGCTCATTCGGGGGAAGCCGGGGTATGCGCCGCCTTGTGCGCAGGGCACGCGGAAAGGGGGGGGCACTCAAACGGGGCACCTAAAGCTTAGGTTATGACAATTAGGTGGGGTTCGGCCAGTGCGGGAGTGTTCAGGGGGGATTTTACGGGCTCGTTGCACGCAGCCTTAGGAACCGGGATCCCGACTCCGGCCCGATCGGGCGTCCTGGAACTGGGGGCCGGTTTCGTGCATGCAGGTGCGGGGCGGGGACGTTTTCCCTTTGAACTCCGCGAGAACTTGCCCGGCGAGCGGGTGGCAGATCCTATGAGATTTTCGAATCCGAGAGCAGATGTCTATGTGCCCGGCGGCGCCGAAGCGCCCGAGCGTGCCTTGGCTCGTGTCACCCATCTTTGCGTAGCCGCCCATCAGGACGACATCGAGATCATGGCCCACGCCGGCATCTGCGCGTGTTTCGGCGCGCGGGACAAGGCGTTCGGCGGCGTGGTGGTGACGAACGGTGCGGGGTCCCCACGTACGGGGGCCTATGCGAGCCTGACGGACGAGCAGATGCAGGAAGTCCGGCGGGAGGAGCAAAGGCGCGCGGCGGAACTCGGCCGGTACGCGGTTCAGATCCAGCTCGCGCACCCGAGCGCGCACGTCAAGACGCCTGGGCATGTGGCCGTGCGGTCGGACCTCGATGCCATCTTCTCGGTTTGCCGCCCGGAAGTGTTGTACCTCCACCAGCCTGCGGATAAGCATGATACCCATGTCGCCGTGTTCCTGCGGTGCCTGGAGTCCCTGAGGGCGCTTCCGGCAGGGCAGCGTCCGGCTAACGTAGTGGGGTGCGAAGTCTGGCGGGATCTGGACTGGCTGGTGGATGGCGATAAGGTGGCGCTGGATTCCGGAGGGCTGCCCGAGCTGGCCGGTAAACTGATCCAGGTGTTCGATTCCCAAGTCACGGGTGGCAAGCGTTACGACGTCGCCACGCTCGGGCGCCGGGCGGCGAACGCGACGTTCCACACCTCCCACGCCACGGACCGGATGGCGGGCATCACGTGGGCAATGGACCTCACGCCGCTAGTTTCGGACAGCTCGCTCGACGTTGCCGCGTTCACCCTTGGGTATGTGGAGCGGTTGCGCGCAGACATCGCGCAACGGATCGCCCGTTTCCGCTGAGAAAAAAGGGGCGGGTCGGGGTCGCCTTAGGGCCAATCGACATATGGGTTACAGCCACAGGAGGGCGGAGGCGAGGTA
>CAZQIE010000164.1:0-3722 GCA_964593675.1 uncultured Opitutales bacterium
CTACCTCGCCTCCGCCCTCCTGTGGCTGTAACCCATATGTCGATTGGCCCTAGGTGCGGGTGCTGGGCGCACAGCGTGGGCCGTTTCTGTTGGGCTGCACGGCTTTCAGCTTGCCGCTGCGCTAGGTGCGTGCTGGGCGCACGGCGTGGGCCGTTTTTCTCAAGCTGCATGGCTCGACATGAGGCGGTGGCGGTGTGAGCTTCTCGTTCCCTCGCGTCGGCGCGGAGGATGGAGGGATATCCAACGGGTGCGACAACTTGGACCGAAGGTGCACCAGGGGGGCGTGTGAAAAAAGGGCGTGCAGCGGGCGGGAAAGTTGCTTATGGAGGTTTGGCATTTCCGTCGCGCGCCGGCCGGGGCTCCTGAGGGTTCCGGGTGGTTTTTCTTTTTTTTCGCCAGGGCGCGTTTGGCGGGCAATGCACGTTTTTGCCACAATGAACTCGGTATTGAAGCTCATCCAGGAGGGCCAGGCCCTCAGCACGCGGGAACTTGGCCAGGTGCTGGGGATGGATTCGGCTGCGGTGGAACGGGAACTGGACGAACTGAAGGCGCAGAATATCCTTCTGGGCTGGCGTCCGGTGCTGAACCCGGATTTCGCGGCGGAGAACCGGGTGCGGGCGGTGATCGAGGTGAAGATCAGCCCGGAGCGCGAGGGTGGGTTCGACCGGCTGGCGGCGCGGATCGCGCGGTTTGAGCAGGTGGAGTCCGTGTATTTGATGTCTGGCGGGTATGACTTGCTGGTGTTCGTTACGGCGGACAACTTGCGCAAGGTGGCGGCGTTCGTGTATGAGCGGCTGGCGACGATTGAGGGCGTGGTGTCGACGGCGACGCATTTCATGCTGCGGGCGTATAAGGAGCAGGGGTTCCTGCTGGGTGTGGATTTCAAGGACCCGGACAAGCCGGCGATCAGCCCGTAAGCGGGGTGGAGGCGCACCAACGATGAGTGACCTTTCACAACGTTTTGTGGCCCGGCATGTGGCGGGGCTGCCGCGGTCGGGGATCAGAGACTTTTTCGCGATCGTGTCGCAGATGAAGGACGCGATTTCGCTGGGTATTGGCGAGCCGGACTTTGTTACGCCGTGGCACATCCGGGAGGCGGCGATTTTTGCGCTTGAGCGCGGGAAGACGAGCTACACGGACAACCGGGGGCTGATCGGGCTTCGGCAGGAGCTTACGAAGTATGTGGGTAAGCACTTTGGGGTGGAGTATGACCCGAAGTCGGAGGTGCTGGTGGCGGTGGGGGTGAGCGAGGCGCTGGACATCGCGCTGCGGGCGATTGTGAACCCGGGCGACAAGGTGATGTACCACGAGCCTTGTTACGTGTCGTACAGCCCGAGCGTGACGCTGGTGCATGGGGTGGCGGTGCCTGTGGCGACGTCGCCGAAGGACCAGTTTGCGCTCGACCCGGATGCGGTGGCGGCGGCATGGCAGCCGGGCTGCAAGGCGCTCATTTTGAATTTTCCGACGAACCCGACGGGGGGCACGGTGGACCGCGCAAAGCTGGAGCGTATTGCCCGGTTTGCGGTGGAGAAGGATCTGCTGGTGATCAGCGACGAGATTTACGCGGAGCTGACGTTCGAGGGTGAGCACATCAGCATTGCGTCGCTGCCGGGGATGAAGGAGCGGACGTTGTTCCTGCACGGGTTTTCAAAGGCTTTTGCGATGACGGGTTTCCGCATCGGATATGCGTGCGGGCCGGCGGCGCTGATTGAGGCGATGATGAAGGTGCACCAGTACTGCATGATGTGTGCGCCGATTCTGAGCCAGGAGGCGGCGATTGAGGCGCTGAAGAATGGGCAGTCGAGCGTGGAGCGCATGCGCGAACAGTATCAGCAGCGCCGGGACTTCATCGTGCGGCGTTTCAATGAGCTGGGGTTGCCGTGCCATTTGCCGCGGGGCTCGTTCTACGCGTTTCCGTGCGTGAAGGATACGGGGCTGTCGTCCATGGAGTTTGCGAAGGGCTTGCTGAATGAGCAGAAGGTGGCGATGGTGCCGGGGACGGCCTTCGGCCCAAGTGGTGAAGGTTTTGTGCGCGCGAGTTTTTCGACGGGGTATCAACAATTGATAACGGCGACCGACCGGACGGCGCGTTTTCTTGAAAAGATTGGCAGGCTGCCACGGCAGCCGGTCGTGGCTGGGAGTTAGGAGCATAAATATTGTGGCTGAGTCTGTGCAGATTACGCGTAGTGTGGCGCTCGTTGGGCGGCCAAATGTGGGCAAGAGCCGTCTGTTTAACCGGTTGGTGGGGCGGCGCGTGTCGATCGTACACGACCAGCCTGGCGTGACGCGGGACATCGTGAGCGAGGAGGTCAATGGGGACTACTTGCTGATGGACACGGGGGGCTTGGGGAGCGACCTGCCGAACACGCCGAAGGTGATTGCGGAGGCGGTGGCGGAGCAGGTGGACTTTGCGATCCAGGCGGCGGCGCTGGTGCTGTTTGTGGTGGACGCCGTGGAGGGGCTGACGGTGCAGGACGAGCAGATTGCGGTGCGGCTGAGGCGGTTCCGCAAGCGCACGGTGCTGGTGGCCAACAAGGTGGACCACGCGGGGCGCGAGGGGAACGTGCACGAGTTTTTGAAGCTGGGCTTCGGCGAGCCAATCGCGGTGAGCGCGGAGCACGGGGTGGGCGAGCGGGAGCTGCGCGAGGCGGTTGAGGCGCGGCTTGGTCCGAAGCCCGAGGCGGCGCCTGCGGCGGAAGGCGGGGCGGAGCCGGTTGAGGCTGAGGCGAAGGAGCCCCGCGAGGCTGATCGTACGCGGATTTGTCTGGCTGGCCGGCCAAATGTGGGGAAGTCGTCGCTGGGCAACGCGCTGCTGAAGTCGGAACGGCTGATCGTGAGCGAGGTGCCGGGCACGACGCGCGACGCGGTACGGGTGGATCTGGATTACCCGGCTCCGAATGGGGATATTTGGAAGTTCCAGTTGATCGACACGGCGGGGCGCCGGCAGGCGAACCGTGTGGACTCGTCGGTGGAGTATTTTTCGGCGCTGCGGTCGTCCCAGGCGATGGTCGAGGCGGACGTGGTTTTCCTTGTCCTGGACGCGATGGAAGGCGTGACGAAGCAGGACAAGATGCTGGCGGGCGAGGTGATGGAGTCCGGGCCGGGTCTGGCGGTGGTGGTGAACAAATGGGACTACGCGCTGAAGAAGTTCGCGCGTGAGCCGTTGCCGGGGTACGAGAACGAGGCGGATTTCCGGAAGGCGTTCGTGAAGGCGGTGCGGCGGGAGTTGTTCTTCCTGCCGGACTCGCCGGTAATTTTCACGTCGGCGAAGGAGGGGATCGCGGTTGAGGAGATCCTGAAGAAGGCGCGGGAGATTATGAGGCGGGTAGAGCGGCCGTTGCCGACGGGCCAGTTGAACCGCGTGCTGCAGGAGCTTGTGGAGCGTAATCCGCCGCATTTCCGCGATGGGCGGCGATTCAAGATCTATTACGCGCTGCAAACGGGCAAACAGCCGTTCCGCATCCGGATCTATTGCAACCAGGCTGGTAAGCTGGAAGAGGGCTACCGGCGGTATCTTGAGACCGGGGTGCTAGCGGCGTTCGACCTGAAGGGGTGCCCGGTTCGGTTCGAGCTTGTGGGCAAGCCAAAGCAGACCAAGGCCGGAGGTCGGGGCAAGAAGGGGTCGGAGGAGCCGGGAGATGCGGCGGGGCCGCTGCGGGCTGTGGAAGACTAGGGCCAATCGACATATGGGTTACAGCCACAGGAGGGCGGAGGCGAGGTAG
>CAZQIE010000165.1:0-3579 GCA_964593675.1 uncultured Opitutales bacterium
TGGGGGGGGGGGTGGGGGGGGGGGCGCGTGTGGGTATCCAGTTGCCGAGGAAGGCGAGGTTGGGGAGGAGGAGCTGGCGGTACATGCGCATGCCGCCGAGGAGGGAGGAGAGGTTGGTGGCTTCGGGTTCGTGGAGGGGCTTGAGGACTTTGAGGGCGGCGAGGAGGGCGAGGATGTAAACGGCGAAGCCGATGCGGTAGGTGAACTCCATGTCGGCGCCGTGTTTTTTGGCGAGGGCGAGGGCCCAGCCTGCGATCACGGGTGCGATGGCGGCGGCGACGGAGCCGATGGCGAGGTTGGCGCTGGTGCCGACCATCTTGGCTTCGCGGGGGATGAGTTTCATGAGGATGTTGAAGGTGCCGAGGAAGAAGCCGCAGCTTACGGCACCGCCGACAAACCACATGGGGTAGAGGAGCCAGGTGTTGTGGGTATCGACGACGAGCCAGAGGGTGTTTTGGACCTGCCAGAGGACGATGCTGAGGATGATGGTGGGCTTGCAGCCGTGGCGGTCACAGAACTTGCCCCAGTAGGGCCAGGCGATGGCGCCGCTGATGGCGGAGAGGACGATGACGAGGGTGACGTCGCGGACGGTGGAGCCGAGGATATCGTACATGAAGAGGGGTACGAAGGGCCCGATGAAGTTCATCCAGAAGAGGGAGAGTGCGCTGTAGAGGACGAAGCGGAGGTAGGGTTTGTTTTGCCAGAGGAGGCGGAGCTGGTCGGTGACGGGGAGTGTGTCTTTTTTCTCGTGGGGTTGGGCGGGGGACTGGATGAGGTGCTGCCAGAGGATGGAGAAGATGCGGAGGAAGCAGCAGGCGGCGAAGAGGAGGACGTAGCCGGTGATGTCTTCGCCGAAGGCTTCGACGAGTTCGGCGCCGGCGAGGAGGAAGAGGACGGTGGTGATGGCGGACCAGCGGTTGCGGCGGGAGAAGAATTTGCCGCGGACGCGTTTGGGTGCCCAGTCCTGGACCCAGGTTATCCAGCCGACGACGGCGAGGGAGAAGCAGAGGGAGGCGGCGGCGGTGGCGGTGATGAGGAGGGGGACGGAGAGGCTGGGGTTATTGCGCGGGAGGAAGGGGAGGAGGCCGGCGAAGAGGACCCAGGCGGCGAGGTGGCCCCAGGAGAAGTAGAGGGCGAGTTTGCGTGCGCCGAAGCGGTGGGTGAGGTAAGGGACGAGAAAGAGCTGGAGGGCGTTTGCCCAGGCGGGGAGGGAGGCGATGAGGCCGTAGGCCTGGGTGTCGAGGCCAAGGACGCGGGTGAGGAGGGCGGCGATGATGAAGTTGCCGCCGATGCTGAGCCAGCAGAGGGGTGTGGCGAAGCAGCCTTCCCAGACGCTGATGCGGAAGTTCCGGCGCATGCGCGAGGGTGAGTCGCCGGAGAAGAAGTCTACCGCGTTTCGTTTTTGGCAGGCCGTCGTGGTGGTGGGCATGGGGGTTCGGGCTTGTGGGCCCGAAGGAGGGTGGGCGCGTTGCCAGGGTGGTGAGGGCGGCGCGCCGCTTTTTGGAAAAAATTGGTATAATGATCGGCAGGTAGCGGGTAGGAGGCAATAGCGCGCGGGTTCGAACAGGTTGAAGTTGGTGGGGCCCAATGAGATATGGGCAACTGGGGCGGGGTAATGAGTCTGGGGTGGGCACGCGGGGGGCGGGAGAAACAGAAAGGCCGACGGCACGGGGTGTGCGGTCGGCCTTTGCGGGGGCGCGGTGTGGGTGCGCCGTATTTGGAAACTGGATACGTTCAGCGGACGGCTGCCTTGACGGCGGCTTTGGCCTGGTCAACGGAGCTGAAGAAGGTCCAGTCTTTGGATTCTTCGAAGCCTTTGCATTCGGCGGAGATCTGGGGGTTGCCGACGAGGCTGAAGGTGAGGGTGAGTTCCTGACAGAGGGCCATGGTCTGCACGAGGAGTTTGATGATGGCCATGTTGAGGTTTTTGAGGGCGTGGACGTCGATGATGACTTTGTAGAAGCCGTTATCGACGGCGGAGGAGATCTTGGGTTTCAGGTAGCCGACGACTTCGTTGATGATGGTGGTGGAGGAGTTTTCGGGGAGGCGGATGATGAGGAAGTCTTCGTCGAAGGTGAAGTAGCGTTCGGAGGTGTCGAGGTTTACGGCTTTGGCTACGCGGGCTTCGAGTTCGGTGAAGTCGATGGGCTTGGTGATGACGGAGGTGAAGCCGAGTTGTTGGGCGGCTTGCTGGTCTTCCACGGCGGTTTTGACGGCGAGGCCGAACACGGGGACGTACTTGGTCTTCATGTTCGAGCGCAGGATGCGGAAGAGGGTGGGCGCCGCCTCGTCGGGGAGGGAGAGGCTGATGATGATGAGGTCGGGGACGACTTTTTGGCAGAAGTCCACGGCTTCACCGGTGGAGGCGACGCCGTTGACGGTCCAGGGTGTATGGGCGAGGCCGTCCTGGATTTGCTTGATGATGGCGGGCTTGTCTTCGACGACGAGGATTTCGCACTTGTCGGTGATGCCTTTGCGTTTGTTGACGGCGTCGCCGAGGGGGCGGAGGTCGAGGATGCGGCTGACTTTCTCGATGAGGACTTCTTCTTTGAAGGGCTTTACGATGTAGTCGCGGATGCCGATTTTGGCGATTTTGAGGACGTTCTCGCGGCCTGCTTCCGCCGTGAGCATGACGACGGGGATGGGCTTGAGGACGGGGTCGGACTTCATCTTGGTGAGCATCTCGACGCCGTCCATGACGGGCATGGTGACGTCGAGGAGAACGACGTCGGGGTTTTCTTTGGCGGCGGCGGCAAGGCCTTCAACGCCGTTGCTGGCTTCGACGATGTCCACGTCGTAGGACGTGAATGCCTTTTTGACAATGATGCGCACCGCCTTGGAGTCGTCGACCGTGAGGATCTTCAGCCGCATAGAAAAGGGGGGTTCGGTTTTCCTGGCTTCCGCGCAGGGCGGGGGGCCGTGCGTGGGTTTTAAATGGGTTAGCCTTCGAGGGGTTTGATGAGGAGGTCCGCCGCAAAGACGTAGTCACCGGTTTTGAAGCGGTAGAGGCGGCGTATGATGGAGGAGGTGCCTTCGAGGGCGAAATGCTGGCCGCGGAGGATGGCGGGGATGGTGAGGCGGCAGTTGAAGCCGCGGTCTGACATTTTGTTTTTGAAGGTGCCGACGACCATGTTGGCAAACTCTCCCAGGGCGTCGTTGACGGTTTCGTGGCCTTCGGCGTCGACTTCCTGGAGGGTCATGCCGAGGAAGTTGGAGGTGAGTTCGCGGGCGAGGGTGTCTTCGAAGTAAAGGTAGAGGACGCCGTTGAGGGTGCCGATGAAACCGACGGCTGCGGCGACGAGGGGTTTTGTGGTGTCGAGGGGAGGCGGGGGCGGCTCCATGGACTCGTCGATGGCGGAGAAGTTGATCATCTCCGCGAGGGCGACTTCGCGCGCGAGCATGGTAGTAAAGACGCGCTCCACAGCCTCCACGATGTATTCCTGTAGATCCTGGTCGGTGAATGGGGCGCTTGTCTCCATGCTGCCTGTCATAAAGGCCAAAATCCTCTGGTACGTCAACGCCTTCCAATCCTACATTGGCGGGTGTTCGTTACTTTTGTGGGGCGTCGGGTGGGGGGAG
>CAZQIE010000166.1:0-3479 GCA_964593675.1 uncultured Opitutales bacterium
ACCTCGCCTCCGCCCTCCTGTGGCTGTAACCCATATGTCGATTGGCCCTAGGGCGAGATCGGCGTGCTTGTGGGCAGGTCTTCGCGGAACGGCATCGGCTGGCCGGCGTAAAGAGACGACGTCGAGGCGAGGACGAACTTGCGGCACCCGGAATAGCGCATGTGCTCAAGCAGGTTGAGCGTGCCGCCGGCATTGGTGCGCAGGTAGATGTGGGGGTTTTCGAGGCTGGCGCGGACGCCCGCGCGCGCGGCGAGGTTGAACACGGCGTCGAACGGCTTCCCCGCAAACAGGGGACGCAGGCCCTCGTAGTCTTCGATATCGAGCCTATGGAACGTGAACCGGGCGCTTTTCTTCAGCGCCTCGACGCGGTATTCCTTGATACGCGTGTCGTAATAATCGTTCACGTTATCCACCCCGACAACCTCGTGTCCGAAGTCCAGGAGCCTCTGCGCCACGTGCGAGGCGATAAAGCCGGCAACTCCGGTTACAAGGTAGCGGTTCATGAAGGGTGGGTGACTGTAGGTGAGCTCTGGGCGGCCCGCGCCGGTTCGGAACGCGCTTTTCGGCAGCCGAAGGCGCCTTCCCAACGGGCCTTGCCTTTTATGCACCTGACGCGCCGGAGCGCAAGCACCGTTCCTATCCCAACTTTCGAATCACGTAATTGCGATTGAGGCCACTGCACCGCCCCTGCGACAGTTTGGAGGCCCCCTGTCCACCGCGAAGAGCAGCCCGGCTCGTTCAGCCGCAGGTCATGTTGCGTGGATACCACTGATGATGCGAGCAAACCAGATGGGGATCTTTCTCCGTCCGGGCGCCTTTGTCAGACTCTTGATCCGGCGCGACGAATGCCAAAGCGCCAACAAGCCGCAATCCCCATGTACCGCCAAACTCCGGACTCCCGCTCGTTCTATCGCTTCGATGATTCCGCCCGCGAAATTGTCGTCCAGCGTCATGACACGCCCTCACCCTGGGTGAACTATCTTTCAAACGGCTCCCTGCATGCGTTTGTGTCACAGGCGGGCGGCGGCTCCCTTTGGTGGCGCAGTCCGCTGAATTTCCGCATTTCGCGGTACCGGAGCTGGATCGCGCCAGTGGATTCGCCGGGGTTTGCCCTGTATGTGCGCGAGGCTGACGGGTCCGCGTGGTCGCCCACGTTCCTGCCAACCGAGACGGCGCTTGATTCGTGGGAGGCCCGGCACGCGCCCGGCCGTTCGACGTTCACGGCGCGCAAGGGCAACAAGTCGGTGAGCCTGTCGCTGTTCATTGCTCCGGATGCCGAGACGCTCGTTTGGGACATCGCGCTGACGAACCACGGCGACGCGCCCGCGGTTTTCGACCTTTTCGGGTACGTGGAGTATGGACTTCTTGAATACGTGGAAGAGGCCAAATGGGGCTACTACATCCGCAACATGTTCAAGACGTGGTATGATGAAGCCAACCAGGCCGAGCTTTACCTTTACCACCACCAGGCCCACCCGCGTCTGCGCGACATCCCGCTGGTGTATTTCACGGCCAACCGGCCCGTCGCGAGCCACTCCGGAGACCGGCAGGAGTTCCTCGGAGCCTACCGAACCGAGCGCAACCCGCTGGGCGTGGAGCGCGGGCATTGCGGAAATGGCGGGATCTGGTGCGGCGACCCGTGCGGTGCGATCCAGGTTCCGGTGACCGTGGCCGCCGGGGCGACGGAGCCTGTTGCGTTCTTCCTCGGCTGCATTCCCGGCGCGATGGGCGCATTTGACGAAGCCCGCAACAAGCGCTTGCCCGAGCAGGTCGCAAAACTGCGGGCTCCGGAGTTCGTCCCGCAGCAACGGGCGAAGCTGGACGGCTGGTGGCGCGAGCACCTGGACGTGCTCACGTGCGCGTTGCCGGACGCAGATGTGGAGCGTCAGGTGAAAACGTGGACGCCGATCCAGTGCGTGCAGACGGGCCGCTATTCGCGCTCGTACAGCCCGACGGCGTCGGGCATCCGGGGCATGGGCTACCGCGACACGGCGCAGGACATGTTGGCCATCGCCTACCGCAGGCCGGACTGGGCGAGCCGCGAGTTCATCACGCTCCTGCGGCACCAGTTCCAGGATGGGCACGCGGTCCACACGTATTTCCCCGAGGACAAGACGGCGCCCTGGCGCACCGTCCACAGCGACGACCACCTCTGGCTGCCAATCCTTGCCTACGCGCTGGTTTCCGAGACCGGAAACCTGAAGCTCCTGTCCGAGAAGGCACCGTTCCTCGCGGAAGACGGCATGAGCGCGGGCCCCGAGGCGACCGTCTGGGAGCACTTGCTGGCGGCGCTGGACTTCACGGATTCGCACCTCGGCGTCCACGGGCTGCCCCTCACGCTCAAGAGCGACTGGAACGATGTGATTGGCCGGTTCGCGCGGGCTGGGAAGGGTGAGTCCGTTTTCGCGGCCCAGCAGTACGTGTACTGCCTGCGGCGCATGATCCCGCTCGCCCTCGCGCTGGGAGACGAGGCGGCTGCGGCGAAGCTCCAGAAGCGGCTCGACACGCAGACGGCAGCTATCCTGCGCCACTGCTGGGATGGCGGCTGGTGGGTGCGTTGTTTCGACGACGACGGCACGGCCATTGGCTCGCACCAGCGCACGCATGGCCAGATCTTCCTGAACTCGCAGAGCTGGTCCGTGCTTTCGGGCGTGGGCTCCAGCGAACAGCAGCGCAACGCGATGGACGCGGTGTCGCGGCTGCTGGACACCGAGCGCGGGATCAAGAAGATCCACCCGAGCTTCCCGACGTTTCCGGAGGACATGGACGCGTTCGTGGGCTACTCGCTCGGCTGCGCGGAAAATGGCGCCATCTTCTGCCACGCGAACACATGGGCCGTGATCGCCGAGGCGTTGCTGGGCAACCCGGATCGCGCGTGGAAGTATTTCCGCCAACTGCTGCCGCACCTGGCTTTGCAGAAGGCGGGGATCGAGCGCTACCAGGCGGAGCCCTACGCTTACCCGAGCCTCGTCACCGGCCCCGAAAATCCGCGCTTTGGCTGGGCCAACGTGAGCCAGGTGACGGGCACGGCGGCGTGGATGGAGCTCGCGGGGACGCAATACCTGCTGGGCCTGCGACCGGAGCTTGAGGGCTTGCGCGTTGACCCGTGCATCCCGCGCGACTGGAAGGGCTTCACGGCGTCCCGCCTCTACCGTGGGTGCCGCGTGGACGTCAGCGTGAAGAACCCGGGGAGCAAGGGCTGCGGTGTCCGCGGCCTGACCGTGGACGGGAAGGCGGTGCCGGGCGTGCATGTGCCGCCGGCGCTGGTACAGGGCAAGTCACGGGTCGCGGTGGAGGTCACGCTCGGCTAGAGCACTTCTACTTTAAGATGTCGCACCTCCTTAAATCACTTTTCCGCCCGCGCCGACGCGAGGATGGGGCGTCCACGCTCGCCGCAGCGTCGGCGCATGCGACAACTTGAAACGGAACTGCTCTAGGGCCAATCGACATTTTAGACTGTACAGATTGTGACCGAGCTG
>CAZQIE010000167.1:0-3341 GCA_964593675.1 uncultured Opitutales bacterium
AAACCTCCCCGACCCCCGGGCGCTCCGTCACAGCGTCCCCCGACAACCCTACAAAGCCCATCAGCAACGCTCCCACAAGGCCTATCAGGGCGACCCCGAACACAACCACCGCGCAAACGCACCGGCATACCCCAACGCCCCCCTTTGCGCAACGCTTGCACGTCCCGTTACCCTGTTCACAACTCATTCCTCACCAATACGAAATATTTCCGCCCACGCGCAAGCCCTCCGCAACGGCCCCCAACCGCGTACCCCAACGGGCTTCCCTGCTCTCCCGCGGGCGGTCCATAAAAATTTCTAATCAAGAGTTGACTAGGTTTTGAACATTACCAAGCAGCCCCGAAAAAAGAAAGGGGTTGCGCATCTCCCCGTCCTACACCATAAACCCCTAACGTCTGCACCGGTTTCCGCCGGGACGACTCCAACGGCAAACGCGCCCCGTGCGCCACGCCCTGAAGCCTGTCTGGCCCCTGCACTTGTGCAGGAAGGCTAATGCCCGGCGAAACCGTGCCGAACCATCTTGGAAACAAAAACAACGGAAGGGACCTGCCTTGGACCTCAAAGAAATTAAGCAGATCATCGAACTGATGAAGCGCACCGATCTCACGGAGTTCGAGATCGAGGAAGAAGGCTTCAAGCTCCGCATCCGCCGCGAAAAAGACGGCAGCTTCTCCCAGCGCACCCAATACGCCGTCGCCCCGGCACCTGCCCCCGTCGCGCCACCCGCCGCGGCGCCTGCGCCCGCCGCAGCCGCCGCCCCGTTCGCCAAGCAGGAGCCCGTCGCCGAAAAAGACGTCGTTTTCATCAAGTCCCCGATGGTCGGCACCTTCTACCGTGCCTCCAGCCCGGAAACCCCGGCGTTTGTGGACAAGGGCACGGCCGTCTCGCCCGAAACCGTCGTCTGCATCATCGAGGCGATGAAGGTGATGAACGAGATCCAGTCCGAGGTCAAAGGCACGATCAAAGAGTGCCTCGTCGAGAACGGCCAGTCCGTGGAGTACGGGCAGCCTCTCTTTAAAGTACAGGTCTAGCGCACCTTGGCCAGGAAGCGGGGGCACGCGTACAAAACCGCGCCCCCGCACCTCCCCCTTGCGGGAAAAAGGCGCCCCTCCCTGACGCGGCCCGCGCCCTTCCCGCCCCCACGCAACTCCCTTTTCCGAAGCGACCCGATGATTCAGAAGATCCTCATAGCCAATCGCGGCGAAATCGCCCTCCGCATCGTCCGCGCCTGCCGCGAGCTCGGCATCAAGAGCATCGCCGTCTACTCGGAAACCGACGTCCAGTCGCTCCACGTCCAGCTCGCCGACGAAGCCATCTGCATCGGCCCCGCCCCCTCCCGCGACAGCTACCTCAAAGTCGACCGCATCATTTCCGCCGCCGAAATCAGCGACGTTGACGCCATCCACCCCGGCTACGGCTTCCTCTCTGAAAACGCCGACTTCGCCGAGAAGTGCGAAGCCTGCAACATCAAGTTCATCGGCCCCAAGCCCCAGGCCATCCGCATGATGGGCGACAAGGCCGTTGCCAAGGACACCGCCCGCAAAGCCAAGGCCCCCATCGTCCCCGGCTCCGATGGCCCCGTCGAAAACGAAAAAGAAGCCATCAAAATTGCCCAGAAAATCGGGTTCCCGGTCATCATCAAGGCCGTAGCCGGCGGCGGCGGCAAAGGCATGCGCCTCGCCCACAACGCCGTCTCCCTCTCCCGCGAGTTCGAAACCGCCCGCCACGAAGCCGAAAAAGCCTTCGGCAACCCCCAGGTTTACATCGAAAAGTTCGTCGAAGAGCCCCACCACATCGAGTTTCAGATCCTCGCCGACGCCCACGGCAAAGTCATCCACCTCGGCGAACGCGACTGCTCCATCCAGCGCCGCTACCAGAAAATCATCGAGGAATCCCCCTCCCCCTTCCTCTCCGCCGACCTGCGCAAGCGCATGGGCGCCACCGCCGTCCGCATCGCCGAAAGCTGCGGCTACGAGAACGCCGGCACCATCGAGTTCCTCGTCGATAAGCACGGCAACTACTACTTCATGGAGATGAACACCCGCATCCAGGTGGAGCATCCCGTGACCGAGGAAGTCACCGACATCGACCTCATCAAGCGCCAGATCCGCATCGCCAACGGCGAAGCCCTCGACCTCGACCAGAAAGACATTTCCATCACCCGGCACGCCATCGAGTGCCGCATCAACGCCGAAGACCCCGGCCGCAACTTCGCCCCCTGCCCCGGCGAAATCTCCCTCTACTACCCCCCCGGCGGCCACGGCGTCCGCATCGACTCCCACTGTTACGGCGGCTACCGCATCCCGCCCACCTACGACAGCATGATCGGCAAGCTCATCACCGTGGCCCGCACCCGCGACGTCGCCATCGACCGCATGTACCGCGCCCTCAACGAGTACATCATCCGCGGCATCCGCACCACCATCCCCTTCTGCCGCGCCGTCATGCAGGACCCCACCTTCCGGTCCGGCCACTTCACCACCCGTTACGTCGAAGACTTCCTCAACCGCACCCCCAAGGACCTCTTCCTCGAAACCTAGCGCCCACCCCGTGCGGCCCCCCGTGGAAGAGGGCAACTCATGCAGCCCTGCGGCCTCGCCCCAAAATCGTGGACACCCTTCCCACGCGCGGGCAACCGGACCACGCCGTGCGCGGCGCAAATTGCTTTTCACCGGCCCGTCCATCCTTTAAAAGGCTCCCTGCGCCCCGTAACGCACCATCCCCCTTTCCGGCATGAACCGCAGACCCACTGACCCGACGGACGACCCCGAGTTCGCCGCAGCCACCGCTCCCGACGACTCCGCCCCCATGGGCGACGTCAAAATCAACCACTCCGTCGTCGCCAGCATCGTCCGCCTTGCCGCCCTCGAAGTCTCCGGCGTCCACTCCGTCGGCGCCGGCCTCGTCGACGGCCTCACGGAACTCTTTAAAGGCAAGGAATCCGACCGCGGCGTCCGCGTCTCCGAAAGCCCCTCCGGCGCCTACGTCATCGAAATCCGCGTGGTCGTGCGTTTCGGCGAAGAACTCGGTCGCGTCGCCCTCGCCATCCAGCAGCGCGTGCGCGAGATGGTCGCCAAAATGACCCTGCGCCCCGTCGGCAAAGTGGACGTCATCATCGAAGGCGTAAAACTCGGCGAAAAGCGCAAGCCCGTCCCCGAAGACATGGACGAGTGGCATTCCGGCCCGCAAACAGACTAATCTCGCCAGCCCAGGAAGGCCCCAAAAGCTCCGACGCGTCCCTGTCAAGCCAGACCCTAACGGAAAGGACTTTACATTTTTCCCTGTCACTCTAGGGCCAATCGACATTTTAGACTGTACAGATTGTGACCGAGCTGTTTGAA
>CAZQIE010000168.1:0-3261 GCA_964593675.1 uncultured Opitutales bacterium
CGCCTCCTCCAACGCGTCCGCGACGAAGCCCACCGCTTCGCCAACACCTTCAACGCCGACCTCCGCTCCAGGAAAATCCGCGAATCCATCCTCGACGACCTCGACGGCCTCGGCGACACCCGCAAACGCGCCCTCCTCGACCACTTCGGCTCCATCGACCGCCTCCGCCGCGCCACCCAAGACCAGCTCGCCGAAGTCCCCGGCATCGGCCCCAAACTCGCCGCACAAATCGCCGCCCACCTCCGCACCGCCTGAAAAACCCCGCACCCCACCCCCGCCGTATTCAGACCCCGGATACAAACTGGGCAAACGTGCCAGACACACCACCGCGCACCCACACGAACGCCCCCACCCCGTGCGTCCGGCGCACCTTCAGCTAAAATCGCCGCACCCGCCGAATCTCCCCCCCCCTCCACGCCGACGCGACGATAAGGCGCACATAGCGCAACCCCGCGCCCGCGTCTCAGCGAAGCGCCAGCCTACCGCCGCGCAGCCCAAAAAAGTCGGCCCACGCCGTGCGTGGCTAATCGGCCCAATGCCAGATGATTGGCTTCTCGATCTCCGGGTGCAGGCTATGATGCACCGGGCACGACTCCGCCGCCCGCACCAACTGCGCCTTTTGCTTCTCATCCAGCTTGCACGGAACCCAGAACTCCACCGGCAACTGCGCGATCCGCCGCGGCGCCGTCGCCGTCATCCCCTTCTTCACCTGGATCCTCATCCCCTTCAAGTCGATCCCCAGCGTGCGCGCCTGAATCCCCATGATCGTCGCCATGCACGCCGCCAGCGCCGTCGCGCAAAGGTCCGTCGGCGAAAACGACTCGCCCTTCCCGTGGTTGTCCACCGGCGCGTCCGTCGTCACCTCAACACCCGACGGCCCGTGCTTCGCCACACAACGCAAATCACCCTTGTACTCGACGTCGATCGTAACCATGCCCCCACCGTAAAGGCCCCAACCCGCCCACGAAAAGCCGAAAACCATCACCCCCGCGCCCCCCCCCCGCGAAAAAAAGCGTGCCGTGCCAGGCGCCCCGGCAGGACCCACCCCCACGGCAAGCCCCAACCGCGACACCCGCACGGCACCTCTCCTGCGCCCCCCCTCTCAGGCAGGCGAACCCCAAACCTCAGCCCTTACGGCCCACCCTTGCCACGGTTGCCCCCACCCTGGCCCCGCTCACCGCTATCACCCTTCCCCTTCTTCCCCTTCTCACCCTCGCCCTTGCGGTCACCCGGAGCCCCCCCGCGCTCCTGACGCGCCTTCTGCATCTCCTCCCGCTCAGCATCCGACAACTGCCCATCCCCATCCTTGTCGAAACGCTTCACCGCCTCCTGCTTCCGCGCCTGCATCTCCTGCTGCATCGCGGCCTTTTCCGAGTCCGACAGCTTCCCGTCCCCGTCCTTGTCGAACCGCTTCACCATATCCGGATTCTGGGCCGCACGCTCCGCCTGCATCGCCGAACGCTCGCCCTCGGAAAGCTTCCCATCCCCATCCTTGTCGTAGCGCTTCATCATCTCCTGCCTCCGCGCCTCACGCTCCTCAGGCGACAAATTCTGCCCCTCTCCCGGCCCACCCGGCCCACGCGGCCCCTCCTTCTTGTCATGACCATACGCATGACCCCGGCCCCGGTTCCCAGGACCATCCCCATTCTGATTCTTCTCCGCTTCCCCCGCCAGCAACCCCAACGGCGCCAGCGCCAGCACCATCACCGTGACCAGTTTCTTTGCGTTCATCTTGGGTTCCTTCGATTTGTGCATTCCACCCCCGCTCACGCGAGGGACAAAGTTCCTCAAATCGGCGCAAATCCCGCACCCTTGCGTCCTGCGCCCGTGCGCCGTCGCCACCCCCACGTCACCCTCTCCCCCGTGCAAAAGCAGCGCCAACCCACAACCAGACAAAACCCCATATCCCACTAAAAAGTTGCAGCCACCCTTGCTGTCCCTAGATTCTGCCACGCCCGGCAGGCCCACCAGCCCACCCGGCACCTAACGGCCGCGACACCCCCTCGGTGCCCTCAAAACCGCACCCAGGCCACGCGCGACCCCGCCCCCAACGGCGGCCCCCACCCATCCGCTCATGTATCAGGTCACCTTCAGCGATCAGGCCATGGCCGAGCTCAACAAGCTCGATAAGCTCCAGCAAATGGAACTCATCGAGACCTTCAGCTCCGTCACCCCTGAAATGCTCGCCCACGCTGCCGACGACATCGGCCGCTTCCAGCGCGACGGCAAAACCTACTACCGCCTCCGCGCCGGTGAGTTCCGCATCTACTTCGAACAACGCGGCGACATCCTCTACTCCCACTACGTCCTCCACCAGCACTCCCTCGCCGACTTCATTTTCCGGTTCAAGCTCCCCTTCACCGAAGAGCAACTCGTCGAGCAACACCAGTCCTTCTGGAAATACCTCGAAACCCTGAAAAAATAGGCACCCAGCCGCCCCCCCCCCGCGACAAACAGGCGTCACCACGGCCACACGCCCCCCCTCCGAACCAACCGCACCACACCGGAACCTCACCATGTCCAACCCTGAGCCCCTCAAATACAAGGACGCCAACGAAGCCGCGCGCATCTACTTCCTCCCGAACTTCTTCACCGCCGGCAACCTCTTCTTCGGGTTCCTCGCCATCATCCGCTGCATCCAGGCCAAATACGCCACCAGCGAAACCGTCACCCACGACTACTACCTCCAAGCCGTCGCCTGCATCCTCTTCGCCTGCATCTGCGACCTCCTCGACGGCCGCGTCGCCCGCCTCGGCGGCCGCGAAAGCCTCTTCGGCAAAGAATTCGACTCCATCGCCGACACCGTCTCCTTCGGCGTAGCCCCCGCCCTCATGGTCTTCTTCCTCATCCTCTCCCCCACAGACAACTACCCCTTCTTCCGCCAAGTCGGCTGGCTCATCGGCTTCGTCTTCCTCCTCTGCGCCGGCGTCCGCCTCGCACGCTTCAACGTCCTCACCTCCCCCTTCCTCCCCAAAGACCCCGCCGCAGACCCCGGCAAGAATTTCAAAGGCCTCCCCGCCCCCATGGCCGCCGGCATGATCGCCTCCACCGTCCTCGTCCTTCTCCAGATCGGCGACCTCCACGCCTGGGCCATCGTCCTCCCCCCCCTCATGCTCCTCATTGCCATCCTCATGGTGAGCAACATCCCCTACCCCTCCTTCAAACAAGTCGACTGGAACACCCAAGTCCGCCCCCGCCCCCTCGTCCTCTCCTTCATCGCCCTCGCCGGCCCCCCCCACCCCGCCCGGCACTACGCCCCCG
>CAZQIE010000169.1:0-3245 GCA_964593675.1 uncultured Opitutales bacterium
CATCTCCGCATACCTTTTCCGCTACCCCGGACTCTTCGCCCTCACCCTCCTCCTCGCCCTCGGCAGCACCATCTTCCTCCTCATCATCCCCCACCGCATCCAGCGCATCCTCGAAGACATCGCAGCCCAAGGCTCCCCCGCACAACTCTGGGCAGGCGTCGCCCTCATCACCCTCCTCTACTTCCTCCGCGAAGCCCTCAACTGCCTCCGTATCCGCGTAAACAATACACTCGAACAACGCGTCCTCCTCGAAATCCGCCTCGACCTCCACCGCAAGCTCCTCGAACTCCCCACCTCCTTCTACGACAAACGCAAAAGCGGCGAAATCTCCTCCCGCGTCATTGACGACGTCGCCAACGTCGAACGCGCCCTCCTCGACGGCACCGAGCAAGGCGCCGTCGCCCTCCTCACCATCCTCGGCATCACCACCGTCCTCTTCCTCAAACAACCCTTCCTCGCCACCTTCGTCTTCCTCCCCCTCCCCCTGCTCCTCCTCCTCGGCATCCGCCATTCCCGCGCCACCCGCCGTAACTGGAAAGAAGTCCGCGAAGCCGCCGCCGACCTCAATTCCCTCCTCGTCGAAGACATCCAGGGCAACCGCCTCATCCAGACCTTTGCCCTCCAAAAACGCGAAGCCGCACGCTTCCTCGAACGCGGCGAAACCCTCCGCCACGTCACCCTCCGCGCCATGTTCCGCTGGTCCCTCTACGGCCCCGGCACCTCCTTCCTCACCTCCCTCGGCCTCGTCGCCGTCATCGGCGTCGGCGGCCAGCTCATCCTCACCACCCGCACCTTCACCTTCCCCGAGCTCTTCGCGTTCTTCCTCTACGCGCTCATGCTCTACCAGCCCCTCAGCACGCTCCACGGCCTCAACCACCTCATCAGCGCCGGCAAAGCCTCCGGCGACCGCGTCTTCGAAGTCCTCGACCACCCCATCGACGTCTCCAATCCCCCCAACCCCGCACCCTTCCCCCACGGCCCCGTCTCCGTCCACTTCGACAACGTCTCCTTCGCCTACCCCGACCGCACCCCCGTCCTCACCGACTTCACCCTCGACCTCCCACCCGGCCGCGTCACCGCCCTCGTCGGCCACACCGGCGCCGGCAAAAGCACCATCGCCGCCCTCGTCCTGCGCACCTACGACCCCACCCGCGGCCGCGTCCTCATCAACGGCACAGACGTCCGCCACATCGACCTCACCCAGCTCCGCTCACACGTCGGCTTTGTCGCCCAAGACCCCTTCCTCTTCGAAGGCACCGTCGAAGACAACCTCCGCCTCGCCAAAGACGACGCCACCGAAGCCCAGCTCCTCGCCGCCCTCGCCGGCGCCTCCGCCCTCGACTTCGTCCAAAACCTCCCCCACGGCCTCAAAACCAACATCGGCGAAAAAGGCGTCCGCCTCTCCCAAGGCGAAAAACAACGCCTCACCATCGCCCGCGTCCTCCTCAAAAACCCACCCATGGTCATCCTCGACGAAGCCACCGCCTCCGTCGACACCATCACCGAGCGCCAGATCCAGGCCGCCCTCGAAAACCTCATGAAGGACCGCACCGTCCTCGTCATCGCCCACCGCCTCTCCACCGTCCGCAAAGCCCACAAAATCGTCGTCCTCGAACGCGGCCGCATCGTCGAAACCGGCACCCACGAAGACCTCCTCCTCAACGCCGCCACCTACGCCAACCTCTGGCTCCACCAAGTCGACATCTACGAAGGCACCGCCAGCCAGTAGCCCCAGCACCCCGCCCCGCGCCGTGCGCAGCGCACCCCGCGCCCGTCGCGCCCACAGCGCCAAATTGCGCACCCCGCTCCCAACCGCGAACACCCGGCGCCCGCCCTGCGGCCCGTAAGCCGTGCGAGGTTAGGGCAAAATCACCGGCACGGGTGCCGGTCCCTCTGGCTTCGGCTCCGCATTCAGCAGCGGCCCCAGCAATGCCGCGTCCCCCGGCGCCACCTGCGGCATCGGCACCACCGGCCCCGTGACCTCACCCCCCTGCTGCTGTGCGCGCTCCAGCACCGACCGCTTCGGCACAATGTTCACCTTCGGACGCAAGTCCACCCCAGCCACGGCCGGCTCCGGCAACAACGACGGCGGCGGCAGCGGCGCCGGCTTCTTAGGCGGCCTGCACGCCACCCGCGCCCGCACAGCCTCCTGCACCTGCGCCCGCGTCATCCGCAGCACCGGCCGGTCCACCGTCGCATTCAGCTTGGCCTCTGCCTCCTCAAAGCGCCCCAACTCTGTAAGCACCCGCGCCATGTGCAGCCGCACAACATCCCGCTCCGCCTCCGACCTCGTCGAATCCTCCAGCACGCCCCAAGCCGCAAGCGCCCGCTCCCAGTCCGGCGTACCCACATCATAGAACGCCTCCGCAAAACGCCACCGGTAACCCGGCTCCTCCGGTGCCAGCCGCGCCGCACTCTCGAACGCCGCCAGCATCTGCCTGTCCAGCATCGGCCCATCCATCCCATCGCGCTCCACAAACGAGTCCCGGTAAAACGCAATCAACTCACCAAGCTGGTATTGATAGACCGCCACCTCCGGCGCCAGCCGTATCGCCGCCAGGAAGTACGGCAGCGCAAGCTGGTAACGCCCCTCCTCCGCCAGCAACGTCCCGATCTGCTGCTTCACCACCCCCAAATTCGGGTCCAGCCGGTTCGCCCGCAAGAACGCCACCAGCGCCTTCGTGTTCTCCCCGATCCGCCTCAAAAACTTCCCATACAAAATGAAACCGTACACCGAGTCCTGATTCCGCGCCAGATACGCCTCGTACTCCGCCGCAACATCCCCAAACCGCCGGTCCCGCTCCGCCACCGTATACCGGTTCGGCTGCTCCACCAGCGCCTGAAACAACGCCTGCTCATTCTCCACCGCCCGCGCCAACTGCGTGTCCGCCAGCGTCTGCGCCGACTCCGGCAGCTTCACCGGCTCCGCAGGCTTCGTATCCTCAAACGGCTTCTCCTTCTCCTGCCACGACGTAAAATGCTTGCACCCCGAAAGCGCAAACACACACCCAGCCCCACACAACACCCGCGCCACAACCGCGATCACACGCATCCCCAAAGCCAAACGCACCCACCCGCCCGCGGAAAGCCAAAAACCCCGCAGAACACCCCCCTCGCGCCCACACCGCGCACCCGGCACACCGCACCTGTGCCCCCTTTAGAGCACCTTCGGTCCAAGTTGTCGCACCTCCCTTAAATCACTTTTCCGCCCGCGCCGACGCGAGGATGGGGCGTCCACGCTCGCC
>CAZQIE010000170.1:0-3160 GCA_964593675.1 uncultured Opitutales bacterium
TCTACCTCGCCTCCGCCCTCCTGTGGCTGTAACCCATATGTCGATTGGCCCTAGAACCGGCCCACACCGCAAGCCCTCTCACTGTGCGTCGGTGTACGTGAAAGGCGCCCGCGAACCCTAACCTTTCGCGAGCGCCTTCTTTCAGCAGTAGATATCTGAGCCGCTTACATATTGCCAATCGTCTCTATTCTCCCCGAATTAACACGGCTAGGTATAAGCACCACGGGACCCGTTGTAGCGCCGGTCCAACGCACATGCAGTTCAACGTGCCGCACCTGCAAAAAATACCCTTTCATCCGCGCCGGCTGGAGGAAGGGGTGTCCACGCTCGTCGCAACGTCGGCGCAACCGACAACTTGAAACAACCTCCTCCAAAAGGGAACCTGCTTCAGAGCCGCCCCCAGTTTCAATTCGCCGCACCTCTCGACAGCACGATCTGGCCCGCACCAACGTGAGACCAAGCCAGCTCAATGGCGCGCCCCTTTGAACCGAGAAACCTTAATACACGTCGCGCTGATAGCGCTTCGCCTTCTTCAGGCCCTTCACGTATTCCGCGGCCTCGGCCTCGGACATACCACCCTGCTCCTGCGCGATCCGGTGCAACATCGCGTCCACATCCTTCGCCATGCGTCGGGCATCACCGCACACGTAGAACGACGCCCCGCCCTGCAGCCACCGCCAAAGCTCCGCGGCCTGCTCCCGCATCCGGTCCTGCACGTAAATCTTGTAATCCTGATCTCGCGAAAACGCCAGATCCACCCGCGCCAGCTTGCCGTCGCGCTGCAGCGCCTCCCACTCCTCCTGATACAAATAGTCTGTCTCCCGGTGCTGGTCGCCAAAGAAAAGCCACAGACGACCGCGTGCGCCCGTCGCCACGCGCTCCTGCACGAAAGCGCGGAACGGCGCAATCCCCGTCCCCGGCCCCACCATGATGACATCCGTGTCCCCGTTTTCCGGAAGACCGAAATGGGACGAGGCCACAAACACCGGCACCGGCGTGACGCCCACCGTCGCCCTTGCCCCAAGAAAACCCGAAGCCACACCCAGGCGCGCCCGCCCATGCGCCTCCACCCGCAACACCCCCACCGTCAGGTGGACCTGCGACGGATGCACAACCGGCGACGACGCGATCGAGTAAAGCCGCGGCGCCAGCCGCTTCTGCGCGTCCACGAAATCCTGAGCCGAAAAACGTGCGCTGGGAAACGCCTGCGCGAGATCCAGCACATCCCGCGAATCCAAAAAAGCCTTCAATGCCTCAGGCGGACCCTGCAGCAAACCCTCAAGCGTGGCCTTTTCCGCCGCATCTGTCGCGCGCTCCCCAAAAGCCAGAAGCACCTTTTTCGCCGGCTGGGCCAACGCCAGCTTCGTGAGCAGCGCCACACGCAACGGCACCGCCCCCTCCTTCGCCAGCGTGACCGTCTCGCTCCCCGTCAGCTTCAAGGCCGACAGCAACGCCTCCACGTCCCTCACGTCATTCGTGGCATACACGCCCAGGGAATCCCCCGTCTTGTACTGCAACCCGCTCCCCGAGAGATCCACCACGACATGCTCGATGTCTTTTGCGCTTCCGGGCTTGCTGAGGCGCCGACGCTCCACCAGCTTTGCCGGAAACGGCCGATCCTTGTCGAACGCCACAACCGTTGCGACATGAGAACTGGCACCCGCATGGCCCGTATCCGGCATCTTGAACTCCAAAAGGTTTTTCTCTGCGAAGGCACTCATTAGACGATCAAGCCTATTAGGCAAGCTATTCCTCGGTTTAACGAGCCCTAACTAAAGCCCATCGCATACCCTACAGGCCACCGCCCCTAATCTGCCCTCCGCAATTTCGCCCAACCTTTCCTTTCCTCATGGAAGCTACCGGTCCCATCCGCATCCAGAAGTACCTCTCCGACCGCGGCATTTGCTCGCGCCGCCAAGCCGAGGCGTGGATCGCCGACGGCCAGGTCGAAGTCAACGGCCGCATCGCCCAACTCGGTGATCGCATAGACCCGGTTCGCGATAAGATTCTGCTGCGCGGCCACCCCCTGCCGGACGCCAACATCCCCAAAGTCACGCTGATGATGAACAAGCCCGTCGGCGTCATCTCCAGCAACCGGGACCCCCACAACAGCCAGACCGTCTTCGACCTCCTGCCCCCGCACTACCGCAAGCTCCACCTGTACTGCGCCGGCCGCCTCGACAAAGACAGCGAAGGCCTCCTCATCCTCACCAACGACGGAGAACTCGCCCAACGCCTCTCACACCCCTCCGGGCAGGTCGTGAAACGTTACCACGTCCTGCTGCACCGCCCCTTCAACCCCGAAATCATCCCCAAGCTCCTTCGCGGTGTCGAAAGCGAAGGCGAACACCTGCAAGCCCGCAAAGTCATCCCCGCCAGCCGCGGGCCAGACCACGAGCGCCGCGTTGAAGTGCACCTCGACCAAGGCCGCAAACGCGAAATCCGGCGCCTTTTTGAGAATTTCGGCTATTATGTAAAGCGCCTCCGCCGCTACCAGATCGGCGGCCTCATCCTGCGCAAGCTCGCCCCCGGCGCCGTCCGGCAGCTCTCCGCAAAAGACATTGATCTCATCTTCAAAGCCTAGCTAAGCTAGCCCCTTCCCGTCCCGGAAGCTCCGCACCCGCGGTGCCAACAACCGGCCACAGGCCAATCTTTCTCATCTCTCCATTTCACCCAGCCATGCGCGCCTTTTTCATCGCCTTCGCGCTCACCCTTGCCGCCCTGGTCTCCGCCAAGGCCGAGGACGTCACCCTGTATTTCGAGCCGTCCACCAAGGCGGCCGTCGCCGCCCGCGTGCCCGAGAGCGACCCCATGCTCCTGAAAGCCTCGCCCGTAGCGGACGCCGCGCTCGCACGCCAAGGCTGGCACCAGGTGCCCCTGACCGGCACCTTTACGGGCTACGTCCCGCGCAAAGCCGTGCACAAGGACCTCACCGTTGAGCCCGGCACGCCCATCCACGCAAAGCCCGCCGCCGACAGCCCCGTGCTCCTCACCGCCCCCGTCGGCACGAACTTCGTCAAAGACGCCCCGAAGAAATTCGCCGAAGTCGAATTCTCCGGCACCCTCACCGTCTATTTCCTCAAAAAGGCCGCTCCCAAAGTCGTCGCCCCGCCGCCTCCCCCGCCGCCGCCGCCGCCGGCCCCTGTCGCCAAACCCCCGC
>CAZQIE010000171.1:0-3085 GCA_964593675.1 uncultured Opitutales bacterium
ACGGCCCAGCTGTAACTCGCCGGCGTCGTCTGCACGTCCACCTTCGTAACACTCGCCTGCACGTTCGGGATCGTGTCCTGGGCGACGAAATACACGTCATAAGCCGTGTTCGCGGTGAGACCGGTGACAGACGCGGTGGCCTCAACGTTCGCCGTGCCCAGCGAAAGCGTGCCCGCCTTGAGCGCCGCCGCGCCCGTGGCGTCCTGTCCGGCCTTCACTTGCGCGACGCTCGGCGCCGTGGCTGCGTCAGCTACGACCACGTAATAGGCGGTGCCCGTATTCGCAAGCGCAGCCCGCACCGTGAAACCGGAAACCGTCGCGCTGTCGGCCAAGGGCCAGCCTGACGTCCACGCGGGCGGTGCAAGCGTGACTGTCACCTTCAGCGCGGCAGACTGCGTATTCGGCGAGGTATCTTCCGCCACGAAATACACATCATAGCCGCCCGTCGCCAAGCCTGTGACTGTGGCAGACCCTTCCACGTTGGCCGCGCTCAGGCTCATTGTCCCCGTGCGCAGCGCCGCCGCGCCCGAAGCGTTCTGGCCGGCCTTCACCTGAGCCGCACTCGGTGCATTCGAGCCTGTTGCCACCACCACGTAGTAGGCAGTGCCCGCTTCCGTCGCGCTCGCCCGCACGGTGAACCCGCTGGACGTGGCCGTATCCGCTTTCGGGTAGGTTGCAGACCAGGAAGGCGGCACGATGTCGATATAGCCCGAGGCGTTAATTTGTGCAGGCGTTGTCGTGCCGGTCGCGGTGTTATAAATGCTGATCTTTGCACGTTGTGCCGCCGTCAGCCCCGTGTTGCTCGTTCCGAAACGGAGCGTGTAAGGCGTGTTGCTCGTGTTGATGGTCAGCGTGGTCCCGGCCCAGGTCTGGCTGCTGGAATCCCCGAAGATCAGCGTGCCTCCGGCCGTCAGGTCGATCACGCTGTTCGCCGCCAGGTTTAGCATGCCGAGGTTTTCCGTCTTCCCGTTCAGCTTCAGCGTGCCGCCCGAAAGCTTTAGGAGCGCCGCGTCGCCAAGCACCTCGTTTTCGCCGAGGCTCGTGATGCCGGCGGCGAGTTCCACCGTCCCCGCGCAGTCCGCTCCCGTCCCGTTCAGGACGAGCGTGCCGGTGCCGGTCTTCTTGAAGCCACCCGTGCCCCTCAAGCGCCGCGCCAACGTGAACGTGTCCGTGGACACGCGGATTTCCGGCGCCGTGCCTGACAGCGTCAGGTCGCCCGTGCCCGCGGCTACGCGGTAGATAATCGAGCTCGTCGAGACCAATGTCTCGAAAATGCCACCCGAGAGCGTGAAGGCCGTCTCGTCAGCCAGCGTTATCGAGCCATTTGCGCCCGTTCCGAAACCGAACGTGCCTCCCGATACCGTCACGCCGCCGTTCAAGGCGAGTGCCGCATTTGAAGATCCTCCCAGCAGCCCACCTTGCTGGACTGATACCGGGCCCGTCACGGTAAGCTTGGCGCCTGTGCCAGAACCGCCAAAACCCTGTCCGTTGACGGTGACGGCGCTTGTCGCATTCACCGTGATCGCCCGGATCGTGCGATTCCCGTCGATCCGCAGCGACCCGCCTCCGGTCGTCAGACTGAGGTCATCGCTGGGGCCGGGGAAGGCTGTGTTGGGATTCCAGTTGCTCGCCGTCTCCCACGCCCGGTTCGCAGAGTTCGCCGTCGCAAAGTTGTAGGCGCGCTTCGCGGTTAGCGAAATCGGAACCGTCACGCTCGGCTTCGTCGTATCGTTCGTCGTCAGCGTCAGGTCCGCCAGGTACGTCTGCCCCGAGACCAGCCCGGTCGTGCTGAAGGCCAGCGTGAAGGTCGTCGAGCTTTGCGCCGACACCGTCCCGCTGCTTGTGCCCGAGATGACGCACCAGTTCCCGGACGTCCCCGCGGGGTCGAAATTCCCGTTTGTCGGCGGGCGGAACTCCAGCGCAACGCCGTCTTCTGCGGTCGGCACGTTGTAAGCGTAGGAAACGTGCTTCGCCGGGCTTTGCGCGGAAGTCGCCGCCTGGATGCCGATCGTGTAGCCGTTCGAGTCCGGCGACTTCAGCACGTCCTGGTATTGGCAGATGATGCGGCCGTCGCGTTTCAGGATGAGCTGGAAGCTCATCTTCGCAGCGGAATTCGTGTAATAGCCGACGTCCTTCCAGGTGATCACGAACGTATCGGCATCGACACGCTTGTAATACACGTTTGCGCCCGCGTTCGCCCGGTAGAACTTCAGGTCGTCCCACCAGACCGCGATCACTTCCGAGTCGAGGCTGCCGGACGGGAGCTGCGCGTTTGAGAAACTGTTGTTGGAACTGCTCGTGTTGAAGGTTACCCACCCGTTCGTGCAGACCTTCAATTGGGTCTTGTTCGCGCCGTAATAGGGGAAGTTGAAACCGATGGAAATTGCGCTCGTCGTCGTCACGTCATCCTGGTCCATCGTGCTCAGGTCAAACAGCGTGGTCCCCTGGTTCGGGCCTGCGCTCGTGATGTCAATCCACGCGTAGAGGGGGCCGCCCGCCGCCGTGGAGCTCTTTGCCGTGTAAGTATTCGGCAAGGACGCCGACCACGTCAGGTTCGCCCGGCCCGTGTTCTGCACCGTGACCGATACGTTGCTCGTGCTCCCGCCCGGTGCGAGGCTCTGCGTGACGGACGTCGGGCTCAGTACGAGGGCCGGCGCAGCGTTCACGCCTTGTCCTTGGACAGCGAACCGGAAGTCCCCGTCGCTCGATTTGTTGTTCGGGATGATAATCGTGGCCGTGCGCGTGCCCGTCGCCGTCGGCAGGAACTGCACCTGGAACGTCGTCGAGCCCGACGCGCTCACGCTCGTCGCCGGAAGCGCCGTCACCGTGAACTCCGCCGCATTCGTGCCCGTTACCTGGATCGCCGGCGAGCCGCCCAACGTGAGGGTTGCGGCGTCCAGATTCTTGATCGTGAAGGTGCGCGTGATTGCGCCCGCCGCATAGTTGATCTCCGCGTTGCCAAAGCTGGTATGGTCCTCGATCGCAGGCGTCACGTCGCCGTCTCCGATGGCCAGATCGTTCCCGAGCACCTGGATTAGGGCCAATCGACATTTTAGACTGTACAGATTGTGACCGAGCTGTTTGA
>CAZQIE010000172.1:0-3046 GCA_964593675.1 uncultured Opitutales bacterium
TGCCTCACACTCTCGGCCCTCTTCCCTCGCCAAAGTGCATAACAGGCTCTAGCCGAGGCACCGTACTGTCAGGTCTCGCATGACCGCCTCGGGCTCCTGCGGGCGCTCCAGCAGGTCTTCAAACGCGCGGGCAAATTCGAGCTGGAAGTCGATCAGCCGCCGCAGCGTCAACGTCCGCGTCGCCGGGGCCACCTTGTTGCCCAGGTACCACAGGTTCTGCGTGAACAGGTTGAACGAAGACTTTTCCGACGCGCCGGCAAACCGCGCCCCGTGCGTGCGCGCCGCCGCATCAAAGCCCGCCTTGTCGATCCCCCGCTGCCCCACGCGGATCTCACCCGCGTCCACCAACGCCCGGATCTGCACCAGCAGCCGATTCCTGTTCTGCAAAGCCGAGAGCAACGGCCGCGGCTCCTTGTTCACAAAGAAATGACGCCGCAGCGCGTCCAGCGCCCAGTTCAGGTCGAGCGAGAAGAACGCCTCACTGAATTCAAAAAAGTCGCCCTCGCCAAAATTCGGGACCAGGTCCCGCACCATCGCCTCGGTAATCTCGCCGCCCTCCGGCCCCACATACGTTGCGAGCTTGCGCGTCTCCTCCAAAATCAGCCGCGTGTTACCCTGCACCTTGCCCACCAGCGACTCCAGCGCCCCCGAACCAAAAGTCGCCTTCAGCACCTTGGCTTCCGACGCCGCGAGCGCAGCCACCGTGTCCGCCGCGCCCTCGCCGCCCAGGAACTCGCTGTTCCCGTGCTCCTGAAACCACTTGTACTCTTTGCGCCGCCGGTCAACCGGGTATGCCGTGATCAGCACCGAAACCGCCGCGGGGTCCACCTGTCCCAGCAATTCCTGCAACTCCTCCACCGCTTTCTTCGAACCTTCCGCACGCCCGGTCTGGCTGTCTGCCAGAAAATTCACGCCCTTCAGCCACACCGCCTTGCGGTCCCCAAAAAGCGACAACGTCTGGACGGCAGCGCGCACGCGCCCGACCGCGGCCTCCACTTCCTCCACCTTGCCTGCGGCCCCGTCAATCACCTCGCGGGAAAAGTCGTCGGTAAGCCCCGTCGCCATTTCGGCAAACAAGCCCTGACCCCGGCGCGTAACCAGGAAGTCGTCGTCCCCGCAGATAAACGTAAAGCGCTTTTCCGGCATGACACTGGAGGTCCGCCCGCAACCGCCTCCGTGCGGGCACAAACCTCCCCTATCATTCCCCGACGCTCCCACCGGTTCAAGGCAAAGCGTGTCATCCGCGCACGCCCCACACAAAAGCAGACCGCGCAGCCCAACACGTTTTGCCACACCCTGCGTGGTTGAACTCCAGCCCCACCTGCGCCTACACTCCCCCCATGAAAAGCGCTTACGAACTCGCCATGGAACGCCTCAAGGCCCAGGAGCCGGCCTCCAAGCCCCTTACCGACGAGCAAAAAAAGGAGCTCGAGGACATCGACGCCAAGTACAAGGCCAAGCTCGCTGAGCGTGAGATCTTCCTCAAGAAGCAGCTCGACGACGCCCTCCATGCTGGCCGTCACGACGAAATCGAAAGCCTCCGCAAGCAAATCGCCGACGAGCGCGCCTCAATCGAAGAAGACCGCGAAGCCGCCAAAAACCGCGTCCGCAACCGGTAAGCCCAGCGCGTGACCGGCTCTAAGTCGCCCCCACACGCGCAAAGTCCCTCCTTTCCAGAGCACCGGAGCCCGGCGCCCCGTCGTGACCAAAAAAGAGGCAGAGCCTCCGCCCACGCGGCTGGCCCTGCCTGAATAACGCGAACCGGAAAGACCTTCTAGTCCTTTGCCCGAGGACGCGCCGGGGACGTGTCCGGGCTTGCGGAAGGCCTTGCAGCAGGTGCCGCGGACGGATCTCCGCCCGTGTGCTTGCCGAAGTGGTGACGCCGCTCGCCCGCGTTATCCGCAGACACCGCAGCCTCCCCCTTCGCATCCTTTGTCGCTTCCTGCTTCTCCACCTTGGACGCCTTTGAGGCACCCGTCGTGTGCTTGCCAAAGTGGTGCCGCGTAACCGGCTGCCCTGCTTCCTGCTGTTCCGCAGCCGGGGCAGCGCCCATCCCCAGCTTCTGGTACTTCGCGGGAGCCGCGTTCACAAGCGCGACGCTGGAGGCGAGTATAACTGCAATGGCGAGAATCGTTTTCATCGTGATCGTTGAGTTTAAGGGGTTTGTCTTTTGCGGCGCATCCTCTCTGCCGCATATCCAACTAACGCCAACAAACCCCAAAACCCGCGCCTTCCCTCCCCCTATTATGCGCCCAGATCACGCCTTTCAGCCCGCCTTATCCTTTTGAGGGATTTCTCCCACACAGCCGTTCCCGCCTCTCAAACCCGCCACACGTGGGTTTTGCAGCGGCCCTACTTCAGGTTGTCGCACAAAGCGACCTGGCTTTTCCCTCCGCGCCGACGCGGGGAGGAGGCGTCCACGCTCGCCGGAGCAGTGCTGTAACGTGCCACATCCGTTGACGGGCTCTTTTTCGCCCGCCGCGTAGGGCGTACAGCAAAAAACCCCCGACCCTGTGGGACCGGAGGCTTTGTCCCGCCCACTCCGGGCGGAAACGCCAGCGCCTTACTTGGCGCCGCGGCGGCGGCTGAACTTGCTCTGGAACTTCTCCACGCGGCCGGCAGCGTCAACGAAGCGCTTTTCACCCGTGTAAGCCGGGTGAGAGTCGCTCGTCACATCGCGCACGATCACGAAGTGCTCCACGCCGTCGATCACTTCCTTCTGCTTCGAGCGCATGGTCGAGCGCGTGAGGAAGCGGCGGCCCGTGGACACGTCCACGAAGCACACCGGGTGAAAATCAGGATGAACGTCCTTCTTCATCGCAAAAAGCCCTTTATCCCTGGCGCGCCTTGAAGCGCGGGTTCGACTTGCAGATCACGTAAATGCGGCCCTTCCGGCGCACAACCTGGCAATCAGGGTGGCGGTTCTTCAGGGACTTGATGGAAGTCACTACTTTCATGGCTTTCCTTAGAGAAAACGCCCAAGGAAAGCATCTCCCGTCCCCCTGTCAACGCCTTTCCGCCCCAAAGTTATTCACATTCCGCGCCC
>CAZQIE010000173.1:0-3021 GCA_964593675.1 uncultured Opitutales bacterium
TCGGAGGTGGGGCGGGGCGTGGGACGGGGGGGTAGGCGGCTGTGGCGTCGGTGGGCGCAAGGGGCTTTCTACGGGCTGCGCGTATGGGGTTCTTCCGGCATACCGGCCTTCCTTCGGAATTGGGCGCGTGTGAGCGGGCGGTGCTGCTTCAGGCTTGAGCGCTGGGGTGGGGCGGGCTAGGGTCGCGGGATTACGGTCGGGGGTCGGGCGTTTGTTGCGGGGATGAGGGAGGGAGCCCGGTTTTCCGCTGACCGCGGGGGGCGAATTTCCGATGGCTGGAACATTGATCAAGAACAAGACGGGTAATCAGCACGATGTGCTGTCGGTTGCGCCGAGACGGGCGCAGATCCGGCCTTTGTGGGCGGTGTTTTTCCTTGTGATGGCGGTACTGTGTACGGTCGCGTACCTGGACTACGAACCGAGCCAGAGCAGCCACATCACGACGGAGGCGCTGAAGAATCCGAACCTGGTGGGCCAGTTGGGGGCGGATTGGGCGTTTTACACGTTCAAGTGGTTCGGGCTGGGGATCTGCCTGATTCCGGTCTTCCTGTTCTGGATGACGTATTTGTGCCTGTTCCGGCTGGCGCACACGATCAACGGGTGGAAGATCGCGGGGGCGTTTACGGCGCTGGTGTCGGCTTCGGGCTTGTGCGTGTTGCTGCAAAAGCACGTGATCAGCCCGGAGTGGTTGCGGGCGCATTTGCCTCCAAACCACTACCCGAGCGGGCTGGGCGGTGCGGTGGGGCGTCTGCTGGTGTCGGACTTTCTGGAATACGCGCTGGGGAAGTTTGGCAGCGGGCTGGTGCTGATGATGACGTATGTGATGGGCCTGATGGTGGTGTTCCTCGAAAACCCGAGCCGGACGATCGAGAACGCGCACCATGCGTTCTTGGACTGGCGGGACCGGCAGAAGGCGGCGAAGGAGCTTGCGAAGAAGGCTGCGGAGGACGCGCGGCGCGCGGCGGATGAGGCGGCGGCCAAGGAAAAGGCGGAGAAGGAGAAGGAAAAGGAGAAGCCGAAGGTGGTGGATGCGCCGCCGCCTGCGGCGTTGGTGAAGAAGAAGAAGGAGGCGGAAGAGGCGGCGAAGGTGGAAGAGAAGAAGGCGGAGGAGGGTGAGAAGAAGGCTGCCGAAGAGGTTGAGGAACGGCCGAGCACGGGTTCGGTTTCGGATTTGATCATGCCGCCAAAGAAGAAGGCGCTTTCGCTGAAGAAGGCGGGCGCGGAGGCGAAGGGCGCGGAGGGCGAGGGGAAGGTGGAAGAGGGCGCAAAGGCGGAGCCTGCGCCGGAGGAGGAGAAGAAGAAGAAGGGCGTGACGCCGGTGCCAATGCCGTTGCCGGAGGAGGCGAAGGCGGCTCCTGTTTCGACGAAGATCGGGGGGCTGACGATCATCGCGGAGGAGCGCGTGGAGCGCGCGGCCGCGCCGGTGCAGAAGAAGAAGGGCGATTACGTTTTCCCGACGCTGGAACTGCTGTCGGAACCGCCGCCCGCGGCGGCGTTGTCGGTTGAGAACCACCAGGAGACGGCGGATGCGCTGGTGCGCACGCTGGCGGAGTTTGGTGTGCGCGTGACGCCCGCGGAGGTGCACGCGGGGCCGGTGATCACGCGGTATGAGGTGACGCCTGCGCCGGGTGTGCGGGTGGAGAAGATTGCAAATCTGGACAAGAACATCGCGCTGGGGTTGAAGGCGATGGCGGTGCGTATTTTGGCGCCGGTGCCTGGGAAGGGGACGGTGGGGATCGAGGTGCCGAACCGTCAGGCGTCGCCGGTGTGCCTGCGCGACATTATTGAGTCGCGGGCCTGGGCGGACTCGAAGGCGGAGATCCCGGTGGTGCTGGGCAAGGACGTGACGGGCAAGCCGATTGTGGCGGACCTGACGAAGATGCCGCACATGCTGATCGCGGGTTCGACGGGTTCGGGCAAGACGGTGTGCATCAATGCGATCATCGCGTCGCTGCTGTACCACTCGAGTCCGGATGACCTGCGGTTCATCATGGTGGACCCGAAGATCGTGGAGTTGCAGATGTACAACGATCTGCCGCACATGTTGATCCCGGTGGTGACGTCGCCGAAGAAGGTGCCGGGCGCGCTGAAGTGGCTGATTTCGGAGATGCAGCGGCGGTATCAGATTTTTGCGCAGGTGGGGGTGCGCAACATCGCGGGGTTCAACGCAAAGATTTTGAAGGACCGGGCGGAGGCGCAGAAGGCGGAGGAGATGGACGCGGAGATGAGCCCGGAGGAGCGCGTGGCGGCGAGCTCGATCGAGGTGCCGCGTGATCTTGTGCTGGAGGTGCCGGACAAGAAGCTGCCGTACATCGTGTGCATCATCGACGAGCTGGCGGACTTGATGATGGTGGCGCCGGCGGACATTGAGCAGAGTGTGGCGCGGCTGGCGCAGCTTGCGCGCGCGGCGGGCATCCACCTGATTTTGGCGACGCAGCGGCCTTCGGTGAACGTGATCACGGGGATCATCAAGGCGAACCTGCCGACGCGTATTGCGTTCAAGGTGGCGTCGAAGGTGGACTCGCGGACGATTTTGGACCAGGGTGGCGCGGACACGCTGATCGGGCGTGGCGACATGCTGTTCATCCCGCCGGGAACGTCGAACCTGGTGCGCGCGCAGGGCGCGTATGTGTCGGATGAGGAGATCACGGGGATCGTGGAGTTCCTCAAGCGCAATGGGCCGCCGGAGTTTGCGGACGATGTGCAGCGCCAGATCGAGACGTCGGATGTGGAGGACGAGGAGGGCGGCGCTGGGGGCGGGGAAGACGAGGAGTGGGACGACAACCTGGTGCCTCAGGCTTTGGAGGTCCTGCGGACGACGAAGCGTGCGTCGACGTCGATGCTGCAACGGCGTTTGCGGATCGGGTATAACCGTGCGGCGCGGATTATGGAGGTGCTGGAGCAGCAGGGGATCGTGGGGCCGGAAAATGGCTCGAGCCCTCGTGAGATTTTGAAGGATCTGGATTCGCTCTAGGGCCAATCGACATATGGGTTACAGCCACAGGAGGGCGGAGGCGAGGT
>CAZQIE010000174.1:0-2974 GCA_964593675.1 uncultured Opitutales bacterium
CTACGCCACCCGGCCGCTGCACGTCTTCGGCGGGCTGGGGCTGGCGGCCGGGGTGGGTGCGGCAGTGCTGGCGGCGTGGGCGGACAGGAGGCACTTGCGGATCAGGAGGAGGAGTTCCTGATGGTGGAAGGGTTTGGAGAGGAAGCCGTTGATGCCGAGGGCGCGGAGGTTTTCGATGCGCTCGTCTGTGGCGAGCCCCGAGGTGGCGACGATGGGGATGGCGGGCAGGGCTTCGCGCAACTGGGTGATGGCGGAGGGCCCGTTGAGGCGCGGCATCATGACGTCGAGGACGACGAGGGCGACGGAGGCGGTGTGTTCGCGCAGGAGTTTTATGGCTTCCACGCCGTCGGCGGCTTCGAGCACTTTGTAGCCGTTCTGCTGGAGGAGGAAGGCGACGGTCTGGCGCAGGGCGGATTCGTCTTCGACGACGAGGATGGTCTCGCCCTGGCCTTTGATGGCGAGCGGGCTTGTGTGGGTGGGTTCTTGGGGGGGGGCTTCGAAATGGGCGGGGAGATAGACGTGGAAGGTCGTGCCTTTGCCGACTTCGGATTCGACGTCGAGGAGGCCTTTGTGGGACTTGACGATGCCGGTGGCTGTGGCGAGGCCGAGGCCTGTGCCTTCGCCGGGGCGTTTGGTGGTGAAGAAGGGCTCGAAGATGCGGTCGCGTACGGCGGGGTCTATGCCGGAGCCGGTGTCGGCAACGGAGATTTTGACGTAGGGGCCGGGGCCGTTGGGGAAGGGGGCTGCTTCTTCGGGGGTGATGGTGACGTTGCGGGCTTCGATGCGCAGGAGGCCGCCGTCGGGCATGGCGTCGCGGGCGTTGACGCAGAGGTTCATGAAGACCTGCAGCATCTGGGTGGAGTCGCTGAGGACGGCGTGGAGCTGGGGGTCGACGAAGGCTTCCACTTTGATGTCGCGCGGGAAGGTCTCCTGCACCATTTGCTGGAGTTCGCGGACGACGTGTTTGAGGTGGAGGGCGGCTTTTTGTGAGCGGATGCCGCGGGAGAAGGTGAGGACTTGTTTGACGAGGTCGGTGGCGCGGCGGACGGAGTTCTCGATCATGCCGATCATGTCGGCTTCTTTGGTGGTGCGGGTGGTGGCGCGGAGGAACTCGGCGCCGAGGCGGACGGGGGCGAGGATATTGTTGAGGTCGTGGGCGATGCCGCCGGCGAGGGTGCCTATGCTTTCGAGGCGCTGGGTGCGCAGGAGGCGTTCTTCTAGGCGGCGCTGTTCGGTGATGTCCTGGCGGAAGCAGATGAAGTGGGCGGGTTTGCCGTCGTTGCCGAGGATGGGGAAGATCTGGGCGCGTTCATGGGCGATGCGGCCGTCTTTGTTGCGGTTGGTGAGCTCGGACTCCCAGGAGCGGCCGGCGCGGAGGGTTTCCCAGAGGTTTTGGTAGAAGGTCTCGTCGCTGGAGTTCTTGAGCATGCCGGGGACGCGGCCGATGGCTTCAGCGGCGGAGTAACCGGTGGTTTGGGTGAAGCGCGGGTTGACGTATTCGACGACGCCGTTGGGGTCGGTGATCATCACGGACACGGGGCTCTGCTCAACGACGAGGGAGAGTTGGCGCATGGTGGCCTCCTGGCGGAGGCGTTCGGAGACGTCCATGAGCAGGCCGATGATGACGGTGCGGCCTTCCAGGTTGGTGGCGTTGACGTTGCCTTGGGCGGCGATGCGTGTGCCTTTGGGTCCGGAGCAATGGATGAGGAAGGTGGTGTCGGCGGGGGTGGTGGCTTCCCAATGGCTGGAGAGTTCCTGAAAGCGGGGGCGTTCTTCGGGGACGACGAGGTCGGAGAACGCGATGGGGCTTTGTTGGGGAGGCAGGCCGAAGATGGACCAGAAGCGCGGGTTGGCGTAGGTGATGAGGCCGTTTTCGAGGATGAAGATGCCGGCGAGGGACTGCTCGACGAGGGCGCGGAACTTGGCTTCCGCGGCGGCGAGGCCGGACTGGACGTCTTTCAGGCGGGTGATTTCGGTGGCGGTGCCGGTGACGAAGCGGCCGGAGGGGTGGGACTCGCTGTCGAGGTGGAAGCGCAGGAGGAACCAGAGGTAGCGGGTGTCGGCGTGGCGGACGCGGACTTCGATGTCGGTGAGCTGGTCGCGGCCTTGGACGCAGAGGAGGAGGTGCTGGCGCACGGTGTCGACGTCCTCGGGATGGAGGAGGGCGAACCAGTCTTCAATGCGGGAGGAATGGGGGCGGGCGGGGTAGCCGAGGATTTCCTTCAGGCTGTCGTCCCAGCGGAGGATGCCGCTGTCGTACTCGAGCTGCCAGATGCCGGCGCGGCCGGCGTGGACGGCGAGGGCGTAGCGGTGCTTTTCGAGGCGGAGGTTCTGTTCGGCCTGGTAGGGGGCCGTGACGTCCATGCCGAGGGCGAGAATGGATTCGGTTTCGGCGGTGGGGGCGCAGCGGGAGTAATGCCACTCGATGAGGAGGACGCGGCCGTCGCGGGCGTAGTGGCGGGTGGTGAGGATGCCGGAGCCTTGGGTGTTGGCGCGCAGGCGCGTCCAGGCGGGGAGGTCGTCGGGGTGGACGAAGGACCAGTCGCCGAAGCGCTGGCCGAGGGTTTCGGCGGGGAGCCAGCCGAAGAGTTGGGTGGCTTGGCCTGTCCAGAGGGTAATGCGGCCGTCGCGGTCGAACTCGACGACGGCGAGGGGGGTGTGTTCGAGGTGGTTCTGGAGCTTGTTAAGGGCGGCTTGGGCCTGGCGTTCGGCTTGTTCGCGGTCGATTTTCTCTTCGTCGAGGCGTGCGGAGAAATGGGAGATGGTGCGGTGGCGCCAGTGGAGCAGGGCGACGATGAGGGCGGCGGTGGTGGCTCCGGCGGTGAGGAAGGCCCAAAAGGGGATGGCGACCGGGGCTTCTGCGGCTTCGGCGAGGACGGGGACGGCGGCCAGGGCCGGCGTGGCAGCGGTAGCGGTGAGGCAGACGCCTAAAATCCTCCGGGCGGGTGTGCCGAGGGGGGGCATGGGTGGTTTT
>CAZQIE010000175.1:0-2935 GCA_964593675.1 uncultured Opitutales bacterium
TCAAACAGCTCGGTCACAATCTGTACAGTCTAAAATGTCGATTGGCCCTAGGGCACTTCTACCTTAAGTTGTCGCATGCGCCGACGCTGCGGCGAGCGTGGACGCCCCATCCTCGCGTCGGCGGGAGTAATGGAATGAAGTGAACAGCGCGACAACTTGAAATACAAACGCTTTAGCGGGGAGGTTGGGCTCTGATTCACCGCTTCGCTGAATTACGCGTGCGGCTGGGCCGGTTGGCTTGGGCTACTTCAGGAAGGGCTCGAGCGCGGCGACGGTGCGGTCTGCGGCGCCTTGGTTCGCGGCGTGCCAGGCTTGGGCTGCGGTGGCGAGGCGGTTGCGGCGGGGGGCGTCGCGCAGGAGGTCGAGGAGAATGGCTGCGGCTTCGGCTTCGGTGGGGGCGCGGCAGGCGGCGTCGGCGGCTTCGAGGGACGCACAGACGTGGCGGAAGTTGGTCATGGCCGGTCCGTACACGATGGGTAGGCCGAGGGCGGCGGCTTCGATGGGGGTCTGGCCGCCGTCGTTGGGGGGCAGGCTCTTTCCAATGAAGGCGAGGTCGGCGACTTGGGAGAGGCGGCGGAGCTCGCCCGTGGTGTCGGCCACGTAGATTTCGACGGGCTTGGGTGGGCGCGCGCCGGTGGAGCGTAGATGCCAGGGGCGCGGCTGGCGCTCAAGGAGCGCGGTGATTTCTTTGCGGCGTTCGGCGTGGCGGGGGACGATGAGGAGGCGGCAGTCGATGCCGGCGGCGAGGGCTGCTTCGAGGACGCCAAGGAGAAAGGTTTCTTCGCCGGGCCAGGTGGAGGAGCCGAGGAGGATGAGGGGGGCGGGGGCCCCGGCGGTGGCCGTGAGGCCGAGTTCTTCACGCAGGGCTGCGCGCTCGGCGGGGGTGAGTTTTGTGCCGACGGAGACGTCGAATTTCAGGTTGCCGGTGGACTGGAGGGACGCGGGAGCGAGGCCGAGGGCGAGGAAGTTGTCGCGGTCGCGCGTGGAGCCTGCGAGGATGAGGCGTATGCCGCGGAACACCCAGCGTGAGAGGGGGCCGACGGCGCGGTAGCGCCGGAAGGAGCGGTCGGAGAGGCGGGCGTTGATGAGGACGACGGGGACGCCGCGGGCGCGGGCCTGATGGAGGTGTTCGGGCCAAAGCTCGCCTTCCATGAGGATCGCGAGGTCGGGTTCGAGGCGGCGCCAGGCGTTGCGGCTGAAGGGCCAGAAGTCGAGGGGGAAGATTCCGGTCTTGAGGACGAGGCGTCCGTAGTTTTCGCGGACGAGCTTGTAGCCGGTGCTGGTGGTGGTGGTAAGGATGACTTCGGTGTTGCTGCGGGCGGCGAGGCGCTGGAGCAGGGGCGCGAGGGCCTGGACTTCGCCGACGCTGACAGCCTGGATCCAGATGCGGCGGGTGCCGGGGACTTTGGGGGCGGGGCGGTCGATGAGGCCGAAGCGGTGGTGGAAGTCGTGGCGATACCCGCCGCGTTTTAGCATGCGGCGCAGGTAGTAGGGGAGTGCCAGCAGGAGCGCGGGCAAAAAGAGGATGCGGTAAAGCCAGATCATCGCCGGGCAGGGGCGTGCGCGTCCCGCTCGGGCAGCGTCGCCGCTTGAAGCGGCCAGTGGATAGGGGAAATTCGCGGGTTTGTCGAGCCCCGCACCACGCATGGGCGGGGTAACGGGTGAGGGGCGGAGCCTGCGGCGACCACGCACGGGGTGGCCGATTCTTTTGATTGCACGGCTCGGAATGCAGGCTGTGGCGGCGTGAGCGCCCGATCTTCGCGTTGGCGCGGAGGGAGAAGCCAGGCTGTGTTGTTCGAAGAGTAGATCCGTCCTAAAGGGGGGCGCTGCATTGGTCCCCGCAGGCGTGGGGCGAAAAAAAAAGCCCGGCTTTTGGGCCGGGCTTTTGTCGCATCGTTCGTAAAGGTGGCGTATCAGGCGGCGTCGTCTTCCGCGGATTCGCTGGTGGAGCGTTGTTTGCGGAGGATGGGCTTCTTTTTGCCTTCGACGACGGCGGCATTGATGACGACTTCCTCGATGTCGGTCTGCTGCGGGAGGTCGTACATCAGGTCCAGCATGAGGTCTTCCATGATGGAGCGGAGGGCGCGGGCTCCGGTCTTCATCTCATAGGCTTTCTGCGCGATGGCACGGATGGCGTCGCGTGTGAGCTTGAGGTGCACGCCTTCCATGGCGAAGAGCTTGGTGTACTGCTTGACGAGCGCGTTGCGCGTATCGAGCAGGATGTGCTCAAGGTCTTCCTGGGCGAGGGGGCTGAGGACGGAAACGACGGGGAGGCGCCCGATAAACTCGGGGATCATGCCGAACTTGATAAGGTCCTCAGGCTGCACGCCGCGGAGGATGTCTTCACCGGAGGGGAGCTTGGCGCGTTCACCGGTGACGTCGAAGCCGAGGACTTTCTGGCCGGCGCGGTTGCTGATGATTTTGTCGAGGCCGACAAAGGCACCGCCGCAGATAAAGAGGATGTTCGAGGTGTTGACCTGGATGTATTCCTGGTTGGGGTGCTTGCGGCCGCCTTGGGGCGGGACGTTGCACACGGTGCCTTCCAGGATTTTCAGGAGCGCCTGTTGCACGCCTTCGCCGGAAACGTCGCGGGTGATGGAGACGTTTTCGGTCTTGCGGCCAATCTTGTCGATTTCATCGACGTAAACGATGCCGCATTCGGCTTTCTTGACGTCGAAATTGGCGGCCTGGAGGAGGCGCAGGATGATGTTCTCGACGTCTTCGCCCACATAACCGGCTTCGGTGAGGGTGGTGGCGTCGGAGATGGCAAAGGGGACTTCGAGGAGGCGGGCGAGGGTGCGCGCGAGGAGGGTCTTGCCGCTGCCGGTGGGGCCGATGAGGAGGATGTTGCTCTTCTCGACTTCGACGTCGGACAGGCCGTGGCCGGCGCCGGGCGCGGGGGCGGGCGGCGGGGGCGGGGGGACCGTGGCGGTGG
>CAZQIE010000176.1:0-1626 GCA_964593675.1 uncultured Opitutales bacterium
CTCCGCCCTCCTGTGGCTGTAACCCATATGTCGATTGGCCCTAGGGCAGTTCCATCTCAAGTTGTCGCATGCGCCGACGCTGCGGCGACCACGCACGGCGTGGGCCGTTTTGTTCGGCTGCACGGCTCGGAATGCGGCTCTCGGCAGTATGGACGCCCCATCCTCGCGTCGGCGCGGGCTGAAAAGTGATTTAAGGAGGTGCGACATCTTAAAGTAGAAGTGCTCTAGAGCGGTTTCGGTTTGAGGGCCGCTTTCGCCAGCGGTTGGGCCATGCACGGCGTGGAACGTGTGTGGGAGGGGAAAGGGTGAGCAACCGGCAATTCAGATAGGGGCTCCAGGCGGGCAAGAGGGACGCGCGTCACGGTCGGGGAGAGGGGGCTTCTCTTTCCCCGGGCCGTGGGCGCGGGGGGCCGGTGGGAAAAGGGACGGAGTCGGCGGGGCGGGCAAGGTGGGTATAACTGGCGTAGGCATCAGGGCGGAGGTCAAAGTTTTGGGAGGATCGTGCGCGGGTGCATGCAGAAGGGGTGCGTTTTCGAGCATTTTGCACAGCAGGGGGCGGTGTGAATTGCGTGAATAACTCGAATAACGCTTTATCTCATTAGTGAATAAAGGGTTCTAGCGGGTGCGCGGGGGTGTGGTACGGGATTGGCAAATATGTACCCATCGCGCAGCCATGATGCCTTCGAACGATCCCCTCGCCCCGAGTCCATTTATTCACGAGTCTTCCGCCTCTGAGAAGGGGCGTTGTAAGCCGACGATGTTTCGCCTGTTGCTGGACCGTGTTGCTTCGAACCTGACGATCCAGGCGGTGAGTTATGAGATCCTGCTGGAAGAGTTGAAGCGGGGGCGGGTGTTGGCGCGGGAGGAGGCGCTGGAGGAGGCGGCGGGGAGCGTGCGCCGAGACTTGGATCTGGTTTTGGATCATTTGTCGCGCCTGGGGAGCAGGCCGTCGTTTGCACCGGCGCGTTTTGAGCGCGTGGCGGTGGTGAAGATGGGGCCTGGCGGGACGGCGGAGCTTGCGTATTTGATGAACACGAACCGGAAGCTTTTCACGATGCTGCGGTCGGGGCTCGCGATGTGCGAGTCGACGGGGGCGTCGGGGTTCCGGAGTGTGCTGATGGAGTTGCTGTGCCGTGCGGACAACCGGGTGCAGGAGCTGGCGTTCGTGCACGCGGCTTCGCCGACGTTGGCCCCGGCGCCGTCGGTGATTCATACGCCGGCGCCTGCGGCGTTGAGTGCGTGAGGGCGTGCGCGGCACGTGGAGTGAGAGCTGCGAAATTTCCGTAGGACACCGAAGGGGCGCGTTCTTGACGGCGCCCGAGCTGCAAGGTGAGAGCCTTCAACCCCCTCTCCTTGCAGGAAAACCCGGGGAACCCCTCGATGCCCCTGTCGAGGGGTTCCTTATTTGCGCCACGCACGGCGTGGGCCGATTCGGTTGGGGTGCACGGGCTAATTTGCCGCTGCGCTAGGTGCGGGTACTGGGCGCACGGCGTGGGCCGATTCTTCGCGATGGGGGGCTTTGTCCACAATCTGGACGCGGAAGGGCGCGAGCCACGCACGGCGTGGGCCGATTCCGTTGGGGTGCACGGGCTGATTTGCCGCTGCGCTTGGGTGCGGGTACTGGGC
>CAZQIE010000176.1:1682-2878 GCA_964593675.1 uncultured Opitutales bacterium
GAGCCACGCACGGCGTGGGCCGAATCCGTTGGGGTGCACGGGCTGATTTGCCGCTGCGCTTGGGTGCGGGTACTGGGCGCACGGCGTGGGCCGATTTTTTCCGGCATTCACGGCCGGAATGCAGCGTGCTGTGGCGGTATGGACGCCGCTTCCTCGCGTCGGCGGGGAGGAAGGGGATTACTTGCGTTGAGGTGTGCGCTAGTCGAGGTTGAAGGACTGGGTGCCGACGTTGCGGGGGCGGAACCGTTTGCCTTTGTACTCGAGCTGGAGGTTTTCGCCGTTGGTGACGTTGATGGTGACGCGGCCGCTCTTGAGGATGACTTGGCGGCTGCCGGCGGTGAGGGCGCCTTCCCAGATTTTGGCGTTGTCGCTGGCGCGGAAGACCATGACGCGGGTGTCGCCGGTGCCGATGAGGACGAGTTCCTCGGCCATGGCGGAGGGCTCGACGATGGGGGCGGGCTCGTTGGCGGGCGTTTCTTCGGAGGGCTTGGGGGCGCCGGAGCGGACGACGAGGACGACGACAAGGATGACGGCGAGGAGCGTGCCGCCGAGGATGGCGCCGATTTTGTAGGGGAGAAGTTTATCGGGGCCTGCGGGGCGCGCGGGCGCGGGGGCGGGAGCGGCGGGTTCTTTTTTGGGTTCTTCGCGCTCGGGAGCGGCGGCGTATTCGGCGCTTTCGACTTCGGCGGGTTTGCGGGCGAGGCCGGGGGTTGGGCGGGGTGCGGCGCCGCGGCCAGGCATGTCTATGCGGCCGAGGTGTTCGCGGCCTTCACGGCGGGCGATGCGGCTGGCGCCGAGCTGGAAGGCGGTGTAGTCGGCGAGGACTTTGTCGGCGTCGAGTTTGAGGTATTTGGCGTAGAGGCGAAGGAAGCCGCGTTTGTAAACTTCGGGCAGCGGGTAGTCGAAGGCGTTGCTTTCCATGCTGAGCAGGAAGTCGCTTCGGATTTTCGTGGCCTCGCTGGCTTCACGAATCGAGATCCCTTGGCGCTTGCGCGCTTCTTCGAGCCTTTCCCCAATGGTCTGCATCTTGTCGCCCTTTTAGGAGGCGTGGCGCGCTCTGGCAATAGGCAAAGTGAGGGTACGGGGGCGGGGGCGAAGCCAAACGCCGCGAGGAGGGGAGCCGCCGTGGGAGGGGGGCGGCCATTGCTCGCTGGAGGGTGGGCGGGGGCGACGGGTTGAGGGAGAGGTGCGCCAGG
>CAZQIE010000177.1:0-2701 GCA_964593675.1 uncultured Opitutales bacterium
GAAGGCTGCGGCGGGTCAGGTGACGGCTGCGCCTACGGCGGGAGCGGAGACCACAGCGACAAACGTGGTGGATTTGATGGATTACCTGAAGCGGTCCGTCGAGGAGGCTGCGAAAAAGCGTGGTGGAGCGGGGGAAGGCGCGCCGCGTGAGGGGCCTAAGACGGGGTCGGCTGAGGGCGGGGGAAAAAAGAAGGGCGGTGGACGCCGGAAGCCGAAGGCGGCGTAGTTGAGAAACGGATACACGGGATGCAAAGGGGAGGACGCGGGGCGGTTCGTGGCGTTGGAGGCATACAGGCGGAAGCGGGATTTTTCGAAGACGCCGGAGCCGGAGGGCAAGGTGGCCGGCGGAGCCGTGGGCGGTCTGCGGTTTGTCGTGCAAAAACACGCAGCGCGGCGCCTGCACTATGACTTCCGGCTTGAGTGGGAGGGCGTGCTGAAGAGCTGGGCGGTGCCAAAGGGGCCGAGTCTGGACCCGGCGCAGAAGCGGCTTGCCGTGCAGGTTGAGGACCACCCGCTCGACTACGGCGGCTTTGAGGGGACGATCCCGGAGGGCGAGTACGGCGGTGGCACGGTCTTGCTGTGGGATCGGGGGATGTGGCGACCGCTTGAGGACGCGGCGCGCGGGCTGGCGGACGGGAAGCTGAAGTTTGAGCTGGAGGGGGAGAAGTTGCGGGGGCGCTGGGCGCTTGTGCGCACGCGAACGGACGACCCTGACAAGCCGCAATGGCTGCTGATGAAGGAGCGTGATGGGCATGCGCGCGGGCCGGAGGCGCCGGATATTCTGGAGGAGCGGCCGGAGAGCGTGCAGAGCGGGAGGTCACTGGAGGAGATCGCACGGGAGCCGGAGGCGACCTGGGGGCGTGCAGAGCCGGTGCCATTGCCGCGCAAAGCGGCGCCGAAACGCGTGCGGGCCGGGCCGCCGGAGGAGGATGGAGCGGCCGTGGAGGCGGCTTCCGTGGCGGGCGAGGTGCCGGCGGCGTTTCCGGAGGAGGTCCCGGTGCAGTTGGCGACGCTCACGAAGGAAGCGCCGGAGGGCCGTGAGTGGTTGCATGAGATCAAATACGATGGGTACCGGTTGCTCGCTTATGTGCGGCGTGGCAGCGTGCGCATGGTATCGCGTAACGGTCTGGACTGGACGCACCGGTTTGGGCGCATTGTCGCCGCGCTTCGGGAGTTGCCGGTGCGGGAGGCTGTTCTGGACGGCGAAGCCGTTGTGCTGGCGGAGAGCGGGGCCTCGGACTTCCAGACGTTGCAGCGGGCCTTGAAGGGGGAGAAACGGAAACCGGTGGATTTTGTCGCGTTTGACCTGCTCTACCTCAATGGCGCGGACCTGCGCGGCGCTGGCCTTTTGGACAGGAAGGCGGCGCTGCGGAGGTTGCTGGAAGCCGCTCCGGCAGCGGTGCGGCAGGCCGTGCGGTACTCGGACCACGTTGAGGGAGAGGGGAGGCGTTTTTACGAGGAGGCCTGCAAGGTTGGGCTGGAGGGCGTGGTTTCGAAACGCAGGGACAGTGCGTACGCGGGAGGCCGCGCGCGGGAGTGGCTGAAGACGAAATGCGTGAAGCGGCAGGAGTTTGTGGTGGGGGGCTACACGGACCCTGAGGGCTCAAGGACCGGTTTCGGTGCGCTGTTGGTCGGTGCGCGCGACGAGGCGGGCGCGCTGGTTTATTGCGGGAAGGTGGGGACGGGGTTCAACGCACGGGAGCTGGCGGCGCTGCATAAGGAGCTCGCTGGGTTGGAACGGGCGGACCCTCCGTTCAGGAACCCGCCGCGGGGAGCGGAGGCCCGTGGGGTGCATTGGGTGGAGCCGAGGCTTGTGGTGGAAGTCGCGTATTTTGAGATGACGGTGGAAGGGATGCTGCGGCACCCGTCATTTCAGGGAAGCCGGGCGGACAAGGCACCCGCAGAGGTCGTGTTGGAGCGGCCCGGCAGGCCGGAGGCTCCGGAAACGGCGCTGCCCGCGCCTGCGGCCCCGCAGGCGGGCGCGGAGACGGTAGCGGCGCGGAAGCCGCGTGGAAAGCGGCCCGCGGGGCGAAAGGAGGATGGAACGGTGGAGGCAAAAGAGGGAGAGGGTGCGGAACGTGCGGGTGGCTTTTCGCTGCCGCAGGGGGTGGAGCTCACTCACCCGGAGAAGGTGCTGTTTGCGGAAGCGGGCGTGACGAAGGGGGGGCTCGCCGCGTATTACCACGGCGTTGCGCCGCGGCTGTTGCCGTGGATAGCGGGGCGGCCGCTGGCGCTGGTGCGGTGTCCGGAAGGTGCGCAAAAGGCATGTTTTTTCCAGAAGCACTTTACGGAGGCGATGCCGCCGGGCCTGCTGCCGATCGACATAAAGGAGAAGGAAGAAAAGGCGCCGTATGCGTATCTGGAAGACGAGTCGGGCGTGATGGCGCTGGTGCAACGCGGGGTGCTCGAAATACATCCGTGGGGATGCCGCGTGGAGAACCCGGAGTGGCCGGACCAACTGATCTTCGACCTGGACCCGGGGGAGGGCGTGCCGTGGGGAGAAGTGCTGGGCACGGCGCTGCTGCTTAGAGCAGTTCCATTTCAAGTTGTCGCATGCGCCGACGCTGCGGCGAGCGTGGACGCCCCATCCTCACGTCGGCGCGGGCGGAAAAGTTATTTAAGGAAGTGCGACATCTTAAAGTAGAAGTGCTCTAGGGCCAATCGACATTTTAGACTGTACAGATTGTGACCGAGCTGTTTG
>CAZQIE010000178.1:0-2661 GCA_964593675.1 uncultured Opitutales bacterium
TGTACAGTCTAAAATGTCGATTGGCCCTAGAGCGGTTCTACTTCAGGTTGTCGCACAACGCGGCCCGGCTTCTCCCTCCACGCCGACGCGAGGATGGCGCGTCCACGCTCGCCGCAGCATCGGCGCACGCGACATAAAGGAGAAGTGCTTTAGCCCCCCACGGTCCCCCCCGCCACCGCGCCCCAGCGAAGCGGCAGATCAAGCCCGTGCAGCTCAAGAGAATCGGCCCACGCCGCGCGTGGCGCGAACAATCGCCCCCCACCGTGTGGGGCGCCGTGCGTGGCTCGCGGTCGCGAGCTTCCAGATCGTGGACACCCCCCCCACCGCGAAGAATCGGCCCACGCCGTGCGTGGTTAGTTGCCGCCGCCGACAGCGCGGAACGTATTGAGGATACCCGAAGCCGCCTCAAGCGGCTTTTGGGCGGCCGGCGCGTAATTTGCGATCAACGACTGGATAAGGTCCTTCTGTTGCGGCGTCAGGTTTGCCTTTTGGGCGATCTGCGTCAGCGCCAGAAACGCCTGGGCCGGGTTCCGCGTCTGGATAGCCTGCACTGCCTGTCCCACCGGACCCGCCAGCGCCGGATCCTTCGGATCGAAATTGCGTTTCAGCGTCAGCACATCCAGGCCCACCCGCAACTCCTTCAGCAACGAAAGCTGTTCCGGCGTCAAATTCGCCGCCGCCATCAGTTTGCCCAGCGTCTTATTCGCCTCCCCATCCTTCCCGCTTGAAACCGAGCCCATCAAGCTCTTCACCAGGTTTTGCAGCTCCGGGCTCTTCGCAAACACCTGCTCCAGCGCCTTGGCCTGGCTTATCACCGTGCCCAAAACATCTGCGCCCTCCTGCTGGGCCTGTGCCGCCGTTGCCGACGCCTGCGTCGCCGTCGCCGTTGTGGCCTGCGTGGCCGACTGACCCTGGGCGTTCAGGAACGGCGCCAGCACGGACGCCGGGTCCATCGGGCTCGCCGGCTTTGTGGAGCCGCCCTGTTGCGCAAACACCGCGGCAGCTGAAAAAAGGAAGAACGTGGCGGACGGGGTGAACTTCATGATGCCCCAGACTCTAACCGGCCCGCCGCCCCAGCCGAAGAAAAAAAACGGTGCCTGAGCCCGGCCCGCAAAGTAGTGAACAAATTAGCAGTTCTGGCTTGCAAGCCCGGGTAACGGTTTCCAAGCTGGAGCGCAAAGGACAACCATGGCCAAGAACGCATCTTCCTCCGCTACCCCCACCACCGCTGCCGCGCCCGCGGCCCCCGCTCAAGACCCCGCGCAGCGCAAGGCGCTGGACCTCGCCCTGTCATCGATCAACAAGCAGTTTGGCGAAGGCACCATCATGCGCATGGGCGAAGCCTCGAAGATGCAGGTGCAAGTCGTATCCACAGGCTCCGTCGCCATCGACCTTGCCCTTGGCGTCGGCGGACTCCCCAAAGGCCGAATCGTCGAAATCTTTGGCCCCGAATCTTCCGGTAAAACCACCCTTTGCTTGAGCATCATTGCCGAATGCCAGCGCAAAGGCGGCAACGCCGTCTTCATCGACGTCGAACACGCCCTCGACCCCCGCTACGCCAAAGTCGTCGGCGTGGACCTCGACAACCTCATGGTCTCCCAGCCTGAAAGCGGGGAAGACGCCCTCAACATCGCCGAGACCCTCATCCGCTCCGGCGCCATCGACGTCGTCGTCATCGACTCCGTCGCCGCCCTCGTCTCCAAACAGGAACTCGACGGCCAGATGGGCGACTCCACCGTAGGCGTCCAGGCCCGCATGATGAGCCAAGCCATGCGCCGCCTCACCTCCGCCATCGCCCGCACGCAGTGCCTCTGCATCTTCACCAACCAGATCCGCGAAAAAATCGGCGTCATGTTCGGCAACCCCGAGACCACCCCCGGCGGCCGCGCGCTCAAGTTCTTCGCCTCCGTCCGCCTCGACATCCGCCGCACCGCCCAGATCAAAGACCCCACCGGTCGCGTCACCGGCAACCGCACCCGCGTCAAAGTCGTCAAAAACAAAGTCGCTCCCCCCTTCACCGAGTGCGAGTTCGACATCATGTACAACGAAGGGATCTCGCGCACCGGCTCCATCCTCGACCTCGGCATCGAGCACAAAGTCCTCGAAAAGAAAGGCGCCTGGATCGCCTATAACGGCAACCTCATCGGCCAAGGCCGCGAAGCCGCGAAACAATACCTTATCGAACACCCGCAGACCTCCGACGAGCTCACCCGCCTCATCATGGAAAAAGTGCAAGTCGTCGGCGGCACCGCCCTCGCCGAAGCCGCGCCCGCGGAAGACGCCGGCGCGTAGCGCAAGCCCCGTCCCACATGACCCTGCTTGAGCTCGAGCGCGGGGAAGTCCCCGGCCAACACCCGGCCTCCGCTCCCGGACTCTCACCCACGCCACAGCCCGGCACCACCGCCCCCGGCGGCCCCGGCTGGGCCATCGTCACCTGCGCCCACCTGGGCGACGTCCTCGTCGCGTACTGGGACACCGCCCTGTGCGCCCTTGAGCCCCTCGGCGACGCCCCCGAAACCACCCGACCCGCCGCCCTCCAGCGCCTCGCCCGCCGCTGGCCGGAGTGCCTCGCCGGCACCTCCGACCCCGCCCGGGCCCGCGCCCTCCTCGCCACCCCCGCCAGCGAATACCCCCTCCTCGCGCCCGCCCCAGCCCACCACA
>CAZQIE010000179.1:0-2547 GCA_964593675.1 uncultured Opitutales bacterium
ATATAAGCGCGGGCGCTCGGCGGAATGAGTAAAAAATTGATGATTGGGGGCGGCTTACTGGCAAATTTGGTGTCTTAGTAGTAGGCTGCGCGGTGGGGTAGGGTTTTGGAGGAGGTGCGGGACAGGGAAATGGGTGTGTGAACTGGCAGGACGAATGCATCAGGGCGAAAGAAACGGGGTAGGAGAAAATGGGGGTGTGGGCATGGACCAGGTTGGCATGTCGGTGAGAGGGCGTGGTTTGAGGCGGTGTTTTTTTGCGGGGGCTGTGGCGTATGCGTTCATGGCGCTGGGCTTCTTTTTGTTGGATGCTGTGAGTTTGGACCGCCTTTTTTACGGGATCGTTTCGTGCGGGATCGTGTTGGCGGGGTTGAACGCGACGGGTTTGTGGAGTCTGGGTGGGGTGACGTTGCGGCCGCAGGTGAAGTATTTTGCGGAGGCCTTGGGGGTGGCGGCGGTGTTGCAGGGTGTGGTGCTGACGTTGGTGGTGACGGGGGTGACGCGGCCACGGGTGCTGGAGTTGTATGATCCGGGGACGTTCTTTTTGCCTGTGGCGTTGTTGGGGTCGTTGGCGTTTGCGGCGATGCCGAAGGCGCCGCGGCTTGGGGAGGTGTTGGCGATTTTTGGGGTGCTGGGGGTGCTGTTCCTTGGGGGGCTGGTGCCGTTGCATGTGTGGGGTGGTGAGGGGCCGGTGGGGTGGCCGTTCCGGGTGACGGCGGCTTTGGCTTGGGCGGGGGTGGCGGCGTCGTTCTTGAGGGAGACGCGGTTTCCGCGGACGGCGCCGGGGCTGGCGATGCTGGCGTTTTTCAAGGCGTTCGGGGAGGCGGTGGCGGTGGTGTCGCCGATGAGGCCGGAGCTTTTTGGTCCGATGGGGACGGTGCTGGGGATGCTGGTGCTGCATGTGGTGCTGGTGCAGGGGGGGACGCGCGACACGCGGGACTTGGTGAGGCGGACGGAGGAGCTGCGGGTGGCGATGGAGGAGACGAAGCGGCACGCGAAGGCGGCGGAGGATTTGAGGCGTGCGATCGACGAGCACGCGATTGTGGCGTTTACGGATGTGCGCGGGGTGATCACGTATGTGAATGACCGGTTTTGCCAGGTGTCGAAGTATTCGAGGGAGGAGCTGATTGGGCAGACGCACCGGATTGTGAATTCGGGGTACCACCCGCGGGAGTTTTTCCAGGACTTGTGGCGGACGATCGCGCGGGGGAGGGTTTGGCGGGGTGAGATCAAGAACCGGGCGAAGGACGGGTCGTATTACTGGGTGGATACGACGATTGTGCCGTTTTTGAACCAGAGCGGGCGGCCGTACCAGTATGTGGCGATCCGGGCGGAGATCACGAAGCGGAAGGAGTATGAGGAGTCGTTGAAGAAGGCGAAGGAGGAGGCGGAGGCGGCGAATCGGGCGAAGAGCGCGTTTTTGGCGAACATGAGTCACGACATCCGGACGCCGCTGACGTCGATTTTGGGTTTTGCGGAGATTATCCGGGACCAGGCGGAGTCGGAGGTGAAGGAATGGGCGTCGCTGATCCAGGCGGGTGGGGAGCGGTTGATGGAGACGTTGAATTCGGTGCTGGATCTGGCGCGGCTGGAGGGGCGGCAGATCAATTTGCGGATGGAGGTGGCGGACTTGCGGGAGCTTGCGGAGGAGGAGGTGGCGCTGCTGTCGTCACAGGCGGAGAAGCGGGGGCTGCGGATGTTTGCGGATGTGCCGGAGGAGCCGGTGGTGGCGGAGGTGGATGTGGCGGCGTTCAACCGTGTGCTGCTGAACTTGCTGGGGAACGCGCTGAAGTTCACGAAGGAGGGGGAGATCCGGCTGGCGGTCACGAAGGAGGGGGCTCAGGCGGTGGTGCGGTGCATCGACACGGGGTGCGGGATTTCGACGGAGTTCCTGCCGCACTTGTTTGAGCCGTTTAAGCAGGAGACGAGCGGGGACACGCGGGTGAGCGAGGGGAGTGGGCTGGGGCTGGCGATTTCGCGGCAGCTTCTGGAGCTGATGGGGGGGACGGTTAGCGTGGAGAGCACGAAGGGGCAGGGGAGCGTGTTCACGGTGAGGCTGCCGCTGGGCGAGGGGACGCCGGAGGGCGTGGCGCGGGAGGAGACGCGGGAGGTGCAGAAGGACCTTGGGCGGAAACACGTGCTGGTGGTGGAGGACAACCCGCAGACGCGGAAGGTGGTGAATATTTTCTTGCGTGAGAATTACCAGGTGGAGGTGGCGGAGACGTTGGAGGATGTGCTGAACAAGGCGAAGACGCACCTGCCGGATGCCATTTTGATGGATATAAACCTGGGGCGGGAATACTCGGGGGCCGATATCTTGGGGATTTTGCGGCGGATGCCGGGTTTCCGGGAGGTGCCGGTGGTGGCGTTCACGGCCTACACGCTGGCGGACGAGCGGGAGCGGTTCCGGCGGCTGGGGTTCAACGACTATTTGGGGAAGCCGTTTACGGCGACGGAGCTGCGCTCGGTGCTGCGGCGGGTGATGGAGCACAAGCCAGGGGTGTGGGAGAGTGGGAAGGCGCCGGGGCGTGTGCAGGTGCCGAGGCCACG
>CAZQIE010000180.1:0-2529 GCA_964593675.1 uncultured Opitutales bacterium
TGCCTCACACTCTCGGCCCTCTTCCCTCGCCAAAGTGCATAACAGGCTCTAGCCGCGCACGGGCCACCGGGGGCGGCGCACGGCGCGATGCATGGCTTGGGCCGGTTGTTTGCGGGTGGGGGCGGTGTCTGCGATGCTGGAGCTTTGGCCGCGAAGGGGGGGGACACGGCGCGGGGCCTTGTGCGGCAGGGGCGCCCTGTTTTCGGATCGCGGCGTGCTGGGGAAGAGGCGGGCGGGGGGGGCAATTGGAGGGTGGAAGGGGGGCTGCCGGGGTTTTGGGATTGAAAGGGGAGGGGTGTGGGGTTTGAGATGGTTTTCAGGGCTTAGGTGCGCGGCGCGGCACGCGTGGTTCGCGGGTGTCGTTTGATGTCGTGCGGGGCCCGGGTTCTCTCCCCAACGGTCTTAGTTGCGATGAAGTATATTTTTATTACGGGCGGTGTGGTTTCTTCGCTGGGCAAGGGTCTGACGGCAGGCGCGCTGGGCGCGTTGCTGGAGCAGCGCGGGCTGACGGTGCGGATCCAGAAGTTTGACCCGTATCTGAACGTGGACCCGGGAACGATGAGCCCTTTCCAGCATGGTGAGGTGTATGTGCTGGATGATGGCGCGGAGACGGACCTGGACCTGGGGCATTACGAGCGGTTCACGTCGGGGACGCTTTCGCGGTTCAACAATTTGACGTCGGGCCAGATCTACGAGTCGGTGATCCAGAAGGAGCGGCGCGGGGACTACCTGGGGAAGACGGTGCAGGTGATTCCGCACGTGACGAATGAGATCAAGGCGCGCATCCATGCGGCGGGCGAGGGCGTGGATGTGCTGATCACGGAGATCGGGGGGACGATTGGCGACATTGAGGGGTTGCCGTTCCTGGAGGCGATGCGCCAGTTTGCGCTGGAGGTGGGCAAGCAGAACGTGCTGTTCATCCATGTGACGCTGATTCCGTATCTGGCGGCGGCGGGGGAGTTGAAGACAAAGCCGTCGCAGCAGTCGGTGGCGAAGTTGCGCGAGATTGGTATCCAGCCGGACATTCTGGTGTGCCGGACGGAGAAGCCGATCACGCCGGAGATCCGGCAGAAGCTGAGCTTGTTCTGCAATGTGCCGGTGAAGGCGGTGATTGAGGAGCGCGATGTGGAGAGCTCGATTTATGAGCTGCCGCTGATGTTGAGCGCGGAGAACATGGACCAGCTGGTGGTGGAATTTTTGGGGATCAAGGCGCAGGAGCCGAAGACGGACGAGTGGAAGAGTGTGGTGAGGCGCCTGAAATACCCGTCGCACCGCGTGGATATTGGCGTGGTGGGGAAGTACATCGAGCTTCAGGACGCGTATAAGAGCGTTTATGAGTCGCTGACGCACGGGGGTATCGCGAACGACACGGGGGTAAACATTGTCCGGATCGACTCGGAGGTTATCGAGGACGAGGGGACGGGTTGCCTGCAGGGCCTGGATGGCATTCTGGTGCCGGGCGGGTTCGGGGACCGTGGGATTGAGGGCAAGGTGACGGCGGCGCGTTTTGCGCGTGAGCACCGTGTGCCGTATTTTGGGCTTTGCCTGGGGATGCAGATCGCGGTGATCGAGTTTGCGCGGAATGTGCTGGGGTTGCCGCGTGCGAACAGCACGGAATTTGACGAGCGGACGCCGGACCCGGTGATCCACATCATGGAGGAGCAGAAGGCGGTCACGCACAAGGGTGCGTCGATGCGTCTGGGTGCGTTCGAGTGCGCGCTGCTGAAGGATACGTATGCGCTGCGTGCGTATGGGCGCGAGTTGGTCCGCGAGCGGCATCGGCACCGGTTTGAGTTCAACAACGCGTACCGGGAGGCGCTTACGGCGCGGGGGATGCGGATTGGGGGGGTGAACCCGCAGCGGAACCTGGTGGAGATCGTGGAGATCGCGGATCACCCGTGGTTCGTGGGGGTGCAGTTCCATCCGGAATTCCAGAGCAAGCCGAACCGTGCGCATCCGTTGTTCGCGGCGTTCATCGCGGCGTCGCTGGCGTTGCGGCAGCGGAAGTAGGGCTACGGATGAACCCGCGCAGGCGCGACATGATGCGTCAGTACCAGCTGGCGCGTGTGGAGGCGATGACGCCGGGGGAGCGGTTGCTGCTGACGTTTGATTTGGGGCTGCGCGGGGCGCGGGAGCGGGACGCTGTGCGCCTGGGTAAGGCGCTGGTGGCGCTGCGTACGAGTCTGGACTTTGCGCAGGGGCCGGAGTTGGCGCTGACGCTGGAGACGATCTACGCGTATTGCCAGGAGGCGTTGGAGGCGGGGAATTTTGAGGAGGTGGAGCACGTGCTGGGGCAGATGCGGCGCGTGTGGGCAAAGGCGATCGCGCTGAACAAGCTGGAGGCGGATCGCGCGGCGGCGCGGCTGCGGCGGGCGAACGAGCCGGGGCGGCTGGCGGGCGAGGAGGGTGGCCCGGAGGGGGACGTTGAGGGCGGGGCGCCGTAGGGCGTTTTTTTTGCGATAGGGCAGTTCCACCTCAAGTTGTCGCATGCGCCGACGCTGCGGCGACCACGCACGGCGTGGGCCGTTT
>CAZQIE010000181.1:0-2448 GCA_964593675.1 uncultured Opitutales bacterium
CTGCCTCACACTCTCGGCCCTCTTCCCTCGCCAAAGTGCATAACAGGCTCTAGTCGGGGACGGCGGCAATGGTGTCCGCCCCCTTATCACCCAAACCCTCACTCCCTACATGAGCAACGAGAATGATAAGAAGGACAACACCGCGCGACTCACGCTCGTCGTGGTGCTGCTGTTGGGCATCGCGTTTGCCATCCACGTTCACCACGCCGTGGAAAACGACAAAAAGACGATAGCCATCATCCAGCAACAGCTTGATGCCGCCAAGAAGACCATCGCCAAGCTGGACCACCACATCGCCACGGACACCACCCCGCCTGCCGCCAAGTAAAGGAGACCCATCACATGAACCGCTTCTTTTCCAAGAGCCGCAAAGGCCAGGGCCTCGTCGAATACATCATCCTCGTTGGCCTCATCGCCATCTTCGTCTTCGCGATTATTAAGACCTTCGGCAGCGACCTGCAGAACCAGTTCCAGCAGGCCGACACCACCATCAAGGGCACCATCCAGTAGCCCCTGGTTCCCTTCTGCACGGGGTGCGCCCAGCGCGCCCCGTGCCTGAGCCCCATTCCGCGCCGGCGCCGCCTTCTCCCCCCGCGGCAACTTTGGCGCCCCCGACAGCCTCCGCGTTACCCCCCTTAGCCGCCGGATGCTGTAAAAAATCCCTCTCCCCGCCAGCCCTTCTCTCCGGCTCGCGGCGGTTATGCCCGTTTCTGCCCGCTTCCCGGCTTATCCATGGCTAACCTACCTCGCCTCCGCCTTGGCCTCGGTTTCGCGTCCCTCGCCATCCTCGCCTCCACCGCCACCGCCGCCGACGCACCACTCGCCCTCCAAGTGGGCGAGACCAAAGACTTTGAGCTCCGCACCACGGCGGAGCGCATCAACGTCGGCAAAAAAGGCGTCGTTGACCTCTTCATGCCCGCCCCGCGCCGCCTCTCCGTAACCGGCACCGCGGGCGGCGTCTGCCCCCTCACCATCGCCTATGGCGACGGCTCGCTTGAGCCCCTCGTCGTCGTTGTCGCGGACAAGTCCGCCGTCACCCCCGAAGTCATTGCGCAATACCTGCGAACCAACCTCGACAGCCTCGGCGTCTCCGTCGCCGTCGTAAAACCCACCCCAGCACGCCCCAACGCCACCGTCCTCCTCGGCGGCGTTGCAGACGTCCGCGACGAAACCTACGTCCGCTCCCTCGCCAAACAGTTTGGCGACACCGTGACCGTCGCCACCCTCTTTACCGACCGCTCCGACCAGAGCCTCTGCGAGTACCTCAAGACCACCCTCGCCACCCCCCATGCCCGGCGTAACCGTCGCCCTCCGGAACGGCAAAATCGCCCTCGACGGCAGCGCCCCGGAAAACCAGCGCCCCTTCTTTACCGACGTAACCACCCCGTTCTCCCCGCGCCTCGTCGCGAACATCACCTGGACCGCGCCCACCAACGCCCCCACCCAGTCGCAGCAAGAAGCCGAGAAACGCAAATCCCAGACCATCCAGATCGACGTCCAGGTCATCGACATCAACCTTACCAAGACCCGCACCCTCGGCACCCAATGGTTCCCCGACGGCACGCCCATCAGCATCGGCGGCAGCCTCACCGGCACCGGCGACCCCTTCGGCGGCAAAGGCCCCTTCCCCGGCAACCTCGCCTACACCTCCAACATTAACGTCAACAACGTAAACGCCCAGATCAAGGCCCTCGTTGACGAAGGTTACGCCACCGTCCTAGCCACCCCGAAACTGAAAGTCCGCAACGGCGCGACCGCCACCTTCAAAGTCGGCGGCGAGTGGCCCATCGTCTCCACCACCGCCAACTCCTCCACCGTCGACTACAAAGAATTCGGCACCCAACTCGAAATCATCCCCGTTATCAAGGATGACGACCAGCACATCGCCGTCCACGTCAAGGCCACCGTCTCCAGCCTGGACTTTACCCGCGTCGTCCAAGGCAACCCCGTCCTCCTTAAGAAAGAAGCCCGCACCGACCTCACCGTCCTCGACGGCCGCGCCTTCGCCCTCGCTGGCCTCATCCAGCGCATGGAAAACAACACCGAGTCCAAAGTCCCCGTCCTCGGAGACATCCCCATCCTCGGCTACGCCTTCAAAACCAAAACCAAAGACTTCGAAGATCGGGAAACCCTCCTGATCATGACCCCGCACATCGTCCCGGCTGACGAAGACCAGGAACACGTCGAACCCAGCCGCACGATGGGCAGCAACCTCTCCCGCACCTTCCTCGCCACCTCCGAACGCGAACTCCCCGAAAACAAGACCCTCGAAGGCCTCTCCGACAAAGCCGTGGCCGTCGGCGCAGGCGACGACTACAAGAAGAGCAAAGATAAAATCGTCGAGCAGGCCACCCAGGACGGCACCTTCGCCAAAGACGTCGTGGTAAAAAAAGAAGACGACAACGCCACCACCGTCGTCGTCCCCCTCCCCGCGCCCGCCCCCGAACC
>CAZQIE010000182.1:0-443 GCA_964593675.1 uncultured Opitutales bacterium
GCACTTCAACTTTAAGACATCGCACCTCCTTAAATCACTTTTCCGCCCGCCCCGACGCGAGGATGCGGCGTCCAGACTGCCGCATTCTAAGCCGTGCCGAAGAAAACGGTCCACGCCGTGCGCAACCCACGGCCTTCCGGGTCCAGATCGTAAACAAAGCCCCCCCATCGCGGAAAACCCGCCCACGCCCTGCGTGGCTAGCCCGCAAAATTTCTGTGACACCCCCGTTACGGGCCACCCCCTTCCCGCCCACCCCTCACTCGCGCAACCCCCTAAGCCTGCGGACCTTGTAACGCCCTCCGCCTGTACCCTGCCCGCGCCCCCGCACCCGGCCCCCCCCGCCGTGGGGATTGGCACCGCCGCCCACCTTCTGTTACACTGCCCCCCGATGAGCGCCACCACCCAAAACGCCGCAGGCAAAAAGATCCTTGTCGTCGACGACG
>CAZQIE010000182.1:497-725 GCA_964593675.1 uncultured Opitutales bacterium
CGTGGCGGTCCTCAACGACCCCCTCCTCATCATGGGCAAAGCCCGCGAGTTCCAGCCCGACCTCGTCATCCTTGACGTCATGATGCCCGAACTCTCCGGCCTCCAAATCTGCCGCCTCCTCCGCGCGGACCCCCTCATGAAGGCCGTCCCCATCATCTTCCTCACCGCCCGCGGCGAACCCGAAGACCGCGTCAAAGGCCTCGAAACCGGAGCCGACGATTACCTCTG
>CAZQIE010000182.1:744-2434 GCA_964593675.1 uncultured Opitutales bacterium
CCCCGCGAACTCCTCCTCCGCATCCAGGCCCTCCTCAAACGCGCCGCCTCCACACCCGCCGCCCCCGCCAAAACCCTCTCCGTCGGCGCCGTCGTCGTCGTCCCCGACAAACACCTCGTCACCGTCGACGGCCAGCCCATTGACCTCACCGCCACCGAGTTCCGCCTCCTTTCCCTCCTCATCGAACGCAAAGGCCGCGTCCAGACCCGCGATAACCTCCTCGTCAACGTCTGGAACTACGACGCCGAAATTGAGACCCGCACCGTCGATACCCACATACGCCGCCTCCGCGAAAAACTCGGCCCCCACGCCGACCTCATCGAAACCATCCGCGGCGTCGGCTACCGCGTCACCGACACCTAAAAACACCCCCGAACCGCACGCCCGCACGGCACCTTCCCCTTCCACCCCTGGCGTCTTCACGCCCCTCCAATGTTCCACGTGGAACACCGCCTATTCCAAACCACCCCCCAAGCGCCCCCACCTTAAAAGCACAGCCCCCACACTGTAACCGCCGCGGCCCACCCACACCCCCCGGGCGACAACCCCAGACCCTTTCCCCCTCCCGGCGTCGCGTGCGCCCACGCTGCGGCGAGCCTGAGCGACCCATCCTTGCGTTCGCCTTGAGCCGAAAATCCCTTCAAAAAATGCGCCAACTCCACCGGCATACGCTCTAGACTCACCTCCCGCCGCCCCACATCCCCACGCCAGACTCCCCTCAAATGGAGCTCCTCCTCATAACCGCCCTCGGCCTCCTTGCCCTCGCCCTCGCCCTGCGCCTCCGCCGCCTCCACCGCGCCGTCGCCGACCTCACCGAAGCCGTCCACGCGCGCCGCCTCATCCTCCTTGAAATCCCACGCGAGCCCCGCCGCTCCGGACAACTCGACCGCCTCGGCGCCCTCCTCCGCGAGCTCCTCGATGAAAACCTCCGCCTGACCCGCCAGCAACAAGGCACCGTCCGCAAAATCGAAGCCACCCTCGGCGCCCTCAAAGAAGCCGTCCTCTTCCTCGACGACGAACAGCGCCTCCTCATGGCCAACAGCCCCGCCCGCGAACTCCTCACCCCCCCCACCGACCTCGTCACCCCCCTCGGCCAGCGCCTCGAAGCCCTCCTCCGCAGCGCCGCCATCCTCGAGTACATCCAGCGCCTCCGCACCGGCCTCCCCGCCCCACGCGCCGAAGTCTCCCTCCCGCGCCGCAACGAAACCGCCTGGTTCGAAATCACCGGCACCACCGTCGCCGGCTCCGACGAAACCGAAAGCCCCGGCCTCCTCCTCGTCCTCCACGACATCACGCGCCTCAAGCAGCTCGAAGCCCTGCGCAAAGATTTCGTCGCCAACGTCTCCCACGAACTCCGCACCCCCGTCACCATCATCAAAGGCTTCGCCGACACCATCGCCGAAGACGACGCCCGCCTCGCCCCCGAAGACCGCGCCCGCTTCCTCGAAAAAATCCGCCGCAACGCCAACCGCCTCCACCTCCTCCTCGCCGACCTCCTCCAACTCTCCCGCCTCGAGTCCGCCCAGGAAACCCTCAACCCCGCACCCGGCGTCCTCCACAAAACCCTCCGCGACACCGCCGAAGACTTTGCACCCCGCCTCGCCCAAGCCGGCGTCACCCTCCACCTCCAGCTCGCCCCCCCCCCCGGCGCCCCCCCCCCCGCCCCCCCCCCCCCCCGCCCCGCCCCCCC
>CAZQIE010000183.1:0-2402 GCA_964593675.1 uncultured Opitutales bacterium
TCAAACAGCTCGGTCACAATCTGTACAGTCTAAAATGTCGATTGGCCCTAGAGCAGTTCCATTTCAAGTTGTCGCATGCGCCGACGCTGCGGCGAGCGTGGACGCCCCATCCTCGCGTCGGCGCGGGCGGAAAAGTGATTTAAGGAGGTGCGACATCTTTAGAGTGGAAGTGCTCTAGGGAGGTGTAGTCTGGAGCGGTTTAGCGCGTGTGACGACTGAGGCCGGCCTCCCGTGGAGAGCCGGCCTCACTTTTATACCCCCTTGTGCTTTTGTCATTCCGCCTTCATGGGCAGAACTTCCTGTGAATTGGAAGCGGTGCTCTTCGGGCCTGAAATGCGGGCCTGATCGCGCTCAGAGAGGGCTGGCCGGTCGCGCCGGACGTCCTTCGGCAGCACGCGGCCACCCGTGGAGAGGGCTTCTGGCGCGGCGTCGGGCGCGGGCTCCTCGGTTTCGCTGCGCCAGCCCTTGATCACCCGCTGGAGTTCGCAGATCTCATGGGCAATCTGTTCAACTTGGGAGTTAAGCTGCTGGGCCGCGGTGGCTGTTTCCTCGGCGTTGCTGGCGCTCGTCTGCGTGACGCGGTCCATGTTGCCGATGGCGTTGTTGATCTGGCCGACGCCTTGCGCCTGTTCGGAGGATGCTGCGGCGATTTCGTTTACGTGCTTTTCCACCGTCTTCGTCTTGTCGACGATCCGGGTGAGGCTCTTCGAGAGCCTTGCTGCGAGCTCCACGCCGGCGGCGGTGCGCTCCGAAGATTCCTCAATGCGCTCGCTGGATTCGCGGGCGGCCTCGGCTGCGCGCTGCGCGAGAATTCGCACTTCGTCGGCGACGACCGCGAAGCCCATCCCGGCTTCGCCTGCGCGGGCGGCTTCGACTGCGGCGTTGAGGGCGAGGATATTTGTCTGGAAGGAGATTTCGTCGATGTCGCGCACGATGCGTGCGGTGTTTTCCGCTGATTCACGGATGGAGTCCATGGCTTCGTGCATCGCTTTCACGTCGCGGGCCCCTTCCTCCACAACGTCGGAGGTTTCGTGAGCGAGTTCGCGGGCCTGCGTGGCGTTCTCGCTGTTGCGCTTGATGAGGCTCGACATCTGTTCCAGCGAAGCGCTCGACTCTTGCAGGGAGGCGGCCTGCTCGGTCGCGCCGTCGGCCAGCATTTCGCTCGAGGCTGCGACCTGGTGGGCTGCCGCGGCAGTCTGCACCGCCATGGCGGTGAGGGCGTGCTCGACCTTTTTCAGGGGGGCCGTAACGGACCGGAGGATTGCGAGCGCCGTGAGGCACGCGATGAGAAGTCCGCCACCGCCGCAAAGCAGGATGAGCATGCTCAGCGCCTTATACTCGCGGGTTGAGGCGTCGTACTCCTGCTTGGCGACGTCCAGTTGCAGGCGGACGAGTTTGTCTATGCGGTCGGTTACGGGGTCCACGCCCGCATACAGGGGCTTTATCCGGGCGGCGACGGCGGCCTGCGCGCCCTCGGGCTGGGTGAGCGCTTGTTTCAGCGCCTCCACTTCCTCGTTGGTTCGGGAAAAGAGACCCTCAACCTCGTTCGCGAGCACGGTTTCCTCGGGCGTGAGCACGGTCGAGCGGTATTCGCGCCAGTTCGAGGTGATGACGCCGGAGGCGGACTCAACGGACTCCAGCCCCTGTTTTGGCGTGATGATACCGGCACCGACTTTGCTGGCGGCGTCGATAATGCTCACGGCATAGGCGTCTGAGACCTGTTTCAATTGCCGCAGGGGCACCACGCGGTCGAGATAGACGGTTTGCAGGCCACTGTTGGAATCATGCATGCCCATGATTCCCGCCGCGCCGATGGCGACCGCGACGCCTACGAGGAGGGCCACCAAGGTTGCGAGGCGTGCGGCTATGGAGAATCGGTTGATCATGGAGGGGTAGGGCTGGGGTTTTCTTACTAACCGATACTAAGTTTATCCGGAGGGTTGGACCACAAGAAATACGTCACTGTACGGCTATGCTAACTGCGCGTGTGATAACTGTTTTTCGATAACCCGCCCTTGGAAGCTTGGGAGAAGGTCGTAGGCTAAAATCCCTGATCCGGTGCGGTTTCGCTAATGTAGCGGCCATGGCCGACGGCGTGCCACGGGTGCAAAGCGTAACGCTTTATAGATTAACGGAAATGAGAAGCTATTATCGGTAGGCAGGGGCAGGGTGTGGCGGTCCCGCCGAGGCGCTAGAGAACTTCTCCTTTAAGTTGTCGCGTGCGCCGACGCTGCGGCGACGCACGGGTGGGCCGTTTTGTTCGGCTGAACGGCTCGGAATGCGGCTCTCGGCAGTATGGACGCCCCCATCCTCGCGTCGGCGCGGAGGGAGAAGCCAGTCCGGTTTATGCGACAACCTGAAGTAGAACCGCTCTAGGGCCAATCGACATTTTAGACTGTACA
>CAZQIE010000184.1:0-2384 GCA_964593675.1 uncultured Opitutales bacterium
CAAACAGCTCGGTCACAATCTGTACAGTCTAAAATGTCGATTGGCCCTAGGGCAGGGTTTCAAGTTGCTGGCGCCGGGGTGTGGCGACCCTGCACGGGGTGGGCCGGTTGGGTCCGGTTGCACGGAGGAGTGGGGCAAGCGTGGCACGGGTGCCCCGTCCTCGCGTGCGGGGGCGGAGGTAGAAGGCAGGTGGTGGGAGGCGGCAACTTGGAGGGAAGGTGCTCTAGAGGAACGTATGGGTTGTTTGGATGCGACGGGGTGTGGTCCGGGTGGGCCGCACCCCGCTGCCTGAACTTTCCCCGCGTGGGCGGGGGAAAGGGGGGACTTGCGGATGAATATGGTAGGACTTAAATACGGGAAGCCGCCGGCGAACGCGCTTCCGGGGCATTATGCGATTGATGCCATGAATCTTCACCCTGCTGATGTGATGGTCCTCAACCGCCACGGTGGTTGTTGGACGCGAAATTACCCGATGGAGGTGCACTTGAGCGGCGTCGGGGCCGATGGTGCGCGGGAGTTGCGCGTGGCGACGGTGAAGTTGCCGCGACCGACGGAGTTGAAGGCGGTGCGGGTGGTGCTGCGGGCGGAGTTTCCGGAGGCGCCGGAGCCGGTGATGGTGCATCATGCGGCGTTTCCGCGGATGCTGAGGCGGATGGTGGCGCGGGGGGACGAGCCGTGGGTGGAGCAGGGCAAGCGCACGAATTTCTGCGCGGCTGAGGACTTTGATTTGCGTGTGGGTGAGCAGGCGAGCCAGATGCACCCGGCGTTCGTGGTGTTCCGCGAGGGCGTGGGTGGGTGGCTGCTGGGGCCGATGAGCGAGACGAATGCGCGGTGGAGCTATGGTTGGCGGATGGCGGGCCTGAATACGCTGGTGCTGGAGATCGAGTGGAACTTGTGGGGGGTGGACAGCATCGCGGTGCCGCCGGACATGAGGCAGGTGTTCGACTCGTTCTATGTGCAGGAGTTTGACGCGGGGGTGCCGTTCGGGCCTGCGTGGTTTGAGGGGTATTCTGCGGAGGTGGCGCGGCGGATGCCGGGGGCTTCGGGGGCGCGGCGGCCGGCGGTGCGGGAGTCGGCGTTGGCGTGGGGGACGTGGAATGACCACAATTACCGGCAGATCGACCACGCGTCGATTCTGGCGCAGGCGCGGTGGCAGAGGGAGAACTTGCCGCAGGTGCAGTGGGTGCAGGTGGATGATGGGTGGGCGCCGGAGTCTGAGGCGACGGGGCCTGTGGAGGCGTCGAAGTGCGTGGTGAGCGGGATGAGCGATCTGGGGGTGTTCTACCGGCGGGAATACCTGGAGCAGGCGGATGCGCGGTTTCCGCGTGGTATGAAGGGGCTGGCGGACGATATCAAGGCGCTGGGGCTGAGGCCTGCGATCTGGCTGACGCCTGCGGTGTCGGCGACGTCGCCGTTGTTCCGGGAGAAGCCGCACTGGTTCCTGCCGGGGGTGCAGTTCTGGTTTACGGATGCGTTGCGGTTCCCGGACTTTTCGATTCCGGAGGTGCGGGCGTACGTGCAGCGGGCGTTGGACCGTGTGTTTGGGGACTGGGGTTTTGAGGGGTGCAAGCTGGACTTCTGGTCGCTGGGGTTCGAGTCGGCGAACACGTTGCAGTGTTACCGCGAGCGGACGTCGCTGGAGTGGCTGCACTGGTTGGCGGCGCAGGTGCGGAAGCGGCTGCCGTCGGATGGGTATTTCAGCGGGTGCATCGACATTTCGATGGGGAATCCGTTCCGTGGGGCGTATTTCGACAATTGCCGGTATGGGCCGGATGTGGATTTCGGGGCGGGCCGGGCGTTGTTTGTGAAGGAGGCGGCGTACTGGCTGGCGTACCTGAACGGGCTGGCGCGGGTGGGTGAATATTTCTGGACGCCGAACGGGGATGGGCTGGGGGTGTTTGACAGCAAGGCATGGCCGGACCGGTTCTGGCGGCTGACGGCGGCGTACTTGATGGGGGGCGGGGCGCTGGTGGAGTGCTGCGGGCGGTTGTGGCAGCAGGCGGATCACCCGCGGGCGAAGGTGCTGGCGCGGCTGCTGGGGCTGGTGCGGCGGTCGGGGCGGACGCGGTGCCCGGGCTACCGGTGGGCGGATGTTGTGGGGAGGCCGCCGGTGGTGTGGGTGCGGGAGCACCGGGACCACAATGTGGTGGCGCTGGTGAACACGGGCGAGGAGCCGGTGGAGGTGGAGGTGAGCGCCGGGACGGTGGGTGCGCTTTGGCCGAATGGGGTGGCGCTGGAGGATGTGCTTACGGGCGCGAGGCTGAGGTTCCCGTGCCGCGTGAGGGTGGACGCGGAGGATGGGGTGGTGCTGGCGCCGGCGTAAGGGTGGGGCGCCGGGCGGGCGGTTTTGGGCGTGTATCCGGTTTCTGGGTACACGCCCGTCT
>CAZQIE010000185.1:0-2367 GCA_964593675.1 uncultured Opitutales bacterium
TACCTCGCCTCCGCCCTCCTGTGGCTGTAACCCATATGTCGATTGGCCCTAGGGAATACCGCTGGTGCCTGGACCGCGTGGCACGAACGATCGCGGCCTGAGGGTGCGGCGCGGCACAGCTTTTTCTTGAGCCCGAGAGGTCAAGGTGTTGCTCTTGCAGGCACACCGTGGACCGCTGCTATTTCACCGCCGACGACTTTGGGAGCTCTGCCGACGCGAACAGGGCGATTATCCGCGCCTATGAGGATGGCGCCTTACATGGCGCTTCGCTCATGATGGGGCAGCCGGGGACAGAGGAGGCCGTTCAACTGGCCCGGAAATACCCGGAGCTTGAAATCGGCCTGCACCTGCATTTCTGCGATTCCACGCCGCTTTCGTGCGAGCGTTGGCCGTGGGGAAACTCGTCGGTGCGGGCCGCTGCGGCGCTGCTGGTGAGCCGTAACGCGCGCGAACTGATGGCGCTGGAGCTTGAGGCGCAATGGGTGGCGTTCAAACGCACGGGCCTGCGCTGCGCGTTCATCAATACACACCACCACCTCCACCTGCACCCGCACGTTTTCTCGCTGATGACGATGCTTGCGGATGAGGCGCCGGTGGCCTGGCTGCGGCTCGGGCGTCCGCGTTATTTCCGGAGTGGTCCGATCCAGAGCGTCATGGGTCTCGGGGGTTCGTGGTGGTCCGGTCGGTTGCGGGAGCGTTCGCCGTGGCCGGTGAGCGATGGCTTGTGGGGTGCGGACCGTTACGAGCGTATGGACAGCGGGGAGATCGTCGCGGCGATGCGGCTTCCGGAACCGGGCCTTCAGGAATTTGTGTTCCACCCGCGTCACCTTGAGGATCGGGACACGGACTGTCTCGTGACGCTGCGGCGCTGCTTGGGAAAGCTTTAGCTTAAAGCCTTTTCCTCACGTTCGACCGCTTGGGACGGGCACCGTGCACCGTGCCCGCTTTTGGTTGATTCTGCCGGACGGTGAATTCATCGTCTTGGTGCGATGAATCGTTGTGCTGCTCCCGATATGTCCTGGTTCGAAAACGCCCGGTTCGGCATCTTCGTGCACTGGGGCATTTATGCCGTCGGGCAGTATCCTGAGTCGTGGAGCTTCTTCAACCACGGGGCGTCGTGGCAGAACCCTTACGATTCGCTGCCGCATGAGCTGTACATGGCGCAGCGGCATGCCTTTCTCGCCCGGCGTTACGACCCCGCGGCCTGGGCGGACCTGTTCTCCCAAGTCGGTGCTAAGTATGCGGTGCTTACAACGAAGCACCATGACGGCGTAGCCCTCTGGGACACCGCCGAACACCTTTCCGTTTTGCGCGACACGCCCGCGGGCCGGGATCTGGTCGGGCCTTTTTGCGAGGCCGTGCGTGCACGGGGCCTCCATTGCGGGCTCTATTATTCACACTGCGACTGGAATCATCCGGACTACCCGAGCGTGTTCAAGGGGGATGGTTCGCGTCCGGATTACTCGCACCCGGGCATGCGGTACTCCTACCCGCAGAAGGGCGCCGCGGAAGATCCCGGCAGGTGGGAAAACTTCCTGCGCTTTCACAGGCTGCAACTGCGCGAGCTTTGCGACCGGTATTCGCCGGACCTGCTGTGGTTTGACGGGGACTGGGAGCGGACGGAGAGCCAGTGGCGCTTTGAGGAACTGCGCGACCAGCTCCGCACGTGGCGTCCCGGGGTGGTGCTGAACAGCCGCATGGGCAAATATGGCGACTATGCGACGCCGGAGCAGGGCATACCCATGTGCGCCCCGAACGGCCCTTGGGAACTGTGCATGACGATGAACCGGGGCTGGTCGATGGCCACGGATCCGTCTTACAAGACCACGCAGGAACTCGTCCGCACGCTTGCCGAATGCGCGGGCATGGGTGGGAACCTTCTCCTTAACGTCGCGCCGCTCGCGGACGGCACCATCTTCTACGAACAGGCCCGCATCTTGCGCGAGCTGGGGGCGTGGCTGAAGCCGCGCTCCGAGGCCATATACGGCACGCGTGCGGGCCTGCCACATGGCCATTTCTATGGGCCCAGCACGCTCATAAAAGACAGAAAGACGCTCTACCTTTTCCAGCTGGACCAACCGCATGGCGAAATCGCGGTCAAAGGCATACGGAATCGGATCCGCCGCGCCAGCGTTCTCGGTCACGAAGACGTTCCTGTTGCCTGCCGGGTGAGTGGCGGTGCGCATTGGGCTGGCATCCCGGGCGTGCTGTGGCTTGGGTTGCCGACTTCGGCGCCGAGCCACGACTACGTCATCAAGCTGGAGTTCGACGAGCCTCTTGACCTCTACACGGGCGAGGGGAAGGTCATCACCCAGAATTAGGGGCCGTTCCGGTCTAGGGCAGTTCCATTTCAAGTTGTCGCATGCG
>CAZQIE010000186.1:0-2313 GCA_964593675.1 uncultured Opitutales bacterium
GCGCCACCCCACCCCCCTAAACTCCCCCACACACACTCCTCTACTATCTTCAACCACAGAAAACGTGCGATGCAGGGCGGACTCAAATACGGACGGGACCAGCGGTATCAGGTGATCGTGTGCGGCGCCGGCCATGCCGGCTGTGAAGCCGCGCTCGCCGCCGCACGCATGGGCGCCGATACCCTCCTCCTCACCGGCAACATCGACACCATCGCGCAGATGAGCTGCAACCCCGCCATCGGGGGCCTCGCCAAAGGCAACATCGTACGCGAAATCGACGCCCTCGGCGGCGAAATGGCCCTCAATACCGACGCCACCGCCATCCAGTTCCGCCTCCTCAACGCCTCAAAAGGCCCCGCCGTCCAAGGCCCCCGCGCCCAGTGCGATAAAAAGGCCTACCAGTTCCGCATGAAGCACGTTGTGGAACTCCAGCCCAACCTCACCCTCTTCCAAGCCGTCGTCACCGCCGTCATCGTCGAAAACGGGCGCGTCGTCGGCGTCCAGACCAACCTCGACATCGAGTTCCACGCCCAGACCGTCGTCGTCACCACCGGCACCTTCCTCCGCGGCCTCATGCACATCGGCCGCAACAAAAACGAAGGAGGCCGCCTCGGCGACTTCGCCGCCAAAGGCCTCTCCGCCTCCCTCGCCCAAGCCGGCATCGAACTCCAACGCCTCAAAACCGGCACCCCACCCCGCATCCTCGGACGCACCATCGACTTCTCCCGGTGCACCGAGCAACCCGGCGACCCCGAACCCGTCCTCTTTGCCTTCCACGACACCCGCGGCGACACCGATATGTTCCACGTGGAACATGCCGGCCAGTCCAAACTCGGCTGGCTCCCCGGCACCCGCCAGATCTCCTGCTGGGTGACCGAAACCGGCCCCGACACCCCCCACCTCATCCGCGACAACCTGCACCTCTCCGCCATGTACGCCGGAGAAATCGAAGGCGTCGGCCCCCGCTACTGCCCCTCCATCGAAGATAAATTCGTCCGCTTCGCGGCCAAAGAAGGCCACCGCCTCTTCCTCGAACCCGAAGGCCGCCACACCGACGAATGGTACATCAACGGCCTCTCCACCAGCCTCCCCTTCTCCGTCCAGATCGAACTCCTCAAAACCATCCCCGGCCTCGAAAACGCCGTCATGCTCCGGCCCGCCTACGCCGTCGAGTATGACTACGCCCCGCCCACCCAGCTCCAGCCCTCCCTCGAGTCCAAGATCGTCGAAAACCTGTTCTTCGCCGGCCAGATCAACGGCACCACCGGCTACGAAGAAGCCGCCGGCCAAGGCCTCATCGCCGGCGTCAACGCCGTCCGCAAAGTCCGCCAGGAGCCCCCCGTCATCCTCGGCCGCCACGAAGCCTACCTCGGCGTCCTCATCGACGACCTCGTCACCAAAGGCACCACCGAGCCCTACCGCATGTTCACCAGCCGCGCCGAATACCGCCTCCTCCTCAACCACGGCAGCTCCGACCTCCGCCTCCTTCACCACGCCGAAACCGCCAGCCTCCTACCCCCCGACCGCCTCCGCCGCACCCGCGAAAAACTCACCCGCATCGAAGGCTGGCTGCGCCGCATCGAGACCGAAAAGACCACCGGCGGCACCTACGGCGAAGCCGTCCGCCGCACCCCGGACGGCACCTGGCCCGCCATGCCCGAAGGCTTCGACCACCTCCCCCCGGCCGAGCGCGACGAGATCCTTTACCGCGTCCGCTACCGCGGCTACCTCGAGCGCGAACTCAAGGCCATCGAGCGCATCTCAAACCTCGAAGCCATCAAAATCCCCGCCGACCTCGACTACCGGCACGTCCGCAGCCTCCGCGCCGAAAGCATGCAAAAGCTCGAAGCCGTCCGCCCCGCCACCCTTGGCCAGGCCGCCCGCATTTCCGGCGTAAACCCCGCCGATATCTCCGTCCTCCTCGTCGCCCTCCGCGCCCGCAACACCCCCACACCCCCGGAACCCAACCCCGCGGAGTAGGGCAGGGGAGGGGAGCCCCCTCGTTTCAGCGCCGGAACGGCGGGGAACGCCCAAAATCCACCGGCCCCCTCCCAAAGCGCGAAACCGCCCACAAGCCCGCCAACCCGGCGCCCCACAGCGCCTCACAGAGGCCTTCCCGGGCAAATTCGCCCGGCCCCCCTCTTTATTCACACCCACCCCTAAAAGCCCGGCATACGCGACGCCACACTGATTGTTTTCCACGGGCCGTCTTGTGCCGTCCCTTGCCCTAGGATTTCCAGGACTGCCGCTTATTGCGAGCCCCTTCTCATCCGGAGAGCCCCCCCCCCCGCCCCCCCCCCCCCCCCCGCCCCC
>CAZQIE010000187.1:0-2107 GCA_964593675.1 uncultured Opitutales bacterium
CGGTATGGCCGCCCGATCTTTGCGTCGGAGCGGAGGGAGAAGCCGGGCGCTTTGTGCGAGAACCTGAAGTAGAGCCGCGCTAGTCGGTGTCGGGCTTGGGGAGGGGAAATTCGGCGCGTTGCCAGAGGAAGATGGAGGGGACGGGGGGGCGTGGGGTATCGGGTTTTGCGGTGTGGGCTTCGAAGCGGTTGCCGTGGGCTTCGCTGACGAGGGTTTTGGTGCCTTTCATGTGGCCGGTGCCGCCGTAGATGAGGTTGTCGAGGACGCGCCAGCCGGAGGCTTCGATGTCGGGTTTGTCGAGGTGGAGGAAGTTGGCTTTTGGGTCGGCGAGGAGGAAGACGTTGCCGACGAGGAGGGTGTTGTCGGTGCGGTTGCGGAGCACGACGGCGTGGCCTTTGGCGGCGGCGAAGCGGTTGTAGAGGACCAGGGTGCTGTCGACGGCACCGCCGAGCATGATGGCCTCATTGGGGCTTGTGATGTCGTTGGCGTAGAGGACGTTGCGGGGTCCTGTGCCGGCATGGGCGGTGTCATAGCGGCTGGTGTAGAGGCCCCAGCCGTAGGAGCCGGAGCCGTAGGCGGCGTTGACGGTGCAGGCTTCGACGAGGTTTTCGTGGGCCCAGGCGGTGTGGAAGTTGATATCGCTTTGGGTGAACTCGCTGCGGCGGAAGACGTTTCCGGCTGCGGACCAGTTGAGGGCGGGGGCGTGGCGGAGGCGGTGGGTTTTGATGTTTTCGGCGAGGCAGTCGAAGGCGGTGCTGAAGCCGAAGTAGGAGGTGCCGCCGCCGAGTTGGTACCAGCCGTCGTCGAGGTAGGTGTCGCGGACTTCGCAGTTTGCGGCGTTTTCGATGTGGATGGGGTTGCGGCCGGCTTTGAGGACGGCGACGTCGCGGACCCAGCATTCTTGGGCGTGGGAGAAGCGGATGCCGTGGGTCCAGAGGCGGTGGGTTTGGACGAGGGTGAGGCCTTCGACGCCGCAGCGTTTGATGGGGAAGCGGATGTCGAGGCGGGCTTTTTCGTCGACGTTGAAGTCGAAGCGGAGGGGGCGGTCGAGGGTGACGGTATCGCCGTCGACGCGGAGGACGCGGGCGTAGTTTATGCGGGGGAAGGGGCGGGTGTTGCCGGTGCGTTTTTGCCAGGGATGGGGGCATTCGGCGCTGAGGGTGACGGCGTTGCCGATGGAGAGGACGTCGGCGGTGGAGGGGGAGCGCATGTCTTTGCCAACGCCGGGGAGGTCGGTGGGGCGCCGGAAGTCTCCGCCGCCGGGTTGGACGGAGATGCGGGTGGAGCCGCGGGGGGCGTCGGTCTCAAGGAGCCAGCGGTAGATGCCGCGTTTGGTCCATTCGTCGCCGATGAAGGTGATGGCGGCGTCGTGGGAGGAGAGGCGGCGTAGGCCGTAGGGGAGGAAGTCGGGTGTGGCGTGGAAGGAGAGGGTGGTGGTGGCGGTGCGTCCGCCGACCCAGGTTGCGCGGGCGGTGAGTTGGATGGGGCCGCCTTCGCGGGTGAGGCGCCAGAGGGGGATGGCGCAGCGGAAGGGGCCGCCTTCGGAGGCGGTGGTTTTGGCGACTTGTTTGCCGTTGTATTCGAGGGTGAGGGTGCTGAGTTGGCCGGTGGCGGTGGCTTCGTAGGTGCTGTCTTTGGGGCCGGGGTGGGCGTGGACTTCGATGGTGGTGTCGAGGGAGACGGTGGAGTCGGGTGCGGGGGTGACGAAGCGGAGGTCGCCTTCGGCGAGGCGGTAGGTGAACTCGATTTTGGTGCGGTCGCGTCCGGCTCCGCGGAGGACGATGGCGTCGTCGGTGATGCAGAGGGGGCGTTCGAGGCGGTAGGTGCCTGGGCCGAATTCGACGGCACCGCCGCCGGCGCGGGCGGCTGCGGCGATGGCGGCGAGGAGGGCATCGGTGTCGTCGCGGTCGTCGTCGGCGAAGGCGCCGAAGTCGGCTACCCGGGCGACGGTGGGGACGTTGGGGATGCCGCCGGGGATGCCGGCGCGGCGCCAGTCGGGGTAGGGGATGCCGTCGGGGCCGGTGAGGTCAGCGGGGTTGGTTTGCGCGAAGGCCGTGGAGGTTGCGGCGGTGAGGAGGAGGAGGGGTAGAAGGGTGGGGCGGGTCAT
>CAZQIE010000188.1:0-2080 GCA_964593675.1 uncultured Opitutales bacterium
ACACGAAAACGCCGCCTCCCTGGGAAGAGGCGGCGTTCCAACCTAAACTAAACGACAAACTATGGGGAACTCAGAGCAACTGGGGTTTGCAGTGGGTTCTCGATAATATAAGACGACGCGGAAATGGATTTCGTTCGAAAAATCTTCGATGGGGGGGCGGAGTAAGTTTTAAGCCGTTGCAATGGAGTTGGTTGTGGCGAATTTTTTCCGGGCGTGGATTTTGGCGGGGCGGCGCATGGGTGTGGGGGGGGGGGGGGGGGGGTGGCTGGCGGGGGGGGGGGGGGGGTGTCAAAAATCGGGGGCGGTGCGTGAAAAGTGTACGTTGCCTTCGGGCAAATCCTGCTATTGCTGTTTCCGCCATGCCGAGAGCTGCCACTTTTTTGGGTCATGAGCCGGGCGCGCCGACGCGCCAGCCGGTCGGGCTTGAGACTGCGCTTGCCGATGCACAGGCGCGGCGTGAGCGTCTTGCGGCGCAGGTGGGGCCGTTGTTAGAGGGGGGGCGGGCGGTGACGCTGGAGGTGGGGTGCGGGCACGGGCACTTTTTATCGGCGTATGCGGGGGCGCATCCGGAGCGGTTGTGTCTGGGGGTGGATTTGGTGACGTGGCGGATTGCGCGGTCGAACCGGAAGCGGGACCGGCTGGGGCAGGATAATTTGCATTTTTTCAAGGCTGACGCGTTCGAATTTCTGGGGGCGCTGCCGGAGGGGGTGCGGTTGGCGACGGTGTTTTTCCTGTTCCCGGACCCGTGGCCGAAGCGCAAGCATCACCGGCGGCGGCTGGTGCGCCGGGAGATGCTGGACTTGCTGGCGGAACGAACGGCGCCGGGGGCGCTGCTTTGCGTGCGGTCGGACCACGCGGAGTTTTTCGCGGCTGCGCGGGGGGCGGTGTTGGCGCATCCGGCGTGGGTGCTGGATGGGGGGCAGGCGTGGCCGTTCGAGCAGGAGACGTATTTTTCGCAGCTTGGTCCGAGGTATGAGTCGCTGGTGGCGGTGCGGCGGTGAACTTTTAGCTTTTTTCCGAAGATGCCTGAGCAAACGGTTCCGATTTTGCGCGCCCTGCTTGAAGCGGGGTCGGATTATGTTTCCGGGAGCCGGCTGGCGCGGGAGCTGGGGGTGTCGCGGGTGAGCATTTGGGGGCGGCTGGAGCGGCTGCGGGAGGAGGGGTTTTGTCTGGAGGCGACGCGGAACCGGGGGTACCGGTTGACGGGGGAGCCGGCGCATTTGCATCCGGCGTTGCTGGCGGCGCACCTGCAATTGGGGCGGTGTTCGACGAATCTGCTGTATCTGGAGGAGGTGGATTCGACGAACTCGGAGGCGGAGCGGCAGATTGCGGCGGGGGCGCAGACGCCGCTGGTGATTGTGGCGGCGCGGCAGTCGAGGGGGCGGGGGCGGTTGGGGCGTGCGTGGTATAGCGCGGATACGGGGAATTTGTACACGACGTTCGTCTTCCGTCCGAATTTGCCGCCGGCGCGGATGCCGAAGTTCACGTTGTGGATGGGGGTGAGTTTGTGCGCGCTGCTGAACGAGCGGTTTGGGATTCCGGCGCGGGTGAAGTGGCCGAATGATCTGGTGATCGGGGGGAAGAAGGTGGCGGGGATGTTGACGGAGGCGCGGATTGATGCGGATCACACGCGGGACCTGATTTTTGGTTTGGGGTTGAATATTGCGGGTGATTTGTCGGCGTTTCCGGAGGAGGTGCGTGCGATCGCGACGTCGCTTTCGGAGGCGGCGGGTAAGGTGCTGCCGGTGAATGGGGTTACGGCGCAGGTGGTGACGCGGGCGCTGGAGGGGTATGAGGAATTTGTGACGGGGCGGTATGAGGTGGGGTTCAGGGGCATGTGGGAGCGGTATGATGCGTTGCGTGGGCGGGAGGTCACCGCTCAGCGACATCAAAACCCGGTGACGGGTGTGGCGTGCGGTTTGGATGAGTCGGGGGCGTTGCTGCTGCGGAGGGCGGATGGAAAGCTTGAGGCAATCCAGGCAGGGGATGTGACGTTGTCGAAGGTCGGGGTTAGGGCAGGTTCCGTTTAGGGCCAATCGACATTTTAGACTGTACAGATTGTGACCGAGCTGTTTGAAGC
>CAZQIE010000189.1:0-2066 GCA_964593675.1 uncultured Opitutales bacterium
CGCGTTCGGGGCGGGGCGCGGGGGCGAGACGGCTACCGCCGCGTATTCCGCGGGAACCGTGGGCGTGGCTGCGGCGGCGTTCCGGGCTGCGGGCACTTGCGTGCTCGGTGGCGGGGGCTTCGGCTTTCTTGTCGTCAGCGCCGGTCTGCATGAGGGCCTTGCGGGTGGCCAGATGGAGGCGGCAGTGCTGGTCAAACGCTCGCTTGCGGGCCGGGTTGGCGACGAGCTCAGACTTCAGCAACCTCAGGTCTGAGGCGCTGATCTCGTTGTCGAGATATAGATTTACCAACTCCTCAAACCTTGTGTCCGTCATTTGAACTCTTCGCCCATTTTTTCCCGGAGACTCTCTCTGGCACGTGCGATCCGGCTCTTTACCGTGCCTATGCTCACGCCCAGACGTTGAGCGATTTCTTCATATGGCAGGTTCTGTACGTTCCTCAAGGTCAGAATTTCCCGGTGCTTCGGGTTAAGGTGGTGCATGCGGTCGGCAACGCGATCCACAAGCTCTTGGGTTACAGTTGCTTGCGATGGATTTTCGCCTTCGACGGAAAGGGTGTCGACGAGGGTCATGTCGCCTTCGTCGAAGACTTGGGCTTCGAGGGAGACGCTTTCACCGCGTTTGCGTCGCCACCAGTACCAGTAGCGGTTGTGGGCGAGGTTGGTGGCGATCTGGAAGAGCCAGGTGGAGAAGGAGGCGTCGCCGCGGAACTGGTCGAGGCCGCGCTGTGCGCGCAGGAAGGTATCCTGGGTAACTTCTTCGGCGTCTTCGCGGTTCTTCAGGAGCTGGAACGCGCGGGCGAAGATGCGGTCCCAATAACGGGAGACCATTTCCGCGAACGCCGAGTCGTCGCCCTGCTTGTAACGGTCGATCAGGATCTTGTCTATGGACACTTGTTCGGATTGGGCGGACATAGGGCGCACGCGGTTGTGAGCCGGTGGCGCCCGCGACGACCCGCCCCTAGCTCGGTTTTTCGATAAAAGGGGGGACCGTTGCCGCCTGCTCCGACAGGCAGAGAATCCCCTGTTAACGGATTATTTAGAACGGGCGCGGCGGCGAATGTTCCGCCGTCCAATCAGGGGATGGCTCGGTTTTTACCCCTAGGGCCTGGTCGGGGTTGCGCGGGCATGGCCGCGGACGTTTGGCGTGGTGACGCGCGGCCATTTGCCCCGTCATGTGGGGCAAGGGGTTACGGGTGGCGCTCGTCTTGTGACCGAGCGTGTTACGGGCCTGGGGCAGCGGGTGTGGTGGGCGCGCGGCGTGTGAGGGTGGGCGCGTCAGGCCATGGGTGGGGGCGGTTCGCCAAAGGGGATATGGAAGGCGGGGCGGGAGGCGGTGTTGGGGGGCTCGATGTGCTTGCTGGCGCGTTCGAGTTCGGGGAGGAGGTGCTCAAGGGCTTCGTCAACGGTGTCGACGATCTTGAAGATGTCGGTGTCGCCGGGTGAGATGGTGCCCCATTCGGAGAGGACGTCGAAGTTCATGAAGGGGCGCCAGAAGGCGCCGCCAAAGAGGATGACGGGGACGTTTTTGCCAGCTTTCTCTGTCTGGATGAGGGTGAGGACTTCGAAGAGTTCGTCCATGGTGCCGAAGCCGCCGGGGAAGACGATGAGGGCTTTGGCGAGGTAGAAGAGCCAGAATTTGCGGACGAAGAAGTAGTGGAAGACGAAACTGAGTTCGCGTGTGCAATACGGGTTTATGCGTTGCTCGAAGGGAAGGCTGATGCCGAGACCGATGGAGAGGCCGCCGGCGTCGCGCGCGCCGCGGTTGGCGGCTTCCATGACACCCGGACCGCCGCCGGAGCACACGGGGAAGCGGCGCTGGGGGTCGGGTATCTGCATGGACCACTTTGTGAGCTTGTAGGCGAGCTGGTAGGCGGCTTCGTAGTAGGGGGAGGTTTTGACGGCGATGCGTGCGTCGTCGAGGGCGCGGAGCTGCTCCGGGGTGAGGGATTGGAGGCCGGCGAACTCTTGTTCGAGTTTTTCGAGGCGGGCTTTGGCGATGTCGGGGTGTTGTGTGCGTGCGGAGCCGAAGAAGACGAGGGTGTTGTTGATGCCGTAGCGGTGCATGC
>CAZQIE010000190.1:0-2031 GCA_964593675.1 uncultured Opitutales bacterium
CACGTTTAATTTCCAAAGGAAGGGTCCCCCGATGTCGGTTTTGATTGGCAGGAAGGCGCCGGAGTTTGTGGCTAAGGCGGTGGTGCGTGAGAATATCGTGGAGAATTTCTCGCTGCAGCAGTTTTTGGGTAAGCGGTATGTGGTGCTGTTTTTCTATCCGAAGGATTTCACGTTTGTGTGTCCGACGGAGTTGATCGCGTTCCATGAGGCGCATGGGGAGTTCGAGGCGCGGAACACGGTGGTGGTGGGGTGCTCGACGGATAGCGAGTTCACGCATTACGCGTGGTTGCAGACGCCGCGTAACCGTGGGGGGATTCAGGGGGTGGGCTACCCGCTGGTTGCGGATGTGAACAAGACGGTGGCGGCGGCGTACGGGGTGCTGGCGGGGGAATACCGGCTGGAGGGCGGGAGGCTGGAGGCGTCGGGTGAGTTGGTGCCGTACCGGGGTCTGTTCCTGATTGATAGGGCGGGGGTGGTGCAGCATCAGGTGGTGAATGCGATGCCGCTGGGGCGGAGCGTGCGCGAGACGTTGCGGATGATCGACGCGCTGCAACATTTCGAGGAGCACGGCGAGGTGTGTCCGATCGACTGGCAGAAGGGGCAGAGCGCGCTGAGGGCGACGCCGGAGGGCGTGGCGGCGTTTTTGTCGCGGCCCGATGGGGTGGGGGGCGGTTCGCGCTAGAGCTGTTGCCTTTCAAGTGGGCGCCACGCACGGCGTGGGCCGATTGTTCGCGGTGGGGGGCTTTGTCCACAATCTGGGCTCGGAAGGCCGCGAGTTACGCACGGCGTGGGCCGATTGTTCGCGATGGGGGGCTTTGTCCACAATCTGAGCCCGGAAGGCCGCGAGTTACGCACGGCGTGGGCCGATTGTTCGCGGTGGGGGCTTTGTCCACAATCTGGGCTCGGAAGGCCGCGAGTTACGCACGGCGTGGGCCGACTTTTCGCGATGGGGGGCTTCTGCCTTAAGTTGTCGCATGCGCCTCCGCCCCGGCCTCGCGTCGGCGCGGGCGGATGGGTGATTTAAGTGGGTGCGCGATCTTTAAGAGAGGTGCCTTCGGGGGGGAGGTTTTGGGGCTTTGTTGTGGTCGGCGCTTGACCCGGGGGCGGCGGTTTGGGGAGAAGGGAGGAAAGCGACCATGGAACATGTGATTATTCTTGGGACCGGCTGCGCTGGTCTGACTGCTGCGATTTACACGGCTCGGGCGAATTTGGCGCCGCTGGTGATTGAGGGTTCCCAGCCGGGGGGGCAGCTTACGACGACGTCGGATATTGAGAATTTTCCGGGGTTTCCGGAGGGTGTGGACGGGTATGAGTTGATGAGCCGGATGCGGAAGCAGGCGGAGCGGATGGGGGCGCGGTTCCAGAGCGACCGGATTGCGCGTGTGGATTTGAGTGGGGAGGTGAAGCGGCTGTACTCGGAGTCGGCGGTGTACGAGGCGCATGCGGTGATCGTGGCGACGGGGGCGTCGCCGCGGTTGATGGGGGTGCCGGGTGAGAGGGAGATGTTTGGGGGTAAGGGCGTGACGACGTGCGCGACGTGCGACGGTGCGTTCTACCGGGGTATGGAGGTGGTGGTGATCGGGGGTGGGGATTCGGCGGCTGAGGAGGCGTTGTTTTTGACGCGGTTTGCGTCGAAGGTGTCGTTGATCCACCGGCGTGACACGTTGCGTGCGAGCGCGGTGATGGCGAAGCGTGTGGTGGAGCATCCGAAGGTGGCGCCGGTTTGGGATTCGGTGGTGCGGGAGGTGTTGCCGGATGCGGCGGGGCAGGTGCGCGGGGTTCGGGTGGAGAATGTGAAGACGGGCGCGGTGTCGGAGTTGCCGTGCAAGGGGGTGTTTGTGGCGATTGGCCACAAGCCGAACTCGGAGGCTTTTGTGGGGGCGCTGGATTTGGACGAGCAGGGGTATTTCGTGCCGGTGCCGGGGAGTAATGTGCGTACGCGGGTGCCGGGGGTGTTCGTGGCAGGGGACTGCGCGGACCATGTGTTCCGTCAGGCGATCACGGCGGCGGGGATGGGGTGCCAGGCGGCGA
>CAZQIE010000191.1:0-1963 GCA_964593675.1 uncultured Opitutales bacterium
ACCTCGCCTCCGCCCTCCTGTGGCTGTAACCCATATGTCGATTGGCCCTAGCTTGGAAGGGCGGGGGACCTGCGCAACGTTTGACATCATCGCGGACGACGCGCCGCCTACCTTGCATCGCTTTGACTGGGAAGACCCGTTGGTTGCCGTGCTTTTGGGCAAGCGCGTCATCCTCACCAGCCGCAGCCCCGAGCTCCGCGAGCAGGCGGCCTCCATGATCGCGTGTTGGGGCGCGCAAGTCGTGCACGCCCAGACCGTGAAAGACGCGCTGCGGGCGCTTCAACACCCCGGAGAGCCCCCGGTCCTGGCCATCTTTGACCTGCCTTCCGCGGCGCGGGAAGCCGCCGACCCCGTCCGGGCCGTCCGGCAACTCCCTGAACCTTTCCGCGACGTGCCAGTGTTCCTTATGGTGCCCCCGGGGCAGGATGCCGCGCTCCCGCCCCGCATGAAGGCTGAGGCCGCAATCGTAAGCAAACCCCTTGTTTACCACCAGCTCGGTGCCGCCCTTTGGCGTCATTTCCGCGGCCCCCAGACGGTGGAGCGGGCCCCAAAAACCCCGAAGGAACCCGTGGCTGCGGACTCGCGTCCCCTCGTGCTCGTTGCCGAGGACAACCCTGCAAACCAGTTGCTCATGCGCGCGCTCTTTGAGCGAGACGGCTGGCGCGTCGAAATCGCCGGCAACGGGCGGGAGGCTGTCGAGGCCCTCAGGCAGATCTCGCCCAGCGTGTTGGTCATGGACGTCCAGATGCCCGAGCTGGACGGGGCTGAGGCCACCCGCCTCATTCGGGGCGGTGCCGCCGGTGCCGACAAGACCCGCGTCCCCATCATCGGCCTGACGGCCCATGTGCATTCCGTCTACCAGGAACGCATGCGGGATGCCGGCATTGACGCGTTCCTCACCAAACCCGTGACCCCGGATACCCTGCTCGCCTGCGTTCAGGACGTCCTTAAGGGACGCGGCGCGAACCTGTAACAAGCCCGCATGCTTCCCGGAAAAGCCATGGCGCTTGGCTGCTCAAGAGCACGTCCCGTATAAGTTGCCGCCTCAGTAGCCGGGCCTCCTTCGCCCTCGCCGACGCGAAGATGGGGCGGCACCCTCCCGGCTGTCCTGTGCCCGAACCTTGCGCTACGGAACTACGGGCGTCGCCGCCCGGGAACCCGGGCAACAAAAAGCCCGACTGATACAGGACCAGTCGGGCTTTGAAATCTCGATCCGCCTTAAAAAAGGCGTGTCAGGGGTTTAGTACCGGTCCTCGCGGTCACGCGAGAAGCTCTTCCGGCGATCGAAATTGCCGCCGCCGCCACGGGGACGGTCGCCACCGCGGGAGCCACCACCAAAGCCGCCGCCACGCGGGGCCGGACGGTCTTCACGGGGACGGGCGATGTTCACCTTCATCTCGCGGCCCATGAATTCCTGGCCTTCGAAACGGCGGATCGCCTCCTGGGCCTCATCGGGCGTGCTCATCGTCACGAACGCGAAGCCGCGGGCCTTACCCGTGAACTTGTCGCGCATGATCGCGACTTCCTGCACACTACCCACCTGGGCGAACAGATCTTGCAGGTCCTGCTCCTCGGCGCTCCAGGAGAGGTTACCTACGAATAGCTTATTATCCATATACCAGCCAGGGACGCCCTTCACTCGAACCGTTTCCGACCATCGGATTTCAAACTGCCCCTGACTTATATCCCATCAACTGACAGTTCACCAATCCAGAGCGGCTTTCCCTGTTGCAGGAGCTAACATGCCATCGGCCAATAAATTGGCAACACCAAAACAGGATTATTACAGGCGCGTATCCATGGGGCCCGGGGCGGCCGGCTTTTTTCCACAGGCGCGAACGGGCTTTCTTCCCGCCGCGATCCCTCCTGTTTCCGACGTTCCTTTTGCCCAAATGCCCACGGCGCTCCGGGCTAGGGCCAATCGACATATGGGTTACAGCCACAGGAGGGCGGAGGCGAGGTA
>CAZQIE010000192.1:0-1873 GCA_964593675.1 uncultured Opitutales bacterium
CAAGCTTCAAACAGCTCGGTCACAATCTGTACAGTCTAAAATGTCGATTGGCCCATGCAGGCGCCCATCACGGCGATGACAAAGACCGCCGACCAGATCGCCGCGGCCCAGACAAAAACGATTGAGGACTCCCAGGCCCGCGCCCTCCTGCACGTCCGCATATCTGGCGTCGTTGCCGTCTTCGGCGTCGTCGTCTTCATCCTCTTCGCCCGCTTTGTCCGCGGCGCCCTTCGCGAAGTCCGGCAAGTCACCCTCGGTCTGGCCGAGAGCTCCGAACGCCTCTCCGCCCAAGCCACCACCTCCACGGCGTCCAGCCAGACGCTCATGTTGGCCGCGCAAAATCAGGCTCAGGCGCTCAATGCCATCGGCGCGTCACTGGCCCAACTGACCACCCGCGCACAGACCAGCGTGGAGACGAGCCGGCGTTCGCAGACACTGGCCGAGGAGGCGCGAAGCCTCACCTCATCCAGCGCGACCAAGGTGCGCGAACTCAACGGCACCCTCCAGTCCCTTTCACAGAGCGGCTGCGAGATCGCCGGCATCACCAAGGCCATTGACGAAATCGCGTTTCAGACAAACATCCTCGCGCTCAACGCCGCTATCGAGGCTGCACGGGCGGGCCAGGCGGGCGCAGGTTTCAGCGTCGTCGCCAGCGAGGTGCGCAGCTTGGCCGTGAAGTCCGCGTCCTTCGCACACGAGATTGCGGGCAAAATAGAGGCGCAGGTCGTCCAGACGCGCGAAGGCTCGAGAGCCGGCGACGAAGTGCTTGAAACCATCACCCAAGTCGTCGAACGCGCCCAGAAGTCCAACGACGCCGCCAGCCAGACCGCCGCGGCATCGGACGAGCAGCAGCGCGACGTCGAGACCCTCCGGCAGGCCATGGAGACCCTGACCGAGGAGACCTTGCGCACGGCTGAGCAATCCGCGCAAACCGCGCAAGCCGCCGAACAGTTGCACGAAGAACTCGATTCTGTGGACCAAGCGCTGCACTCGCTCGGCGAACTCTTTTCGTCCCGCCGGACCTCCGCCCAAGCCAAAAACCTCGCCGGCGTACGCGCCCGCAAGCCCGCCGCCAACCTGCTCCAGGCCCCCCGGGATTAGTCGAGCGCCGTTTCATTTCAAGTTCGCGCACTCGTCTAACCCGCGCCGACGCGAGGATTGGACGCCCACGCTCGCCACTGCCTCGGCACAAGCGACAACCTGAAGTCGAAGTGCCCTAAAACGGGACGCCCACGCTCGCCGCATCCCAGCGCCGCGCGCAGATTTCAAGCCTTTCGCCGCAGCCGCAAATCGCGGTGGACTCCCCCTGTGCTGGCGGAAGATAATAGGGGCGATGAGCCGGAGGTTGCATACAACGGTCCTCACCGCAGCGGCGTTGTTCGCGCTCGCTTGCCTGGGCGTGTTGCGCGCACACGAACAGGCCGGGACCGCGGAGGCACCCATCTCAGCCAAGCAGGTCATGGCGCTTGTGCACGTCACCGGAAACGCGCTCGAAAAAGACGTCCCGGGCACAATTGCAGCCATATGCGAGGGCCTGCCGCCTTACGTCGACAAACTGAACGCCGCCCTCTACGTCTTCGTCTATAACGAACAGCTCACCATTGTCGCGCACCCGAACGCGAAGCTCGTGGGCAAAAACCTCGAAGGCAGAACCGATGCCCGGGGCACCAAGTTCCGTGACCGGATCATGACGCTCGCGCTGACTAGAGCACTTCTACTTTAAGATGTCGCACCTCCTTAAATCACTTTTCCGCCCGCGCCGACGCGAGGATGGGGCGTCCACGCTCGCCGCAGCGTCGGCGCATGCGACAACTTGAAATGGAACTGCCCTAGGGCCAATCGACATATGGGTTACAGCCACAGGAGGGCGGAG
>CAZQIE010000193.1:0-1750 GCA_964593675.1 uncultured Opitutales bacterium
CCACGCCCGCCCAGCACGTCTTCTCCTGGCGCTACATTGGCAAATGGCGCGACGGCTACGCCCTGTTCGACACCCCCGCGGGCCTCGCCATCCTCAACCTCCGCGCCGCCCACGCCCGCGTCTGGTTCGAAGACATCCAGGAACGCCTCCAAACCGGCCACACCCCCTCCCAGAGCCTCCTCTTCCCCATAAACCTCCAGCTCTCCCCCCTCGACGCCGCCGCTCTCGAGACACACCTGAAGTTCCTCAACACCAACGGCTTCGATATTGAGCCTTTTGGACGCGACTTCTACCGTGCCGCCGCCCTCCCCGACTGGCTCGAACCCGAAGCCGCCGAACCCTTCCTCCGCGACTACATCGCCCTCGTCCGCGAACGCGCCCTCCGCCCGGACCGCCCCGCGCTCCTCCACGAAGAAACCGCGCGCCTCGCCGCGACCCGCGCCACCCGCCCCTCCGACCGCCTCGGCGACGACGACGCCCTCACCCTCGCACGCCGCCTCCTGCGCTGCCGCAACCCACTCACCTGCCCCAACGGCCGCCCCACCTTCCTCGAGTTCCCACGCTCCGACCTCGACCGCCGCTTTTCAGGCTAAGGCAGATCGCCCCCGCCTTCCGGTCCCCCATACCAGCCCTAACGCCGTTTTTCTATTGCGGGAAAAGGGGGCCTCTGGCAAAAAAAGCCCATGAAGAAGCTCCTCGCCCTTGCCTCCCTTGCCCTCGCCACATGCCCCCTCCACGCCGTCTTCAACGGCATGGACAATTTTGCCGGCGGGACCATCGACAACACCAAGTGGGGCCCCCAGCAGCAAATTCAAGGCTCCACAGCCTCCTTCACGCAGAGCGGCGCCCTCTATTTCGAAACCCCAGGCGTCGTTGCCTCCGGCATCGCCCTTCCCTGGCTCCAGACAGGTGGCTTCAACGAGACCTGGCAGCTCACCATCAACGCCGAGCGTCCCAATACCCTCAACCTCAACAGCGTGGCAGACGCCCACGTCGAAGTCGGGCTCATCGTCTACCGCACGGACACCACGGGTGCGCCCCCGCCAAACCACCTTGGCATCTACCTCGATACCTACGTCAACGGCAGCGGCACTCAGATTTTTGATGTTTACACCAGCCAAGCCTCTGGCGGCGTGACGGGCGCAAAGAACTATTTCCTCACCAACGCCAACGCGGCGGCCCTGCGCATCGGTTACGACAACACCAGCCAGACCCTTACGGCCTCTTACGACGTTGGCGGCGGCTGGGTCTCCTTCACGACCATCAACAACGTCGGCACCGCCTGGAGCATGGACAACAGCAAGACCTTCTCCGCCGTGATCGAAGGCTCTGCCACAGGCAAAGTCATCTCCACCGCCGACGCCGTGCGCGTCACCTCCTTCACGACAGCGATCCCCGAGCCCGCCACCGTCGCACCCCTGCTCGGCCTCGCCGCCCTTTCCCTCGCCCTCTACCGCCGCCGCAAGGCCGCGTAAGGTGCGGGCGCCCGTACATCCCGGGCAAAAAAGCAGGCTGGAGCGGTTCTACCTCAAGATGTCGCTCAACGCGGCCTGGGCATCTCCCTCCGCGCCGACGCGCGAGGATAGGGCGTCCATACTGCCAAGAGCCGCATTCCGAGCCATGCAGCCGAACGAAACGGTCCACGCCGCACGTGGTCGCCGCAGCGTCGGCGCATGCGACAACTTGAAATGGAACGGCCCTAGGGCCAATCGACATATGGGTTACAGCCACAGGAGGGCGGAGGCGAGGT
>CAZQIE010000194.1:0-1717 GCA_964593675.1 uncultured Opitutales bacterium
CTACCCCCACGAGTTCTCCGGCGGCCAGCGCCAGCGCATCGGCATCGCCCGCGCCCTCGCCGTTCAGCCCGAGTTCCTCGTCTGCGACGAGCCCGTGAGCGCCCTCGACGTCTCCGTCCAGGCCTCCATCGTCAACCTCCTCCAGGACCTCCAGGAAGAACTCCACCTCACCTACCTCTTCATCGCCCACGACCTTGCCGTCGTGGAGCACATCAGCGACGACGTGCTCGTGATGACCAACGGGAAAATCGTCGAACAGGCCTCCGCCGAGGAAATCTACGAGAACCCCCGCCACGACTACACCCGCAAGCTCCTCGCGGCCGTACCCAAGCTCTAGCCTCGCCACCACCGCGTTTTCGCCCACGCTCATCCCTCTCCCATCATGGCTTTCGACCGCTCTCCACGCCCCCCGCACCGCCGCCCCGGCCCCCCGTACGCACAGCGCCCGTCCTCCCGCATGCGCAGTGACGGCCCAGCCCCGGAAGGCAGCGAAAGCTGGAGCACCCCCTGGGTGCAGATGAAATATTTCACGTACCACCCCTGCGTCTTCCCGCGCTTCATCGGCCGCATCTCGCCCGACGCCAAGGCCGGAGACCTCGTGGCCGTCTACGACAAAGAAGGCAAACGCTTCGGCACCGGCTTCTTCAACCCCACCGCCCGCGTCCCCCTGCGCATCATGCACCACGGCGAAGAAGCCGTGGACGAAGCCTGGTTCCACGGCGCCCTCGACCGCGCGATGGACCTGCGCCTCACCCAGGTCGACCTCAATCCCGAGACCACCGACGCCTACCGCGTCATCCACTCTGACGGCGACGGCATCAGCGGCCTCGTCGTTGACCGCTACGCCGACGTCCTCAGCGTCGAAGTCACCACCCTCGGCGTCTACCGCCGCATCCGCGACTGGCTCCCCATCCTCCACAAACGCCTCGGCACCCGCCGCGAGGTCGTCCACGTGGACCCCCATGTCGCCAAGATCGAGGGCATCCGCGCGCAAGACCTTCCCCCGCCCCCCACCGTCCGCTCCGTCAAAATCAAGGAACACGGCATCCGCTACGCCGTCGATTTTGAGGAAGGCCACAAGACGGGCTTCTTCTGCGACCAGCGCGAAAACCGCCTCAAGCTCTCCAAACTCGTGCACGGGAAACGCATGCTCGACCTGTGCTGCTACACAGGCGGCTTCTCCCTCGCCGCAAAAGTCCTCGGGGGCGCGGAAGACGTCACCGCCGTGGACCTCGATGAAAAGGCCATTGCGCAGGCCCGCCATAACGCGAACCTGAACAACGCCCGCATCAAGCTCGTCCACAGCGACGCCTTCACCTGGGCCCGCCAGATGCAGCAAAATGGCGAACGCTGGGACGTCGTCATGCTCGACCCACCCAAGCTCGTCGAAAGCCGCGACGGCGAAGACGACGGCGGCCGCCGCAAATACGAGGACCTCAACGCGCTCGCTCTCACACTCGTCCAGCCCAACGGCCTCTTCATCACCTGCTCCTGCTCCGGCCTCCTCTCCGAAGAAGAGTTCGAGCGCACCCTCATCCGCGTCGCCCACCGCCAGAACAAGCGCCTCCAGTTCCTCGACCGGACCGGCCCCGGCATGGACCACCCCGTCATGTCCAACTGCCCCGAAAGCCGCTACCTCAAGGTTTACTGGACCCGCGTCGTCGTCTAGGGCCAATCGACATATGGGTTACAGCCACAGGAGGGCGGAGGCGAGGTA
>CAZQIE010000195.1:0-1639 GCA_964593675.1 uncultured Opitutales bacterium
CCCGCATCGTGCAGGGCGGTGACGGTGGCGAGGAGGGCGGCGAGGGGTTCGGGGATGTAGGAGAGTTCGGCGTTCCAGCTTTCGGTGATGTAGGAACCGTTGGTTTTGACGATGAACTCGGAGAGGCCGATGTGGAGGGTGGAGCCGACGTTGATGGTGGCGGGGTCGGTTTTGCCGGCGTCGGTGGCCCAGTCGAAGGTGTAGCCGAGGCCGGAGAAGGGGAACATCCAGTGGTAGGGGTCGCTGGCTTGCCCGGGGCTGTCGTAGGGCTGGACGGGGGTATTGTCGATCATGCGGATGAGTTCGGTCTCGTAGGCGGGGACGGTGCCGTTGTAGCGGGGTTGTCCGAAGTAGGCGGGGTCGGGGTTGCCGCCGGTGAAGGCTTCGTTCTTGTTGCGGGTGGTGCCGGTGAGGGTGTAGTCGCGGGAGGGGCGGAAGAGGTCGCTGGGGCGTACCCAGAATTCGGCGAAGTGGTTGTTGCCGGAGAGGGTGTCCATGCCGAGGAGCTGGGCGATGCGGTCGTGGGTCCTGGCTTGGGTGGGGTCGTTGGCGAAGTAGCTGGTCATTTGACCGGCGAGGGTGACAAAGAGTTGGCGGTTGGAGGCTTGTTTGAGGGCGTGGTAGCCGGTGACGGCGGGGTCGTAGGCGGGGGCGTAGTTGGTCCAGGTGACGCACTTGACGGCCCATTCGGCTCCGGAGCCGAAGTCGAACTGCTGCCAGGAGAGGCCGGGGTTGCGGTTGCCGCCGCTGTCGGTGACCCAGAGGAGGTTGTTGGCGACGGGGAGGTTCTGCCACGCGTTGTTTTCTTTTACGGCCTGAAGGACGGCGTTGTAGGTTGCGGTTGCCGCGGTGGTGGCGAGGGTGGTGGCAAAGAGGGCGAGGGCGACGGCGAGGGTGCGGAGGAGGGGCTTCATGTTGGGTGGGGGTGGTGATGCCAAAGGGCGTTAGTCCACGTTAGGGCCATGCTTTCCTTTGGTAAAGCCTTTTGGCCGCACGTTGGGTGGGCTGATGGTGTTGGGCTGCGCGGGCTGCTGGAGCGCAGGGACGGGGGGTATGGGACGCGCGATTGTGGGCCCGATTATCGCGTCGGCGAGGAGGGGAGAGCGACCCCGCTTGATGGGACAGCTTGAACGGAGTGTGTGGGTGATGCGAGGGTGCGTTAGGGGGCGGGGAGGTTGAAGAAGGCGCGGGTGGTGGCGGTGGTGGTGGTGTCGAGGGTGGAGAGGGGGATGCCGAGGGCGAGGGCGGCGTGTTCTGCGGTGTGGCGGAGGTAGGCGGGTTCGTTGGGTTTGCCGCGGTGGGGTGTGGGGGCGAGGTAGGGGGCGTCGGTTTCGAGCATGAGGGTGGGGAGGCCTTGTGCGCGGAGGGCTTGGCGGACGTTGTCGGCGTTTTTGTAGGTGATGATGCCGGTGAAGGAGGCGCGTGCGCGGCGGTCGAGGAGTTTCTGGAGGGCTTCGGGGCCGTCGGGGAAGCAGTGGAAGACGACGCGTGTCCAGTCGAGGCCGCTTTGGTCGATGAGGCGGAGGCAGTCGTCGAAGGCGCCGCGGGAGTGGACGACGAGGGGGCAGGTGAGGCGGCGGGCGAGGTCGAGGTGGGCGCGGAAGGAGGCTTCCTGGGCGGCGCGGAGGGGCGCGGCGGC